>CACWVN010000112.1 GCA_902764285.1 uncultured Eubacteriales bacterium
AGGACGGCGCGGCCCTGTACGCCTTCGGGCGGCGGCGCTTGAAGGATTCCGGATCGGATGACTATGATTACGCGCTGCCCGTGCGCAAAAAGCTGTGTCCCGACTGCGTGAGGTGGGAATACAGGCACAAGATCATGGAGAAGGGCCTGGGCTGGGTTGGCGCGGTAATGTGCCTGGCGCTGCTGGCCGAGGGCATCGATATGCTGGTGAAAGATGGCCTCTCCGGCCTCGGCGACGCGACCTTCGCCGTGTTCGCGCTGATCGTCGGCGGCGCGGCGGGCGCCTTTTTTGCCGTCCGCTACGCGCTGGGGCTGAAGAAGCTGAAGGAAGAGGACGGTGACATGGCGCTGATGATGGCCTGGACCGGCTGCAGGAAGGAGCCCGCCCATCGCGATTACTACACCCGGGCGGAAAGCAAAAAAACCGGAACGACCCGCTGTTCAACCCGGAGGCAGACGTGCGGCGGCTGAATTGGCTGGCGAACGCCGGCACGATCGCCGTGCAGAGGGCGGCCGCGGAAGAGCTGGCGCGGGCCGTGGGCGTCAGCACCGCACCGCGCGGCGGGACGATCCTGGATCGGTACCGGGACGCGCTGAAGTACCTGGATGGCTGCGGCCAACTCGACGAGGGAAAAATGCGACAGTTCAACGAAATCGCCGGCCGCATTTTCAGCGAATCGGATTTGCAGAATTATGCCCGGCAGGCCGAGGCTGCGCCAAGCGGGTGGGGAATGGTCAAACAGACGCTGAGAAGCGCGGCACAGGAACCCATCGCGGCTTTCGAAAAGCTGCAGGCTCAGGGCGTGGATCTCTCGGCTCTGAAAAAAGAGCAGCGCTGGCGCAGGGCTTGCCAACGGCGCGGCCGGATGATATAGTATAGATATCCTCAGAATAAGGAGAATCGGACATGCTGAATACCATTCCGGCCGCCTTTGCCGAAGAATCCGCCCAGGGCGTGGCGGAACAGGTGGGGGATATCATCGAAAGCGCCGGCAGCAAGGCTGGCAGCATCGTCGCGGAGCTGCCGATGCTGACGACGCGCCTGCTGATGGCGGCGTTCGCCATCTTCGTCGCGTGCATACTGATCCGCATCGGGCGGCGCATGATCACGTCCATCGTGCGCATCCGCGGCCAGCGCGGCCAGCGCACCGAACACCAGATGAGGACGATCAAATCGCTCGTCACCAGCATCTTCAACTACATCATGTATTTCATCATGGTCACGGCGGTGCTCAGCATCTTCGGGGTCAACGTCAGTTCGATCCTCGCCGTGGCCGGCGTCAGCGGCATCGCCATCGCTTTCGGCGCGCAGACGCTGGTGAAGGATGTCATTTCCGGCCTGTTCATCTGGATGGAGGGCAGCATCTCCGTGGGCGATATCGTGGATATCAACGGCCTGCAGGGCGAAGTGGAGTCCATCGCCATCCGCACCACCGTGGTGCGCAACTACAACGGCAACGTCTATGTGATCCCCAACGGCGATATCCGCACGCTGACGAACATGAGCCGCGGCTTCAAACGCGCCATCGTGGACGTGCGCTGTCCCTATGAAGTCGAACAGGCGAAGATCGTCGCCGTTTTGAAGGATGAGATGGAACGGGCCGGTCAGGAGATTGAGGGCCTTTCCGGCGCGCCGGAAGTGATGAGCATCCTCGCCTTTGAACCGGACTGCGTGATGGTGCGCATCGCGGCCCAGTGCCCGATCGGCGAGCACTGGCGCATCGAGCGCGACCTGCGCACCAGAATCAAGGCCAGATTCGACGCCGAGGGCATCGAAATGCCCCATTACCAGCGGCCCGTGGTGAAATAGATCGACCGACGAACGAGAGGGTTGAGAGCATGTTCCTGAATATGAAGCTGAACAGCAAGAATCACGAGACCCGCGCCAAGGCCATCGCAAAGGTTCGCAATCAGGATAAACTGCTGCCGCTGCTCCTGAAGGAAAACCAGTACGACGTGCTGGAGGCGGGCATGAAAAACCTCGTTCCCAACAGCGCCGTTTCTTCGCTGGCGCTGAACGGGGATCTGAGCGAGGCCGTCCGCAAGACCGCCATACGGGAATGGATCAGCCGGAAGAAGGAAGAGCTGGAGCACTACTGCGAAACGCCGGAATCCTACCGGACCACGCTGAACGGGATGCGCAATTTCTGCTTTGATATCGCCCTGTCCGCGCCGAACCGCTCCTTTTTCCTGGAGGCGCTGACGGGCATAGTCGAGCAGCGCGACCTGGTGGATCTGCTGATCGCCCTTGGCAAAAAGAAAGAAGAATGCAGCGGACTGCCCCTCCTGGAAAAGCAGCGGATCTATGTCGTCAGCAGCTACGACCTGCTGTGCAAGGACGTGTGGGACAGGCTGACGGATCCCAAACAGATCGCCAGGGCCTTTACGAGCCCGGATATTCCCTTCCTGCCGGTGGGGAAGATCGAGGACATCCGCGACAAGGACCTGCTGGTTCAGGTTGCCGAGAACGGCGCTACGGAGAGCGTACGCAGCCATGCGGAGACGACCCTGTCGAAGTTCGATGGGAATGCCGCCGCAGACCGGTTTAAGAAGCAGATCGAAACGGAGAGCGATGCCGGGGCGCTGCTGGACCGGCTGATGAAGGAAGACGACGTCCGACAAATGGACGCCATCGCCGACCGGTTGGCCGAAGTGGGGGATTCCACATACAACAACAAACTGAAACGGCTGATCGCCGAGGTTTCCGCGAATCGCGATGAATACGATCCCAACCTGCGGATTCGTCTGACCAATACCTACGGCAAGTGGAACCACATGGATTGGAAGAAGGCGATGCTGACCTTCGCAGACGAGACGGATTTGAAGAAGTATCAGCAGGACCTGGCCAATCCCAATAACATCATGGGTCAGATCTTCGCCCTGAAGGACCTGCAGGAGCTGTACCGCATGGGGCGCTTCAAAAAGGAGATCGCCGCCATGACCTATAACGGTCAGCCGGTGCCCACCTACAAGGATCCCAATGCGGGCGGTTTCATCGTCTGAACAGGAGGCACAAACGATATGGACGCGCAAATTGCGCGTCCATGTTTTTTATAAAGAAATGAATCAAGTATCCCCGTACATCAGCCGCTTCATCAGCTTGATGACGGAAGGGTCGCCCGAGGTTTCAAATGCCACGCTGCCCTCGCCGCCTTTGGTCAGCAGACCGCCGCGCTCCAGCAGCGCCTTCAGCTGTGCCGCCGTCCCCGCGAGGCCGTCGAAGATCTGAGCGGCCGGGAAAAGGGCCTGGATCGGCTCGCGCAGGAAGGGATAGTGGGTGCAGCCCAGCACGATGGCGTCGATCTGGCGGCCTGTGTAGGGCTCCAGAAGGGCCTTCAGCTGCGCGCCCGCCTCCGGGGAAGCGGATCGCCCGGATTCCACCAGCTCCACCAGTCCATGGCCGACTACGGGGATCACGTCGTCGCCGTAGCGCGCCATCAGCCGCTGGAATTTCTCCAGACGCAGCGTCGCGTCGGTGGCCAGCACGATCACCTGGCCGCCGTGGCGGGCGTAGTGGGCGGGCTTTAGCGCCGGTTCCATGCCCACGATGGGCAGCTCCGGGTGCTCCGCCCGCAGGATCTCCGCGTAGGCGGAGGTGGCGGTGTTGCAGGCGATCACGATGGCCTTCACATCCCGGTCCAGCAGCCTGCGGATGCCCGCGGCGCTCAGCCGGCGTATTTCCGCCAGCGGGCGCGGACCATAGGGCGCGTTTCGGTTGTCGCCGAAGAACAGGAAGTGCTCACAGGGCAGCAGCCGCACGGCTTCGCGCAATACGCTGACGCCGCCGACGCCGGAATCGAAGAAGCCGATCAGGTCGTTCATGGATGGAATTGCTCCTGTCGCTTTGATGATTCCATTATAGTGGGTTTGGCGCGGGAATGCAAGGCTTGCGGGATCAATTATCAGCCTCTCGCGCGCCGGTCGGGCAGCTGCGCAACCACGGAGGCCATCAGCATCAACGCGCAGCCCAGCAGTTCCCGCGGCAGCAGCGTCTGCCCCAGGATCAGCCAGCCGCCCAGCGCCGCGAACACCGATTCCAGGCACATCAAGAGCGACGCCAGCGTGGGATCGGCGTATTTTTGCCCCACGACCTGCAGCGTATAGCCCACCGCACCGGAGAACACCGCGACGTAGAGGATGCTGCCGATGCAGGCCATGATGCCGTCCATCCGCGGCGTTTCGAATCCGAACGCGACGATGCCGGAGACGACCGCGGCGGTGCCGAACTGGATGGCGCTGAGCTTGATGGCGTCCATGCGCGGCGCATAGCGGCCCAGCAGCATGATCTGGCAGGAGAACATGAACGCGCTGCCCAGCGTGAACAGATCGCCGATGTTGACGCTCAAATCGCGCTGCACGCACAGCAGGACCAGGCCGATCAGCGAGAGCGCCAGCGCGATCCATACCGTCAGCGGCACGCGCCGGCCCAGGAACAGGCCCATCAGCGGCACGATGACGATGTACAGCGCCGTCACAAAGCCGGATTTCGCCGGCGTGGTATACACCAGGCCGATCTGCTGGAATATCGTGGCCAGCACCAGAAACAGCCCGATCAGCGCCCCGGCGCGCAGGTGCGCCCGCGCCGAAGGCATGCCGTCCTGGGCGGCGCGGTAGCCCGGCAGGCGCGCAAACAGCGGCTGCGCCAGCGCGAGCACCAGGCAGGTGATCGTCGAGCGCAGGAATACGAAGGTAAAGGGCTGGATGTATTTCATGGCGTTGCTCTGCGCCGAAAACGCCATGCCCCAGACGACTGCGGCGGCGACCAGGTAGAGCGATCCCTTCAGCTGTGAATTGATGTTTATCATCCCCTTGCAGTTGCGTATCATTATAACATCCATCCGACGCCGCTGCACGGCGCGCATATTTGAGAATTAATTAAATTTATTTTTTCGGCTTTCAGGTATTGACAAATCCGCGGATTCGGGTATAATAGTCAAAGAAAGTCAAAAATCAAACCGATGGTTGACTTACCCTGACGGCAAAGGGGGAGGAAATATGAACGCTGAAAAATACACCCAGAAATCTATGGAAGCCATCCGCGATGCGCAGGAATGCGCCATTCGCAGCCAAAACATGCAGATCGACCAGCAGCACCTGCTTTACGCGCTTCTGAACCAGGAGGGCGGCCTGGTCGGCCAGATGATGAAAAAGATGCGCATCGACGCCGCGCGCATGGCGTCCGCCTGCGACCGCGAGATCCAGCGCATCCCGAAGGTCTCCGGTCCCGGCCGCGAAATGGACAGGGTCTATATTTCCCAGTCCGTCGAAGCGGCGCTCGAGGCCGCGGAGCAGTACGCCCAGAACATGAAGGACGAATTTATCTCCGTCGAGCATATCATGCTGGGCCTGATCGACAAGCCCAACGGCGCGTTGAAGGGCATTTTTACCGAATTTGGCCTGGAGAAGGAAGCGTTTCTGGACGCGCTGCAAAAGGTGCGCGGCAACACCCGCGTGACCAGCGAAAACCCGGAGGATACCTACGACGCGCTGCTGAAGTACGGCCAGGACCTGACGGAGATGGCCCGCAGCCAGAAGCTGGACCCGGTCATCGGCCGCGACAACGAGATCCGGAACGTCATTCGCATCCTTTCGCGGAAATCCAAAAACAACCCGGTGCTGATCGGCGAGCCCGGCGTGGGCAAGACGGCCATCGCCGAGGGCCTGGCGCAGCGCATCGTGCGCGGCGACGTGCCCAGCACGCTGAAGGACCGGCAGCTGATCGCGCTGGACATGGGCGCGCTGATCGCCGGCGCAAAGTTCCGCGGCGAGTTCGAGGAACGGCTGAAATCCGTGCTGGAGGAGGTCAAGAAGAGCGAAGGCAAGGTCATCCTGTTCATCGACGAGCTGCACAACATCGTCGGCGCGGGCAAGGCCGAGGGCAGCATGGACGCCGGCAACCTGCTGAAGCCGATGCTGGCCCGCGGCGAGCTGCACTGCGTGGGCGCGACTACCATCGACGAATACCGCAAGTACGTGGAAAAGGACGCCGCGCTGGAGCGCCGGTTCCAGCCCGTGATGGTGGACGAGCCGACGGTGGAGGACACCATTTCCATACTGCGCGGCCTGAAGGAGCGCTACGAGGTGTTCCACGGCGTGAAGATCGCCGACCAGGCGCTGATCTGCGCGGCGAAGCTTTCCGACCGCTACATTACCGACCGCTTCCTGCCCGACAAGGCCATCGACCTGGTGGACGAGGCCTGCGCCATGATCCGAACCGAGATCGATTCCATGCCCCAGGAGATGGACAGCATCTCCCGCGAGATCATGCAGAAGGAGATCGAGGAGACGGCGCTCTCCCAGGAGGGCGAGGCGTCCAAGCACCAGCTGGAGCGCGTGCAGGGCGAGCTGAACGACCTGCGCGAGCGGTTCAGCGGCATGAAGACCCAGTGGGAGAAGGACAAGCAGGCCATCGAGAAGGTGCAGAAGCTGCGCGAGCAGATCGAGCAGGTGAACGCCGATATCGAGCGCGCCCAGCGGGAATACGACCTGAACAGGGCCGCGGAGCTGCAATACGGCCAGCTGCCGCAGATGAAGGCGGAGCTTGCCGAGGCGGAAAAGCAGATGGAGGCCGCGAAGGCCGACACGCTGCTGCACGACCGCGTGACCGAGGACGAGATCGCCCGCATCGTGTCCCGCTGGACGGGCATCCCCGTGACCAAGCTGGTGGAGAGCGAGCGCAGCAAGCTGCTGCACCTGGACGACGAGCTGCACAAGCGCGTCATCGGCCAGGACGAGGCCGTGCAGAAGGTGGCGGAGGCCATCCTGCGCTCCCGCGCCGGCATCCAGGACCCGAACCGGCCCATCGGCTCGTTCCTGTTCCTGGGCCCCACGGGCGTGGGCAAGACGGAGCTGGCCAAGACGCTGGCACAGGCGCTTTTCGACGATGAAAAGAACCTGATCCGCATCGACATGACCGAGTACATGGAGAAGTTCAGCGTGTCGCGCCTGGTCGGAGCGCCTCCGGGATACGTGGGCTACGAGGAGGGCGGCCAGCTGACCGAGGCCGTGCGCCGCAAGCCCTACAGCGTGGT
>CACWVN010000113.1 GCA_902764285.1 uncultured Eubacteriales bacterium
AGGGCGCTGGTGGCCTCGTCGCACAGCAGCACCCGCGGGTTGGTGGCCAGCGCCCGGGCGATGGCCACGCGCTGCTGCTGGCCGCCGGACAGCTGGGCCGGGTAGACCGACGCCTTGTCGGGCAGGCCCACGGTGTTCAACAGCTCCCGCGCCCGCTTTTCCGCCTCGGCGCGGGGCGTGCGGATCAGCTTCAGCGGGTACATCACGTTCTGCAGGCAGGTGGACTGCATCAGCAGGTTGAACGACTGGAAGATCATCGTCACTTCCCGCCGCACGGCCTGCATTTCCTTCTTGCTCAGAGCGCCCAGATCGCGCCCGTCCAGCAGCACGCTGCCCTCGGTGGGCCGCTCCAGCATGTTGATGCAGCGCACCAGCGTGCTCTTGCCGGCGCCCGACATGCCGATGATGCCATAGATGTCGCCGTCGTTCACCGTCAGACTGACGTGCTTCAGCGCTTCCACCGGCCCTTCGGCGGTCGTGAAGCTCTTCGACAGGTTGCGCAGTTCGATCATATGCAAAACCCCTTGCATCGCCATGATAAAGGACACGCCGGGTTTCCGGCGTGTCCGAAATGCCGTTCCGTATCTATTATACGTTGAAACGGGAATTCCTGCAAGTGTATAATGCCTTATTTGCCCAGCGCGCTCAGATCCGTCTGGTTGGCGCCGTACAGGCCCATGGGCTCGGTGTGCACGGTGCACACGCTGACCACGTTGTAGCCTTCCTGGCTCACCTGGTCGTCCAGGTAGGGCTGGTGCTGGAAGTAGTTGGCGAAGGCCACGCCCGCGTCGACGTCGGGGTTCTCCTGGGTGTAGTTGGACACGTCCACCACTTCCAGGGTGATGCCCTTGGCGGCCAGGATATCCACGACCACGCTGTTCAGGATCTCGGAATGGGGCGTCGGGGTGGCTTCGATGACGACGGTGGTGCCGGCCAGCGCGTCGTAATCCACGTCCGGATCATAGCCGTCGGTGGGATCATCCACCACGGACAGCACCGCGCCGTGATAGGTCTGCTCGATGAAATCCTTCACCTGCTGGCTGCGCAGCGCGGCCACCAGCGCCTTGGTCAGGTCGGAATCGACGTTGTCGCCGTGCACGGCCAGCACGTTGGCGTTGGGCAGATAGTTGGATTCCTCCTCCAGCACCAGCGCGTCGCCGATCTCAAATCCGGCGTTCACCGCGTCCAGTACGAAATTCAGGTTCATGACGGCGTAGTCCAGGTCGGGCAGCACGTTGGGCAGCATCTGCGCCTCTACCTCGACGATCTCGACGCCCTCGGTCAGCACGTCGGCCTTCGTGGCGGTCTGGCCGGCGCCCTCGGCCAGCTCGATAATGCCGTTATACTCCAGCAGCCGCAGCGCGCGGGCTTCGTTGGTGGTGTCGTTCGGCACGCCGATGGTGATGTCCGCCAGCGCGGCGAAGGAAGAGACGATCAGCAGCGCGGCCAGCAGGCCGGCAAACAGTTTGCGGATTTTCATGGGGTTTACCTCCTGATTCGTTGTTTGATGGTACGTGAGCTATCATATCACAGCGCCGCCGGTTTGTCCAATACGGGAAAAGGATATCGAGTTATAGATAAAAGCTATATCCCGCCGCCGAAATGACGTCGGACTTTATTATGGCGCCGCGGCGCTTCCCTGCCGCGTTAGTGCATATGGGTTGCACGCGCCCAGAAAACATGCTATGATGAATCTGCTCAGGTTTTTCATTTTCCGCATCGTATCGGGGGAGGAATACGGGTGAAAATTTCCACAAAAGGCCGCTATGCCCTGCGCATGATGGTGGACATCGCCAAACACCAAAAGGACGGGTATGTCACGCTGAAGGACGTCGCCCTCCGGCAGGGTATTTCCAAAAAGTATCTGGAACAGATCGCCCTGCATCTCAGCCAGGCGGGCATGCTGCGCGCGGTGCGCGGCTATCAGGGCGGGTATATGCTGGCGCGCCCGGCGGAGGAATACACCGCCGACGCCATTTTGCAGGCCGTGGAGGGCACGCTGGCCCCGGTCGCCTGCCTGGAGGACGCGCCCAACCAGTGCGAGCGCTGCCGCAAGTGCGAAACGCTGCCGCTGTGGCAGGGTCTGGAGAGGATCATTCTGCAGTATCTGAACAGCGTGACGCTGGCGGATATCATCGAAGGCAGGCTGCCTTCCTGACGCAGCGCCGGCATATCGAAACCCCCGCCGCCCGAAATGGGCGGCGGGGGTTTCGCATACAGGCCGCGTCAGACGTAATCCGTCCATTCCCCGCCCTCGGGGCGTTCGCCGCGCAGCTGCCCGCGGCCCTCCAGCCCGGGAAAGCCCTGCTGGCGCAGCGCCTCGTACAGCACGACGGCCACGGAGTTGGACAGGTTCAGCGAGCGCGCGTCAGCCCGCATGGGGATGCGCACGCAGCGGTCGTAGTTCGCCGCCAGCAGCGCCTCGTCCAGGCCCTTCGTCTCCCGGCCGAACACCAGGAAATCGTCCGGGCCGTATTCGGCGGCGCAGTAGTCCCGGGGCGCCTTGGTGGTGGCGAAGTGCAGGACCGCGCCGGGATTGGCGTCGAGGAAGGCCTGCCAGCTCTCGTGCACCTCGTAGGTCATCAGGTGCCAGTAATCCAGCCCCGCCCGCTTCAGGTATTTGTCGCTCAGCTCAAAGCCCAGCGGCTCGATCAGGTGCAGCTTCGCGCCGGTGGCGGCGCAGGTGCGGGCGATGTTGCCCGTGTTCTGCGGGATCTCCGGGTTGACCAGTACCACGTGCATCACGGCGGCGTTCCCCCATCTTCATGTTTTGCGGCCAGCCAGTCCGGCGCGGGCGCTTCGAGGCGCATGCCCCGGTAATCGGCCAGCGGGCTGTCCTCCGGCACCTCCAGCGCCGCGTGCCACAGGCACAGCGTCTTCGCGCCATAGCGCCGGTTGGCGGCCCGGTCGCCGTACTTGTCGTCGCCCAGCAGCGGATGGCCGAAGTCCGCCATGTGGGCGCGCAACTGGTGGGTGCGCCCGGTGACCGGCTCCAGCTCCACGCGGGCAAGCCCCGGCGCGGGAACGTCCAGCACGCGCCAGCGCGTCTCGATGGGCTTCGCGCCGGGCTCCGGGCGGTGCGTCACGCGCACCTCGGCCCGCCGGGCGTCCTTCGCCAGCCAGGCGTTCAGCGCGCCCTCCCGGCGGTCGAAATCCCCCAGCGCCAGCGCGCGGTAATGCTTGCGCACGCCGTGGCTGCGGAAGGCCTCGAAGGCCTGCTGCCAGACTTCTTCGTCCGCCGCGGCCAGCACGATGCCGCCGGTCTGCGCGTCCAGCCGGTGGCACAGCCGCGCCCCGGGCCAGCGCCTTTGCAGCCGGATCAGCAGCGTATCCGCGCCCACGCCGTCCCGGTCCGCGTCCACCGGCAGCCCCTGAGGCTTCACGGCGGCGATCAGCTTCTCGTCCGTCCACAGCACGTCCGCTTCCGGCATGAGCAGCGCCTCGTCCAGGTACAGCGTCAGCTCGTCGCCGCCGGAGACGACGGCGTCCGCGCCGCTGCGCGCGCCGTTCACGCGCACGTCCCGGCGCTTCAGCGCGCCGCGGAGCACGTGGCCCGGCAGCAGCGGCCAGGCCCGGCGCAGGTACTTCTCCAGCGGCATCGGCTTTACGCCGGCGGGAACGCGGTGCGCGGTCACGGCTTCTCCTCCTCCGGCCAGGCCAGGTACAGCTCCTCGCAGCGCAGCGGCTCCGCGGCGCCGTCGGTCTGGTTCGCCAGCCGGGCCAGGAAGCCTTCCTCGTTGGCGCAGCGCACGATGAACGTGTAGGTCACCACGTCGGTGAAGGCCTTGTCCTCCACCTGCACGGGCTCGTCCTTCAAAAAGAAATCCATGCGGTTGAGCATCGGATAGCCGATCTGCATCAAATACCGCGCCGTAGGGTGCATCACGCCCACGCCGCAGGCGTTCAGCGCCGCCGCCGCGCCTTGGGAATAGGCACGCACCAGCCCGCCCGCGCCCAGCAGCACGCCGCCGAAATAGCGCGTGACCACCACGGCGGCGTTGGTGACGCCCCGGGCCTTCATGACCTCGATGATGGGCATGCCGGCGGTGCCGCCGGGCTCGCCGTCGTCGGAATAGCGCATCACGCCCATGTTGGGCCCGATGATGTAGGCGTAGCAGTTGTGGGTGGCGTCGCGGTACTTCGCCCGCATCTCGGCCAGGAAATCCAGCGCGGCCTCCTCCGTTTCGCAGGGGCGGCCGTGGCCGATGAACCGGGATTTGTTGACGATGAACTCCGCCTGGGCGTCCCGCACCAGCGTCTTGTAGGGCTTCAGCGCCATGCCGCGCCTCCTGTCTGGTCAGATTTCGATGATGTACCGCTTGTAGGCGTTGACGACGGTGGTGTCGCCGTACTGCCGCTGGCGGGCGAAGGTCATCGCGCCGTACTGGGGATGCACGTGGCCGTGCACCAGGTACTTCGGATGGTATTTGTCCATCAGCCGCAGAAAGGCCTCGAACCCCCGGTGGGGCAGGTCGTCCTGGTCGCCCACGCCCCGGGCGGGCGCGTGGGCCAGCAGGATGTCGAAGCCCTTGTTTTTGCGCAGCTTCCACCACAGCCTGCGCACGCGGCGGTCCATCTCCCGGTCGGTGTACATGTGATCGCCGGGCCGGTAGCGCATGCTGCCGCCCAGGCCCAGGATCCGCACGCCGCGGAAGACATAGATGTCGTCCTCCACGCAGACGCAGCCCTCGGGCGGCTTCTTGACGTAGCGCTCGTCGTGGTTGCCGTGGACGTAGAGAATCGGGGCGTCGGTGAAACAGGTCAGGAAGGACAGGTATTCCGCGGGCAGGTCGCCGCAGGCCAGCACCAGGTCGACGCCCTCCAGCAGGCGCTTGTCCAGGTAATCCCACAGCGCCTTGTCGGCCACGTCCGACAACGCCAGTATGCGCACGGCCATCCCCTGCCTTTATCGTCAGTAATTATTTATTGAGGAATGAGGAGTGATGAGTGAGGAATAATGATTTGCCGGGGAGTGGCTATTCCTACTCCCTGCTCCCTACTCCCTAAACCCTATTCCTCCGCCTTCCAGCTGAAGGAAGAGGGATCCGGCAGCTCGATCTCGCGGATGCCCTGCAGCTCCACCAGCGCCCGGGCCTGGTCCTTCAGTTCGTCGGTGGCCGGGAA
This sequence comes from uncultured Eubacteriales bacterium, assembly GCA_902764285.1. Taxonomy (GTDB): domain Bacteria; phylum Bacillota; class Clostridia; order Christensenellales; family Aristaeellaceae; genus UBA2862. The sequence continues at coordinate 5,125 of CACWVN010000113.1, forward strand.
ACCGCCCACCACGTTGTCCACCAGCCAGTCCATGGCGATGATGTCCGCCGGGGACAGCCGGTTGTCGCCCTCGCAGCGGGCATCGCCGGCCTGGTCGCGGATGATGCCCTCGAAGGGCCAGAACACGCCCTCGCGGATGTGCTCCTTCACCAGCTCCACCAGCCGCTTCACGCCCACGTCCATGCGCTGGGACATGACCAGGTCCACCGCGTCGGAGGACAGCCCCCACCAGTAGTTCACGGCCCGGGGCTGGTCCACGCCGTCCTGCTTCCAGTTGCCCATCAGCACGCTGCGGGCCAGGGATTCATAGATGCGGCTCCAGTCCAGCACGGGGATGGCCAGGCTGTCGGCCTTGCCGTCCCGGACGGCGTAGAGGCCGTACTTGACATCGCTGTGGCTGGGCGCGCCCACGTCGCGGCTGGAGATGATCTGCACCCCGGGATCGTCGAAGGGGCGCTCCGGGTCGAAATCCCGGCGGGTGGACCAGGCCAGGAACACCTTCGCCCGGGGGTTCACCATGCGCGCGCCCAGGGCGAAGGCGTTGATGCTGGCGGCCACGCCGGCGATGGGATAATCGGCCACGTAGCCGATCTTCCCGTTCTCCGACAGCGCGCCGGCGATCATGCCGATCGCGAATTTCACCTCGTAGATGCGCAGGTAATAGGCGCGCACCCGCTGCCAGGGCGCCAGCAGCGAACAATTCAGGATCCGCGCCTCCGGATGCTTCACCGACGCTTTCATCGACGCGGAGAGCATCACCGGCGACGTAGTGAAGATCAGGTCGTTTTTGTCGGAGATCAGCTTTTCCAGCTCCGCCTCATAGCCGGCGGGATCCTCGCACACGCAGACGCTGGTCTTCACCCGGTCGCCCAGGGCGTTCTCCAGGTTGACGCGGCCCAGCTCGTGCCAGTAGGTCCAGCCGGACTGTTCGGGCTGGCGGGTGTACATGAAGGCGACCTTGACGCTGGAGGGCCCGAACAGCGTGTTCAGCAGGCTCGCGCCCTGCTTCAGTTCCTCCGGCTGCATGATCAGCTTGACGTTTTCCGCCTCGGTGTCCTTTTCAAACTCGCCCCACAGCGCCTTCACCTCGCCCTTCAGCTCCTGGGCGTACTTGCGCGGGGCCTCGGCATAGCCGCAGGCCTCCAGGTAGATCAGGAAGGCGTCGCCGGTGGTGGCGGGCAGCTTCGAAGCGTCGGAGACGGCTTCCCGGGCCTTGTATTCCTCCCGGAAGCGCATATAGGCGGCCTCGAAATCGGTGCGCTCCTCGCTGGTCCAGGGCTCTCCGGGCGTCTTGCCCGTCAGCTCGTACAGCCGGGCATAGCTGCCGGGCTTGGAAAACCACAGCGAATTGATCTGCGTGTCGGCGTAGAAGGGCAGAAATTCATAATAGAGCTGGATCTCCGGGTCGTCGCTCTTGCGCGGCATCACCCGCACGACCTCCGCCTCGATGGACACGGAGTCCAGGTATTTCATCACGCTGACGCGCTTGTTGCCCTCCACCAGATAATACTGGTTCAGGTATTCCAGCACCTTCACCGGATCGCGCAGGCCGTCGGCGACCAGGCTGTCGTACAGGACGACCCACTTGCCGGAAAATTCGCTGCCGGGATCCATCAGCGGCATGAAATTGGCCGCGAAGGCGTTGGTACGGCCCTTGGAAGCCGTGCCGACGATCTTGCGCAGCGGGATCTGCCGCAATCCGATCGTTATGTGCGAAAGGGCGTTCAGC
>CACWVN010000114.1 GCA_902764285.1 uncultured Eubacteriales bacterium
CTTCTTCGCGCCCTCGTGCTTGTCCTCCACCACGTATCCGGGGATGGAGCGCAGGAGCTTGCTGTCCTGCTTCAGGTAGACGCGGGCGATGATGCCGCCCACCGCCAGGAACACCGCCAGCGAGACCAGCAGCGCCACGGCCCTGCCCGCGGGCGCGAAGCCCAGCATCGCCCCGGCCAGCACGGCCAGCAGCGCGAAGCCCGCGGCCAGGCAGACGCCCAGCGTGCAGACGCGCTTTACCCGGTTCGGCTCGCCCTTGTCCAGCGTCCTGCCGGCCAGGAAGACCAGCGCCGCCGTGGCCGCGGCCACGATCAGGCCGATCAGCAGCGCCCGGCCGCACCACCAGAAGAAGTTGCTGCCCTCGAACAGGAAGGCGTAGTTGTCCAGCGAGAACGTCTTGGGCAGCAGGTAGTCCACCATGCCGCCCTTTTCCAGCTTGTAGGAGCGGAAGGACTGGAGTACCAGGAACACGAAGGGCACCAGCCACACGACGGACATGATCGTCAGCACTGTGTAGATCGCGCCGTTGGTGCGGCGCTCGTGGCCCTTCTTGCTGCGCAGCTTCGGCTGCGGCTTGTTTTCATCAACGAAACCGGCATTTCCGTCAACAATGGTGCTGACTTCCGGTATTTTCTTTTCAGCCATTACTGGAAATCCTCCTCATTCTTGACAGACGGTATCAGGTTGTAGACCACCAGGTTGATCACGGCCAGCACCACGAACACCATGATGCCGATGACGGCGGCGATCTTGTAGTTGGTGTCCGAAACGGTCATGCGGTACAGCCAGGTGATCAGCAGGTCGGTGTTGCCGGCGTTGCCCGCCAGGCCCATCGGCTTGCCGCCGGACAGCAGGAATATGACGTTGAAGTTGTTGATGTTCCCGGTGAAGGACGTCAGCAGGTACGGCCCCGTGACGAACAGCATGTAGGGCAGAGTGATCTTGCCGTACATCTGCATGGCGTTGGCGCCGTCGATGCGCGCCGATTCGTACAGGTCCGCCGGGATGTTCATCAATATGCCGGTGGCGATCAGCATCAGGTAGGGGATGCCGATCCAGATGTTGATGAGTATGATCGTGAACTTCGCCCAGCCGGGATCGGTCCAGAACGGGATCGGCTGCGAGATCCAGTGCCATTTCATCAGGTAGGTGTTGATCAGGCCGTCCGTGGCGAACATCTTCGACACGTACAGCAGCGACACGAACTGGGGGATGGCGATGGTCATGACCAGGATCGTGCGCCAGACCTTCTTGAACTTGATGCCCTTTTTGTTGATCACGATGGCCACGAACATGCCCAGGAAGTAGTTCAGGAACGTGGCGAAGAACGCCCAGATCAGCGTCCAGAGCAGCACCTGGCGGAACGTGTCGCCGTAGCTGGCCGAGCCGGAGGACAGCAGCGTCCTGAAGTTTTCAAAGCCCACCCAGGTGAACAGCTTCGCCGGGGGCTGGTGGTTGTAGTCGAAGTTCGTGAACGCCACCAGGATCATGAAGAAGATCGGCAGTATCGTGAACACGAACACGCCCAGCGTGGGCAGCGCCAGCAGCGTCTTGTGGAACTGGCTGTCGGCCAGCGAGTGCAGGTCCTCCTTCGTGGTCTTCAGCTTGTGGCCGGACTTCAGGATCTCCTGGGAGATCCGGTTCTGCTTGATGTTCACGTACCAGGTGTAGATGAACGCCAGCACGAAGAACAGCGTCAGCACGCCGTACAGCAGGATCAGGAAGGAGTTGTCGCCGTACACGGTCTTGCGGCCCACCTTCTCGGTCGCCACGGTGCCCAGCGTGCCCAGCTTGGACAGGTAGGCTATGCCGAAATTGACCATGTACAGGTTGAATACCGTCTGGAACAGGAAGAACAGTATGCCGCGGCCCCACTGGCCGCGGGCCATGGACCCGGAGCCCATGACCAGATAGGACAGGCGCGTCTTCCAGTCGCCGTTCTTGAACGTGACCACCAGGTCGGCGACGGCGAGCCCGATCTTCCTGAAGAACCCGGCGATGGCAAGCACCAGCTTCCACAGTCCTCCGCCGATTTTGCCCGGCAGGCGCTTGAAGAACTGGCCGAGGTTGTACAGGAATTTCTGGGGCTTGCTCATTTTTAAGTAATTGAGATCTACCATGCTTGCATTACCCCTCTTAATGCGATTGCCGCAAGGTATGTTCCCGGCCCTGCGCGGCGCGGGACGGGAACGGCCGGCCCTCAAACCGGAGGATTCATCCAAAAACGGACCGGGGATTCAACTCCGGTCCGTCGGTGCGTCGAATCAGCCGACGTAGGATTCGCAGGTGGTCTGGAAATCTTCCAGCGCGGCCATCAGCGCGGCGTCGTCGGCGTCGTCAAATTCCTTGCCGATGACCCGATCGCCCAGGCCGGTAGCCAGCGCCCAGTAGTCGCCCGGATACTGGCCCTGCGGGATGTCGAAGGGGATCTGGGCGCGCAGCGCGGCCAGCGCCACGTCGGCCTGCACGTCTTCGCTCTGCTGGGCCGCCAGGTTGGACGGACCCCAGCCGACGGCCTGGTAGCGGGCCAGCTGCACGTCGCCGGAAGCCAGGTAGGCGGCCAGCGCGTCGCAGGCGGCCAGCTTGGCCTCGTCCTCCTGGGGCTTCACGCCCAGCAGCTTGAAGCCGGAGAAGCCACCCAGCTGCCAGCCGTCCACGGTGGGCAGCTTGGCGGCGGCGTAGTTGTCGCCGAACAGCTCCTTGGCGGCGTTGGAATCCCAGGTGCCGTCCACGATGGCGCCCACGTTGGTGGCGTTGGAGATGGAGGAGCCGTTCTGGAAAGCGGGGCTCTTGGACAGGGCGATCATGGCCTTCAGGGCCTTCACGCCGTCCTCGGAGGCATAGCCCACGTTGCAGGCGGTGAAGTTGCCGTCCACGTCGGTCTCATAGGTCAGCGCGCAGCCCGCGCCGAAGAAGAAGGCGGTCTGATACCAGCCGGAGTTGATCTCCATGTAGAAGCTCTTGCCGGCGGCCTCGCAGTCGGCCAGGATGCCTTCCATCGTGGAGGGATCGGACACGACGCTCTTGTCATAGTACAGGAAATAGCCGTTGTCGCTGGTCAGCGGATAGGCGTACAGGGCGTCGCCCAGGGTGGCGGCGGTGACGGAATCCGCGTCGTTCTCGGCCTTGACGACCTCGGCGTTGCCCTCTTCAACCACTTCCAGGGCGCCGGCGGCCACCAGGCGGGCCAGCTGGTCCTGAGCGAAGTTGTAGATGTCGGCGGCGGCGTCTACGTCGGTGATGGCCTTGCTGGCGGCGTCGCCCTCGCCCACGGGCTCGATGGTGACGTTCATGCCGGCGTATTCGGGATTGGCGGCCTTGAAGGCCTCGACCTGCTCAGTGGTGAAATCCACGGTGGCTTCCGGCACCCAGATCTTCAGTTCGCCGTCAAAGCCTTCCGCGAAGGCCGCGCAGCTCATCGTCAGCACCAGCGCCACGGCCAGTACCAGAGTCAGCAGTTTCTTCATAGTGAAATCCTCCCTCAAAAGTGATGATTTACCCGCGGGCAGCGCCCGCTTTTTTTGATCGACAGTATTATAGCATTATGTTAAACGATTGTCAAAGCCTTTGTGGATTTTTCCTTTATTTTGATCGATTATTTATGCTGATGATAGGATTTTATTATTGAAGCGGGAAAGGAGAGTGAGGGGTTGGGAAGTGAGGAGTGAGGAGGACAAGTTACCTGGAGTTGCGTCAGCGGGTAACTGTACGCCTCACTCCTCACTTATTCGCTCCTCACTCCCTGATCACTTTGATCCCGTTCACCGGCAGCTCCGTCTCGCCGCCGGCGGGCGCGCCGGTCAGCGCGTCGGTGCCGCGGGGCAGGTCCACCCGCGCGGGCGCGCCGGAGAAGTTCATCGCGAACAGGAAATCCCCGCGCCGCGCCAGCTGCACGCCCGCGGGCAGCGGCGTCGTCTCCAGCCCGGCCTGCGCCGTGACGGCCGCGTAGAAATCGTCCAGGAAATCGGCGCCGGGCCGGCTGGCGATGTAGTACGCCGTGCCCGCGCCCAGGCGGTTTGCGGTCACGCAGGGCTGTCCGGCGTAGAAATCCCGGGCGTAGGTGCCCAGCACCTCGGCGGTCTCGGCGTGGATCAGGTCGCACATCGTGCCGCAGGCGTATTCCTTCCCGTCCATGCGGATGCCGTTCTGCTCGTCGTCGTACAGCGCGTCGGTCTCCTCGGCCCAGATGCCCAGTGTCCGGCGCAGCGGCCCGGGGAACCCGCCCAGGAAGCACAGGTCGTCCTCGTCCACGCGCCCGGTCAGGCAGGTGCACACCAGCGCGCCGCCGTTTTCCACGAACGCGTCCAGCCGCTCGGCGGCGCCGGGCCGCAGCATGTACAGCATCGGCGCGGCGATCAGTTTGTACTTATTGAAATCGCAGGTCTCGTCGATCACGTCCACGGCCAGCCCCAGCCGCTTCAGCGCCCGGTAGTGCTCCAGCAGCGTCTCCACGTATTTTTTGTCCCGGCGCGGGCCCTCGCAGAACTGCAATCCCCAGCGGTTGTTCACGTCGTATACCAGCGCCACCCGGACGTCGGGCATCGCGCCGCGTATGCCGGCCAGCTTTTCCAGCGCCTCGCCCACGTCACGCACGTCCCGGAACACGCGGGTGTGCTCGTGGCCCGAATGGCCCACCACCGCGCCGTGGAACTTCTCCGCCGCGCCGCGGCTCTTGCGCCACTGGAAATACTGCACGGTGTCCGCGCCCTGGGCCACCGCCTGCAGGCTGGAGAGGAGGTGCATGCCCGGCTTCTTCAGCTTGCACACGTCGTGCCAGTTCACCTGGCTGGGCGTGGACTCCATCAGCGCGAAGGGCTTCTGCTTCAGCGAGCGCATCCAGTCGTAGTTGAAGGCGGATTTCAGGGCCGTCCATTCCTCGTCGGGGGCGCCCCAGTCGGGGTAGTTGTCGAAGCTGGCGAAGTCCAGTTCCTTCGCCAGTTCGTAGTAATCCAGCCCGTCGAACAGCATCATCAGGTTGGTGGTGACGGGCAGCTCCGGCGTCACTTCGCGGATCGGCGCGGCCTCGGCGCGGATGAAATCGGTCGTCTGATGGGTCATGAACCGCTGCCAGGCCACCTTCAGCCCCTGGATGGCGAACTCGCCTGCGGTCGACGGTCCGCGCAGCTGGTTCCAGTCGGTGTAGGTCTTGCTCCAGAAACTGGTCCACCAGGCGTGGTTCAGCGCGTCCAGCGTGCCGTAGCGCGTTTTCAGGAAATCCCGGAACGCCGCCTGGCACAGTTCGCAGTGGCAGTCGCCGCTGAATTCGTTGGAGATGTGCCAGCCTTTGACCGCCGGGTGGTGTCCGAACCGCTCGGCCAGCGCGCGGTTGATCTTCTGAACGAAGCCGCGGTAAACCGGCGAGGTGTAGCAGTGGTTGTGCCGGTTGCCGTGGAAATTGCGCAGCCCGTCCGACCGCACCCGCAGCACCTCGGGATACTTCTGGCTCATCCACGCCGGGCGTGCGCCGCTGGGCGTGGCCAGGAACACGGAGATGCCGTTGGCGTGCAGGTCGTCCAGCACGGATTCCAGCCAGTCGAATTCGTACCGGCCTTCCTCCGGCTCCAGCGCGGCCCAGGCGAAGATGCCCACGCTCATCAGGTTGCAGCCGGCCAGCTTCATCAGCCGGATGTCTTCCTTTAATATATCCGGCCGGTCCAGCCATTGGTCCGGGTTGTAATCGCCGCCGTGGCCCAGGAAGGGCAGGTTCAGTTCGGGCATGGGATGACCTCCTTTGGTTTAGTGTTGAGAGTGGAGAGTTTAGAGTTTAGATAGAGTTACCCGGCAAAGTTTATTCGGGGCGGACGCCGCATCGGCGCCCCTACAGGAAGAAGGAGCGTTTTCCTACTCCCTACTCCCTCGTTCTTTCCTTCCGGTACTTTCCCGGCGAGACGCCGTATTTCCCGTGGAAGCGGCGGATGAAATAGGAGATGTTGTCGAAGCCGCAGCGCTCGGCGATGGCGCTGACCTCGTCGCCGGTCTCCTTCAAATAATACACCGCGGCGGACAGCCGATAATCGGTCAGGAAATCCACGAACGTCTGGCCGGTCTCGCGGCGGAAGATGCGCATGAAGTGGCTGGGGCTGTACCCGCACACCGCCGCGGCGTCGGCGATGGCGATGCGCTCGCCGTAGTGGCCCTTCACGTAGGAAATCACGTCCTTCAGGTGCTGGGTCTCGCCGGGTTCCTGGTCGGGCGCCTCCCGCTCGCGGAAGCGGTACAGCGCGTGCAGGAACATAAACAGCCGGCTCTTCACCACCAGCGCGTAGCCGTCCTCCCGGGCGGCGCAGGCGCGGTCGGCGCCGTCCAGCGCGGCGCCGGCCTCGGCGTGGAAATCCGTGCCCGGGCGGACGGGCCGCGGGAACCGCAGCGTGCCCTGGCGCAGCGCGTGGATCACGTGGCGGCGGCACCAGTCGTCCGTCTCGGTGCTGTCCAGGATCGACAGCGAGAAGATGATGTTTTCGTATTCCATGGGCGCGTCCGGGTCGCCGTCGATGGCGTGCAGCTCGCCCGGCAGCACCGGCACGATGCAGCCCGCCTCCACCGGGTATCCCCGCAGGTTCACCGAGACCGTGCCGCCGCCCTTCTTGATGTAGATGACCTCCATCTGGTCGTGCCAGTGCAGCGCCACCCGGTCAAAATCCCGGGGGATGGTGCATAGATAGGTCTCGTAGGCGAAGCCCGGCTTTTCGTGCAGCTTCGTCTCCTGGTACTGGGTGTATTCCGACAGATCCACGGGCAGGCCCCCTTCGGAG
>CACWVN010000115.1:0-4760 GCA_902764285.1 uncultured Eubacteriales bacterium
TCCCGTTTTATGTGCTTGACTGTGTCCGGGCGCTCTTTTCAAACGCCAGCCGCGGGTAATCGTCCTCTTCCACGTGGATCGTGCCGCAGTGGACAAAGCCCAGCTTTTGAAGCAGGCGCTGCATCACCGCGTTGTCGCCGTGGGTGTCGATGCGCAGGTGAGCGCACTGGCCGTAGGCCCAGCTCAGGCAGAACGCGCCGACGCCCCTTTCCGTGCCGTCCCCGGCAATGCGGTGCACCACGCCGTAGGGGCTGTCGTCCAGCCAAGCGCCGTCGGTGATGTCGCGGTAGGTGGGCTCTATGTCCGGCCCCTGTATGAAGTAGAACGTGCCGACGACCCTGCCCGCGTCGCTTTCGCATACATAGCTGTGCCCCTGCCGGATGTCCTCGCGAAGCAGCGCTTCCGGCGGCCATCCGGTCGGTCCCCACTGGTTGGGATTCCCGTGCGCCGCCATGAACGCGCGGGCGTGCGCATAGATCTCCATCATGCGGGGAAGGTCGCTCTCCGTAGAATGGCGGACTTTCATGCCTATATCACCCCCTATGCGTCGATCGTCGAGATCGTCAGCGTGGTTTCCTCCAGCACGTCCAGCAGCACCCGCACGGTGTCGAGGGAAGTGAACATGGTCACGTTGTTCTCGGTGGCGGCGCGGCGGATCTTCACGCCGTCGGACAGCGCGTTCATGGAATTGAGGTTGCGGGTGTTGATCACGTAGGCGATGTGGCCCTGGCGCATGGAATCCACGATCTCGTCGCTGCCGTCCTCGCCGATCTTCTTCAGCACATGGGTGCGGATGCCGCGCTCCTTCAGATAGGCGGCGGTGCCGGCGGTGGCTTCGATGTTGAAGCCCAGGTTGTAGAACCGGCGGATCAGCGGTTCGGCCTCGGCCTTGTCCTCGTCGGCGATGGTGGCGAACACGGTGCCGTAGTTCTGCAGCCTCAGCCCGGCGGCCTGCAGCGCCTTGTACAGCGCGCGGTTCAGCTTGTCGTCGTAGCCGATGGCCTCGCCGGTGGACTTCATCTCCGGCGACAGGTAGGCGTCCAGGCCTTTGATCTTGTTGAACGAGAACACCGGCACCTTCACGTAATGGCGCTTTTTCTCCTCGGGGTACAGGTCGAAGATGCCCTGCTCCTTCAGCGTCTTGCCCAGGATGGCCTCGGTGGCGATGTCCGCCAGCGAATACCCGGTGGCCTTCGACAGGAACGGCACCGTGCGGGACGAGCGCGGGTTGACCTCGATGATGTACACGTTCTCGTCCCTGTCCACGATGAACTGGATGTTGTACAGGCCCACGATGCCGATGCCCAGGCCCAGCTTCTTCGCGTACTGCAGGATGATGCCCTTGACCCGGTTGGAGATGGAGAACGCCGGGTAAACGGAGATGGAGTCGCCGGAATGGATGCCGGTGCGCTCCACCAGCTCCATGATGCCGGGCACGAACACGTCGCGGCCGTCGCAGATGGCGTCCACTTCCACTTCCTTGCCCTGGATGTAGTGGTCCACCAGCACGGGCTTGTCGGCGTCGATCTCCACCGCGTCCTTCAGGTAGCGGCGCAGCTGCTGCTCGTTGCCCACGATCTGCATGGCGCGCCCGCCCAGCACGAAGCTGGGCCGCACCAGCACCGGATAGCCGATCTCCGCCGCGGCGCGCACGCCCTCTTCCACGTCGGTCACGGCGCGGCCCTGGGGCTGGGGGATGCCCAGCTGTTCCAGGATCTTCTCGAAGCTGCCGCGGTCCTCGGCGCGCTCGATGGCGGCGCAGTCGGTGCCGATCAGCTTCACGCCCCGCTCCATCAGCGGCTGGGCCAGGTTGATGGCCGTCTGGCCGCCCAGAGAGGTGATCACGCCCTCGGGCTGCTCAAAGTCGATGACGTTCATCACGTCCTCGGGCGTCAGCGGCTCGAAGTACAGCTTGTCGGAGGTCTTGTAGTCGGTGGACACGGTCTCCGGGTTGTTGTTGATGATGATGGCCTCGTAGCCGTTGCGGCGGATGGTCTGCACCGCGTGCACGGTGGAATAGTCGAATTCCACGCCCTGGCCGATGCGGATCGGGCCCGCGCCCAGCACCACGATCTTCTTCTTGCCGGTGCGGATGCTGGCGTTTTCCAGGTTGTAGGAGGAGTACAGGTAGGGGATGTAGGTGCCGGTGTGCAGCGTGTCCACCATCGGGAAGGCGGGCGCGATGCCGTTGTCCCGGCGCATTTTGCACACGGACAGCTCGTCCGTATGCCACAGCTCCGCGATGGTCAGGTCGGCAAAGCCCATCTTCTTCGCGCCCAGCAGCGCCTTGATGTCGCCGGGCTTTTCCTTCAGGATGCACTCCATTTCCACGATCCGGGCGATGGATTCCAGGAACAGCGGCGTGATCATGGTGATCTCGTGCAGCTTGTCCATCGGCGCGCCGCGGCGGATCAGCTCGGCGACGGCGAAGATGCCGTCGGCGCGGAAATCCTTGATGTAGCGCCACAGGCCGTCGTCGTCCATTTCGGTGAACTTCTCGAGGCGCAGGTGGTGCGCGCCGTTTTCCAGCGAGCGCACGGATTTCAGCATGCATTCCTCCAGGCTGGCGCCGATGCCCATCACCTCGCCGGTGGCCTTCATCTGGGTGCCCAGCAGGTTCGGCGCGGAGGCGAACTTGTCGAACGGGAACCGCGGGAACTTGGCCACCACGTAGTCCAGGCTCGGCTCGATGGCGGCGGTGCCGCCGGCCACGGGGATCTCCTCCAGCGCCATGCCCAGCGCGATCTTCGCCGTGACCGAGGCGATGGGATAGCCCGACGCCTTGCTGGCCAGCGCCGACGAGCGGCTGACCCGCGGGTTGACCTCGATCAGGTAGTATTCGCTGGTCTCCGGGTGCAGCGCGAACTGCACGTTGCAGCCGCCCTCGATCTTGAGTTCGCGGATGATCTTGATGGCGGAATCGTTCAGCATCTTCAGGTCGTGGTCGTTCAGCGACAGGATCGGCGCCACCACAATGGAATCGCCGGTGTGCACGCCCACGGGGTCCACGTTTTCCATGCCGCAGATGGTAATGGCGTGGTCGTTGGAATCGCGCATGACCTCGAACTCGATCTCCTTAAAACCCTTCACGCTCTTTTCCACCAGCACCTGGTGCACCGGAGACAGCTTGAAGCCGTTGGTGCCCACCTCGATCAGCTCTTCTTCATTATAAGCGAAACCGCCGCCGGTGCCGCCTAGCGTGAACGCGGGCCGCAGCACCACGGGATAGCCGATCTCCGCCGCCGCGGCCTTGGCCTCCTCCAGGCTGTAGGTGATCTGCGAGGGGATGACCGGCTCGCCGATGGACTGGCACATCTCCTTGAACAGCTCGCGGTCCTCGGCGCGCTCGATGGAGGTGAACGGCGTGCCCAGCAGCTCCACCTGGCATTCCCGCAGCACGCCCTTCTTTTCCAGCTGCATGGCCAGGTTCAGGCCCGTCTGGCCGCCGATGCCCGGCACGATGGCGTCCGGCCGCTCGTAGCGCAGGATCTTGGCGATGTACTCCAGCGTCAGCGGCTCCATGTACACCTTGTCCGCGATGCTGGTGTCGGTCATGATGGTGGCGGGGTTGGAGTTGCAGAGGATGACCTCGTAGCCCTCCTCCTTCAGCGCCAGGCACGCCTGGGTGCCGGCGTAGTCGAATTCCGCCGCCTGCCCGATCACGATCGGGCCCGAGCCGATGATGAGAACCTTCTTGATGTCCGTGCGCTTTGCCATGGTGCTTTACCTCCGTGGATTTGATGGGTTGGATTTGCGGGCGTCAACGCGTTCCCCGATGGGGAAGGCCGGAGAATGCTTCAGGTTTCGGATGAATTCCAGCATGTTTTCCTCGACGGCGGCCGGGTATTGGAACCCGCGGCGTTCCGCGACCATACCTGCGACCCTGCGCCACAGCCCGGCCGCGGCGTCGAACGCTTCCCAGATATGCCCGTAGTCCGCGTCCGGATAGGTCGCCCTGTACATCTGAAACAGTTCTTCTTCCAGCAGCTTTTCCAGGTTGCTGTCGAGGATGCCCATGTCGACCGGCCCGCCGGATTGCAGGCAGAGGTGCCAGCGCAGCATCGTGTTCAGCAGGCCGCGGACGGAGACGTTCAAATAGTACATCGCGGCGGGCAGCTCTTCCCTCAGCGTGTATTCGGCGAGCGTCTTCATCACCCACCAAAACTCGTCGCAGGCGCCCAGGAAGGCCGCCTCGGAGGGGAGCTCTGCGAACAGGGTCCGGCTTTCGACGAGGCGGTCGGCTATGGGGAGCATGCCGTCCTTGTCCAGCAGCTTTTGGTACGTCTCCCCAATCCAGACGTCTTCCCGCTCGCGCGATCCGCCGTACCTTGCGAGGAAGACATCCCGGCTCATGGCGTTGACGGTGATCGTGATCCCGTCGCTAAACACCATCAGGTGCGCCTTCGTATCCGGAAACATCCCGGGGTAATTCCTGTCAGCCCGGAACAGCAGGATCCTCTCGCCGAGGCTGTTTTCAAAGATATCGCGGTCATAGTCGTCCACATTTCGCACGACAAAGACGAAGCTGTAGGCGTGGAGGTAATCCCGGACGGGTAAAAGCTCCGTCCGGACGACCGCCCGGACGCCGTCGTCCCTGGCTGCGATCTGCAGGACGCGGTCGATGATCTCTCTTTCCGACCTCACGACGGTTGCCTCCGATTTGACAGGTTCCAGACGGCGTTTCCCTTATACAGCGTCTCCACGCATCGCCCGCAGACCTTCCATCCCGCAAACGGCGTGGCCCGGCCCATGGACAGGAA
>CACWVN010000115.1:4821-11935 GCA_902764285.1 uncultured Eubacteriales bacterium
GCCGAAGCGCCGCCGCGGGGCCGCCGACATCAGGTCGACCAGCCTTTCCAGGGAAATCAGCTTTTGTTTCTTTACCAGGTGGGTGTACAGCAGCGGGAACGCCGTCTCCAGCCCCACGATGCCCATCGCGCTGCCCTTCAGCCCCTTCGATTTTTCCTCGGCGGAGTGGGGCGCGTGGTCGGTGGCGATCATGTCGATCGTGCCGTCGGCGATGCCTTCCAGCAGCGCGTCCCGGTCGGCGGCGTCCCGCAGCGGCGGGTTCATCTTGAACCGCCCGTCCTCCTGCAGGTCGGCGTCGGTCAAAAGCAGGTAGTGGGGCGCGGTCTCGCAGGTCACGTCCACGCCCTCGGCCTTCGCCCGGCGGATCAGCGCCACGCTCTCCTTCGTGGATACGTGGCATACGTGGTAGGCGCAGCCGGTCTCCCGGGCCAGCCGCAAGTCGCGCTCGATCGGCCGCCATTCGCTCTCCGAGCAGATGCCCGCGTGGCCGTGGGCCCGGGCGTAGGCGCCGTCGTGGATGTACCCGCCCCGCAGCAGGGAATTGTCCTCGCAGTGCGCCGCGATCAGTTTGCCCAGCGATTTCGCCTTGCGCATCGCCGCGCACATCACGTCCGCGCCCTGCACGCCGCGCCCGTCGTCGGAGAAGGCGACGACGTGCGCCGCCAGCGCGTCCATGTCGGCAAGCTGGCGCCCGGACTCGTCCACGGTGATCGCGCCGTAGGGATACACGCCGATGCGGGCGTCCCGGGCGATGATGTCCAGCTGGACGCAGAGGTTTTCGGCGCTGTCCGGCACGGGGTTCAAATTCGGCATCGGGCACACGGCGGTATAACCGCCGCGGGCGGCCGCCAGCGTGCCGGTGCGGATGGTTTCCTTATAAGAAAAACCCGGCTCGCGCAGGTGCACGTGAACATCTGCGAAACCGGGCAATACGGTCAGACGGGAATCGCCGGGGCGAACCTCCGGGGCGGGCGATACGGAAACGATTTTTCCGCCCTCCAGCAGCAGCTCCGCCGGGATGAACCGGCCCTCCACGAAGGCCATGACGCCGCTGATCCGTCGCTGCAAGTGCGTTCCCTCCCGTTCCTTCGGCGCGGGGCAAAGAAAAATCCCGCCCATCTCCGGCAGGACAGCATGCATGGCGGGCCCCGGCTGTGGCCGGACGCGCCCTGTATGGATAATCTTGCCGGTCTCTCGTACCGAATTAAAGATTACCTTGTTTGAATGGTATTTTACGCCTTCGGAGCGGAATTGTCAATTATGGGTGTGTGAATCACTTAATTTTAGCATGGCGCGCTCTGCGCCCGCCGCCGCGGTTGACAGGAGCGCGAAACAGGGTGTATATTTGTAAAAGGAGCGCGAAAAGCGCCGAAAGCAAAGGGTGATGCGCGTGAAACTGGTGCTGAAGATCCTGGGCGTGCTGCTGGGCGCCGTCGCGGTTTTCTATCTGGTGGTGCTGGTCACGGCCTGGATGTAACGGGATTCGGAGGACGCCGATGAAGGAAAATGACAGGGGCGGAAGGCGCCGCCGGGGCGGAAGGCTCATTCGGCGGCTGCTGGTGACGCTCGCGCTGCTGGCGGCGCTGGCCGCGGCGTTCAGGTTCGGCCTGCCGGGCCTGTGGCGGCGCGTGTTTTCCCACCGCCAGGAGATCACCGCCGTGACGGTGGAGCGCCGGCTGGCCGCCATCGGCGAGCTGGCCACCTATTCCATGACCTATTCCGGCCAGACCGAGGCGCAGAGCATGCGCCAGATCTTCGGCCTGAACATCCCCGGCACGCGCAACAGCGTGAAGATCGCCTATTCGGGCACCATCAAGGTGGGCTACGAGGTGGCGGACATCGATATTTCGGTGGACGCCGACGCCGGCGTGATCCGCGTGAAGCTGCCGGAGGCGAAGGTCATCAGCAACGCCATCGACGAGGACAGCCTGCGGTACGAGCAGCGCAACAACATCCTCAACCCCATCAAGGGCGACGTGGCGGCCAATTACCTGGACCAGGTCCGCGCGTCGGAGCTGAAGGAGGCCGAGGGCATGGGCCTCTATGAAAAGGCGGAGGAGAACGCGCGGCGGATCATCGCCGACAACCTGGCCGTCTTCGAGGGCTGGGAGGTCGCGTTCGAATAGCCGGGCGCAAAAAGGCGCGGAGGATTTACCTCCGCGCTTTTTTTGCGTTCACCGCACCTGGCCGCTGCCTTTGACGATGTACTTGTACGTCGTCAGCTCCTCCAGGCCCATCGGGCCGCGGGCGTGCAGCTTCTGGGTGGAGATGCCCATCTCGCAGCCCAGGCCGAACTCGCCGCCGTCGGTGAAGCGGGTGGAGCAGTTCAGGTATACCGCCGCGCTGTCCACGCCGCGGCTGAAGGCGGCGAGCACCGCCGGATCGGCGGACACCACGGCCTCGCTGTGGCCGGTGGAGTGAAGGGCGATGTGCCGGATGGCGGCCTCGGCGCTGTCCACCACGCCCACCGCCAGGATGTAGTCCAGGAACTCGGTGTCGAAATCCTGCGGGCCGGCGGGCGTGCCGGGGATGATGGCCGCGGCGCGCTCGTCCAGCCGCAGCTCCACCGGCGTAAGGCCCTCCGCGGCGCGTTCGTCCGCCAGCCGCGCTTTTACCTTCGGCAGGAACTCCTTCGCGACGGCCGCGTGCACCAGCAGCACCTCCTCGGCGTTGCACACCGAGGGCCGGCTGGTCTTGGCGTTTTCGATGATGTCCAGCGCCATCGCCTGGTCGGCGGCGGCGTCCACGTATACGTGGCAGATGCCGGTGCCGGTCTGGATACAGGGCACCTTGGCGTTTTCGGTGACGGCGCGGATCAGCCCGGCGCCGCCCCGGGGGATCAGCAGGTCCACCAGTCCCACGGCCTGCATCAGGTCGGTGGCGGACTGCCGCGTGGTGTCCTGCACCAGTTGTACCAGCGCCCCGGGCAGCCCGGCGGCCTCCAACCCCTTTTGCAGGGCGGCGACGATGGCGTTCGCGGAGCGGAAGGCCTCCTTGCCGCCGCGCAGCACGCAGGCGCTGCCGGCCTTCAGGGCCAGCGCCGCCGCGTCGCTGGTGACGTTCGGCCGGCTCTCATAGATGATGGCGATCACGCCCATGGCCACGCGGGTGCGTTCGATCACCAGGCCGTTGGGGCGCTCCACGCGGGAGATCACCGCGCCCACGGGGTCCGGCAGCGCCGCGACCTCGCGGATGCCCCGGGCCATGCCCTCGATGCGGTCCGGCGTCAGCTGCAAGCGGTCCAGCATCACTTCGCTGATGCGCCCCTTCGCCGCGTCCATATCGGCGTCGTTGGCGGCCAGGATGTCGGCCCGGTGGTCGATCAGCGCGTCCGCCATGGCGTTCAGCGCGGCGTTCTTCTTTTCGGTATCGGCGTTCTGCAGCGCCGGCCAGGCCGCGCGCGCCGCGCGAAGGATGTCAAACGTGGTCATGGATCAAACCCTCCCCTTGAATCGCGTGCCCACGGGCTTGCCGCCGATGATGTCGTAGATCAGATCCGGCTGCTGGCCGTTGGCGATCACCATGTCGATGCCGGCCTCCGCGGCGATCTTCGCGGCCCGCAGCTTGGTGACCATGCCGCCGGTGCCCAGCGACGTGCCGGGATCGCCGGCCAGCGCCTCGATCTCCGGGGTGATGGATTCCACCACGGGAATCAGCCGCGCGTTCGCGTCGGCCCGGGGATCGGCGGTGTACAGCCCGTCGATGTCCGACAGCAGCACCAGCAGGTCGGCCTCCACCGTGGCGGCCACGATGGCGCTCAGCGTGTCGTTATCGCCGATGCCGAGCTCGTCGGTGGCCACGGTGTCGTTTTCGTTGATCACCGGCAGCGCGCCCAGCTCCAGCAGGCGGTACAGCGTGTTGTGGAAGTGGGCGCGGCGCACCTCGTCCGCCACGTCGTCCCCGGTCACCAGCAGCTGGGCCACCGTGTGGTTGTATTCGGAAAACAGCCGGTCGTAGGTATACATCAGCTCGCACTGGCCCACGGCCGCGGCTGCCTGCTTGGTGGGGATGTCCTCGGGCCGGCGGCTGAGCGACAGCTTGCCCACGCCCATGCCGATGGCGCCGGAGGACACGAGGATGATCTCGTGCCCGGCGTTCTTCACGTCGGAAAGCACCTTGCACAGCGCCTCCACCCGGCGGATGTTCATGCGCCCGGTGGCGTGGGCGAGGGTGGACGTGCCCACCTTGACGACGATTCTCATAGCCTTGCACCTCATGTTCAGCGGTAATTGACGGTGATATTCGGGCGCAGGATCTGCACCAGCAGCGCGGCGACGACCGCGACCGCGACGCAGCCTGCGCCGATGCCCAGCATCACGCGGTAAACCCGCCTCTGCGTCTGGTTGCCCTCGATGCCGAAGCAGGCGGGGTCGTCCGGGTCGTAGAGGACCTCCACGGACTGGCCCTCATAATACTGCCGGCGGGAAACGCCGTCTTCGCTCTCCAGCGTCACCCGGCGGCCCTCGTATTCAAATTCCACCACCGGGTTCCACGAGACGGAGGTCCTGCCGTCGCTGTGGCTGACGTGCCGCGCCAGCTCCACGACGGTGCCCGAGGCCCGGGCGCGGCGCCGCTCGGCCTTGCGCAGCGCCGAACGCCGCAGCGCGATGCCCACGGCCAGGAATACCAGCCCCAGCAGGCCCCAGACGCCGGAAAAGATCAGGATGAATAAGCCCGTGTCGGACATGCGGCGGCCCCCTCGCAAACCGGATGATGGCATTATTTTAGCATAATAAAGCGCGGGCGGCAACGGCCCGTCTGGAAAATCTATATTAACGCCGTTACAGTTCCGACAAGATTTCTTCGTTTGTCACGGCGCGGCGGCTATGCTATAATGGACGCGATACGAGGACGAAAGGGGTGTTACGATGAAGAGAGTCGTGGGCCTGGCGCTGGTATTGTCGCTGCTGTTCTGCGCGGCCTGCGCGGAGGCGGGCGGCGCGTTCACGCTGAAATTTGATGAAGGCTTCAGCCTGACCCTTCCGGCCGGCTGGGTCAGCTATCCGCCCACGGAGGGCGCGCGCTATATCCTGGGCGCCGGCGCCGGCGGGCGGTATCTGTACATCCAGGCCGAACCGGCGCGCTACGAAAGCTTTGAATCCATGCAGGATGCCATCGCGCGGCGGGATCACTGCCAGACCACCAGCGCGCTCGACCTGGACGGCCAGCGGTTCGCGGCGTTCATCGCCGATGATCTGAACGCCAGCGGCTGCGCCACGCTGCTGAACGGGGAAATGCTCGTGTTCCTGTTCACCCCCCAGGACGACCCCGATTACATGCTGGAGGTGGCCGGGATCATGGCCGGCTTCCGGCTGCGCTGACGGCGCTTTCCGGGGGCATTTTCGATTGTGATCAATTATTTACCAATTTCAAGTGGTAAAATAGAGAAGAATGTGGTATAATAACGGATGAAAGCGTCTGGACAGACGCTGCAGGGCGGCGAGGCCGCCCGGAACGATACGGGCGCAGCCCAAAAACAGGAGGAAAAGTATGAAGAAGTTGTTTGCTGTCATTATCGCCATGGCGATGCTGCTGTCCGCGGCGGCGTTTGCCGAGATCACCGGTACCTGGAACCTGAGCGAGGCCGTCATGAATGGAACCAGCATGTCTCCCGCCGACATGGGCATCCAGATTACCATCGTCCTGAACGAGGATAACTCCGCCGTCATGTCCAGCAACATCTCCGAGGACGGCGACAAGACCGGCACCTGGAGCCTGGACGGCGAAACGCTGACCATCACTACCGACGGTGAAGAGCCCTCCACGCTGACCTATGCCGATGACAAGCTGATCATGGACATGGGCGACGAGGGCAGCATGGTGTTCACCCAGGGCGAAGTCGAGGCCCCCTATGTGCCCGCCGCTGCCAACACCGCCGCTGCGGTTGAGGATTTCGCCGGCAAGTGGCAGGCCGTCAAGGTCGGCATGGAAGGCAAGTATTTCCCCGCGGAGATGCTGAACCAGGCTTTCGGCGGCGATTACGATCCCTTCACCGCCGAGATCAACGGCACTTCCATCAAGATCGCCGGCTTCATGTTTGGCAGCGCTCTGCCGGAGCTGCCCGCCACCTTCGCCGACGGCGTGCTGAAGATTGAGGTCGAAGGCCAGTTCAGCATCGCCTGCCAGCTGCTGGAGGACGGCGCCATGTCCATGGCCATGAGCGCTGGCGGTCAGAGCTTCGAGTTCATCATGACGAAGGCTGAATAATCATCGGCCTGAGCGAAATGCGGCGGGAGCGATCCCGCCGTTTTCATCGGAAAAAACGGCTTGAGCGGAGGCTGGGTATGGATCGGTATTTGACTGCGAAGGCCAGAAAGGGTCGGCTCTGGGACATCCCGGTGGGCGTGCTCTCCGGCGTGATGGGTTCGATCGTGGGCTGCGTCGGCGTCGAGATCCTGTGGCAGGCGTGGCAGGAATTGCGGTTCATTCCGCCGATAAAGGCTCTGTGGGCGCCCATGCTGTCGGTGCTGTTTTGGACTTGCCTGGCGCTGCTCCCGCTGATCCGCGTCGTGCGCTGGCGCTGGCGGCGGAAGCAGGCGAAGAAGCTGTCTGCGGCGCTGTCCGGGCGCACCGAGGACGCCATCCCGCTGGCCGACATCGACCGCGTCACCGGCATCCGGAACTCGGCGTCGAAGCTGAAAAAGCTGATCCGCCACGGGTTCCTGCAAAAGCTGGCCATCGACGAGGACGCGTTCTGCATCCGGCTGGACAACCCGAAGCCCGAAACGCCCGAATCCGCGGCCTGAACGCGCGGATCGAGGACGAGGCGGTGTCCGCGCAGATCGACCGCATCGAGAAGGTGACCGCCGGCATGTTCGAGGCCATGCGCCAGCGCCCCGAGCGCGCGGCCGACGCGCGGCGGTTCATGAGCTACTACCTGCCCACCACGCTGAAGCTGCTGGAGATCTACGACCTGATGGAGGACCAGAGCTATCAGGGCGAGAACATCACCGCCTCCCGCCGCCAGATCGAGCAGATCCTGTCAAAGCTGGTCCACGCCGTGGAACAGCAGCAGGACAAGCTGTTCCAGTCCGACGCGCAGAACCTGGATTCCGACATCCGCGTGCTGGAGACCATGATGGCCGCCGACGGCCTGCTGCAGCGCGAGGAAGGG
>CACWVN010000116.1 GCA_902764285.1 uncultured Eubacteriales bacterium
ACGCTGGTGACGGCGCTGATGCTGGTCGTCAATTTCTATTTCGCCTACATGAACACCGTCACGGCCATACTGTATATCGTCGTGCGCCTGATCGCGCGGCTGCGCGATCGCGGCGTGAAGGCGAGCGCCGGTGATGGTTTCATGCTGCTGGGCGCATACCTGCTGGGCGCGGCGCTGTCCGCGGTGGTTTTCCTGCCAGTAGCGAAGCTGTTCTTCTCCAGCAGCCGCACGGGCGTGGAAGCCGGTTATTTCAGAAGCCTGATTCATTACAGCATGTATTACTATAAGGCGACGCTGATGACGCTGTTCGCCCCCTGGGGCACCGCGGGCCATTATTCCCGGCTGAACTACCTGCCGCTGGCGCTGTTCGGCGTGGCGGCGCTGTGCTTCACCCGCGGGTCACGGGCGCGCCAGGTAAAGCTGGCGCTGGCGCTGTGCGCGGTGGTGCTGTGCGTTCCGGCGCTGGGCAAGCTCATGAACGGCTGGGCCTATGTTTCCAATCGCTGGTGCTATATCTTCTCCATGTTCGTGGCGCTGGCCTGCGCGCTCGGGCTGCCGGAACTGGAGCGGGAGGGCAAGTCCTGCCGCAGAGCCGTGGCTGTGTTCGGTTTCGCGGTGGCCGCGGCGCTGGCGGTGACATGCGTGCTGAAGCGGCATGTGGCGATGCTGGTGATCCCGGCGATCATCGCGGGAATCTCGGCGCTGCTGCTGGTCTATGATAAGGGAAAACTGAACCGGCGCTGGCTGCGCGCGCTGCTGCTGATCGGGGCGGTGGCCTGCTGCATGATCAATGAAGTTGCCGGGTACGCGAAATTCGGCGCCGGCTATATCCGCCAGCAGACGATGCAGGGCGTGTTCCGGCAGATCAAGAATGAAACGGCGGCCCCGATGATCGAGGACGACGGGGTCTGGCGCGCGAGCCAGGGCGGGGACGGCGGCCTCCTTGGCACGATGCTGGGCTATCGCGATACCTGTTTCTACTGGAGTCTGGTGGACGTCGGCATGAGCGAGTATTACCAGCACCTGGGATTGCCGAGACAGCTGTGTTCGGATTTCGTGGAGACGCTGGGCTCCAGCGCGCCGATGAACGAAGTGGCCGCGGTGAAGTATTACGAGCGGATGGAAGGGCAGGACTATATCATCCCCTATGGGTATGAAATGAAGGAGACGCTGACTTTGCCCGACGGCGGGCAGTCCGCGATCTACGAAAATACATACGCGCTGCCCCTGGGCTATGCCTTCGACGGCGTCATGAGCCAGTCCGAATACGACGCCCTGCCCATGGAGGGCAAGCTGCAGGCGATCCTGCGCTGCGCGATCACCGATTCGGCGGGGAACGTTCCTGCGAGCGCCTTTGAAAGCGGCGCCGTTGAATTGGAATACACCGTTACGGCGGAAGAAGGGGTGGAATGGGAGCCCGGGGTGTTCTCCGCCCAGAACGGCGGGCGCGTCCGGCTGGATTTCGATGTTCCCGAGGATTGCGAGGCCTATGTGATGCTGGACGGCTTCAAGGGCAAGGGACTCGGCGGGTCCATTACGACTTTTACCGCCAGATCGGAAAACGGATCCAGTCCGGCGTCGGTCATCGGACGGGGCAGCAACTTCTATTTCCCCAAGGTCGAATATGCGCTGTGTCTGGGCACCGGGCCGCTGAAATCCTGCGAGATCGAGTTTTCTTCCGAGGGCAAATATCACTATGAGAGCCTGCGCGTGGTGGCGCTGCCGCTGTCCGGTTATCGCCGGGATGCCGGGGCGCGCCGGGCGGAGGGCATGACGGACGTGGCGCTGGGCAACAACCGCATCACCGGAAAGATCGACGTCTCCGGCGACCGCGTGCTTCAAATCGCCGTGCCTTACAGCACGGGCTGGCGCGCCTGGGTGGACGGCGAGGAACAGCCGGTGTTCCGCTGCGGCGGCATGTATATGGGCCTGCACATCGGCGCGGGCGAGCATGAAATCGAAATGCGCTATGTCACGCCGGGTCTGAAGGCCGGCGCGGCGGTGTCGCTGGCGGCGCTGGCGCTCATCATCGCGCTGCTGATACTGGATCGGCGGCGCAGGAAGGCAAAGGGAAAAGATACGGAGGAGGCGGTCTGATGCTGTCGGTGATTATTCCCGCCTATAACGAAGAGGCCATGGTGCCCGTCGCGGCGGAAACCATCGATGAAATACTGGCCCGGGAGAACATTCCCCACGAGCTGCTGTTCGTGGACGACGGCTCGAAGGACGCCACATGGGCGAAGATCGAGGCGGCCGCCGAGGCGCGTGCCTGCGTGCGGGGCATTCATTTTTCCCGCAATTTCGGCAAGGAATCCGCGGTTTCCGCGGGGCTGGCCTACGCGAAGGGCGACTGCTGCGCGGTGATCGACTGCGATTTGCAGCATCCGCCCGAGAAGCTGGTGGAGATGTACCGGCTGTGGGAATCGGGTTATGAGATCGTGGAGGGCGTGAAGCACAGCCGCGGCGAAGAATCGGCGGCGCACGCGCTGGCGGCGCGGACCTTTTACCGCCTGATCAGCTCCGCCGCGGGCTTCGATATGAGTCGCGCGTCGGATTTCAAGCTGCTGGACCGCAGCGCCGTGAACGCGCTTTTGAACATGCGCGAAAAGAACACTTTCTTCCGCGCGCTGTCCAGCTGGATCGGGTTCAAGAGCACGCAGGTGGAATTCGACGTGCAGGAGCGCGCGGCAGGGGAATCGAAATGGTCGTTCCGTTCGCTGGTGCGCTATGCCATCAAGAACGTGGCTTCCTTCACCTGCGCGCCGATGTATTTCGTGCTGGCGCTGGGCATCGTGATGTTCGCGGTGATGGTGGTATTCGGCACGGTTTCGCTGGTGCAGAAGCTGTCCGGCGTGGCGGTGGAGGGCTTCACCACGGTGATCCTGCTGCTGCTGTTTATCGGCAGCATCATCATGATCAGCCTGGGCATCATCGGGTATTACCTGTCCATCATATTCGATGAGATCAAGGCGCGCCCGAAGTACATCGTCTCCGCCGAATGCGGGCGTGGGATGGAGGAATAGCGCCATGGATGTAAAGGGAGAGGCCCGGGGGCGCTTGCCGCGGGAACTGGCGGGGCTGGGTATCTGCGCGCTGGCGGCGACGGCGATACTGATGATCTGCAGCACGAATTCGTTCCTGTATCCGCTGAACCCGTGGGTGGACGTGAACTGCTTCGTCACCGTGGCGCGCGGCTGGATGAACGGGCTGCTGCCGTATCGGGATCTGATGGAGCAGAAGGGGCCGCTGATCTACCTGATTCACGCGATCGGGCTGGTGTTTTCGCCCGGCAACTACCACGGGCTTTTCCTGCTGGAAGTCGTGTGCATGACCTGGGCCGCCTGGCTTTCCTGGCGGATCATCCGGCTTTGCGCGCCCGGCGCGAGCGCGGTCTGGGCGGCGCTGCCGCTGGCGGTGATGTGCTCGGTCAAGGGGTTCGTCTACGGTGACCTGGCGGAGGAGTGGTGCCTGCCGCTGGCCCTGGCGTCCATGTACGCCGCGCTGAAACACTGGCGCAGCGGGACCGGCCTGTCGCTGAAGGTATTCCTGCTGCACGGGTTCCTGGCGGGCTGCGTGCTGTGGATCAAGTTCAACCAGCTGGGCACGCACTTCGCGTTCATGGCGGCGCTGGCCGTGGAGGCCGTCCTCGAGGACCGGAACCCCGTCCGCGCGCTGAAGATGTGCGGCGCGTTCCTGGCGGGCATGCTGCTGGCGTCTGTGCCGTGGCTGGTCTATTTTGCCGCCGCGGGCGCATTGTCGGACCTGATCGGCGTATATTTTGTGGGGAATCTGTTCGGCTATACCCTGCAGGGCGGTTCGGTTCCGTCGAGAATAATCACCGGGCTCTACGCCAACGCGATGCGCAGCAAGCCGCTGGCGCTGATGCTGGGCGTCGGCGCGGTCGCCGTGCTGGCGGCGCCCCGGCGGTTGATGGGCTGGAAGGAGAAGGCCTTCCTGGCGCTGACCGCCGCGTCGGTCCTGACGCTGGTTTACGGCGGCGGGCGGCATTTCACCTACTACATAGAGGGATTGGCGCCGCTGGCCGTTTTCGGCGCCCTGCCGCCGGCATGGCTGGCGATGTGGGCGAAGAAGCGCATCGGCAAAACCGCTGCCATCCGGGCGGCGAGCGCTGTCGCCGCGGCGGCGGTGCTGGTCGCGAGCGTCGGCCTGGCCTATACCGGGTTCAGGTACCGGCGGCTGATGCGCGTGCGGTACGAGGATACGGTTCAGGGAAAGTTCGGCGCGTATATCCGGCAGCAGGAGGACCGCACGCTGCTGAATTTCGGGTCCCTGGACGGCGGGTTTTATTTCGCGGCGGATACGCTGCCGGTGAACCGGTGGTTCTGCGCGCTGAACTACGGCAAGGCCGAGGCCGCCGCCGAACAGTGCCAAATCGTCTCCGAGGGGCGCGTGCATTTTGTGGTGACCCGGGATTATTCGCTGGAGCGCTTCGCCGAAAAGCTGGGCGAGATCGGCCAGCCGCTGGACATCTCCGGGTATCGGCTGGTGATGCAGGAAGGCAAGTATTATCTGTACCAGCGAGCGGAACCCGGAGCGCTTCCAGCGCCCGAAAACGGTGAAGAACAGCAAGCATAGGAGAATCGAACATGAAGACGCCCGTATTGTTTATCGTCATTCCCTGCTATAACGAGCAGGAGGCGCTGCCCATCACCGCGAAGCGGCTGGTGGAGCTCACGGACGACATGATCGCCCGGAAGATCATCGATCCGGCCAGCCGGATCGTGCTGGTGGACGACGGCAGCAAGGATGAGACCTGGCGAGTGATTTCCGAACTGCACGCCGCTGACGGCCGGTTCGAGGGCGTGAAGCTGGCCCATAACGCCGGGCACATGAACGCGCTGTGGGCGGGCATGACGCTGTCCGTCGAGCGCTGCGACTGCGTGATCACCATCGACGCCGATCTGCAGGACGACGTGAACGCCATGTACGGCTTCCTGGAGGAGTTCGGCAAGGGCGCGGACGTGGTGTCCGGCGTGCGGTCCAGCCGCGAAAAGGACACCTTCTTCAAGCGCACCACCGCCCAGGGCTTCTACAAGCTGATGGGCAAGCTGGGCGTGGAGATGGTCTACAACCACGCCGATTACCGGCTGCTGTCCCGGCGGGCGCTGCAGGCGCTCCTGTCCTTCGGAGAGGTGAACATGTTCCTGCGGGGCATGGTGCCGATGCTGGGCTTCAGGACCGCGAAGGTTTACTATGAGCGCGGCGAGCGCGTGGCGGGCGAGAGCAAGTATCCGCTGAAGAAGATGATCGCCTTCGCCATGGAGGGCATCACGTCGCTGAGCAACAAGCCCATCCGCTACGTGACGCTTCTGGGCGCGGTCTGCGCGCTGCTGGGCGTGGCCATGGCGGTGTACGTGATCGTATCGCTGATCGGCGGCCACACGGTGGCCGGCTGGTCGTCGCTGATGATGTCCATCTGGCTGCTGGGCGGCCTGCAGCTGATGGCGCTGGGGCTGATCGGCGAATACGTGGGCAAGATCTACATGGAGACCAAGCGCCGGCCCAAGTTCATACTGGAAGAGCACCTGTGCTGATCCCCGTCGGCCGCCACCGGCGCGGCGTTCCGGCAAACCCCTTCCGAGCGGAACCGTTCGGAAGGGGTTTTTTATGCGCGGATGCGTTGCGTTTTGTGGTATTTTTGTGTCTTTTCAAAATATGAACTCAAAACAATTGTAATATTTGAAACTGTGTGGTAAAATATATACTGTGAAAGCCTACGCGTGAAAATGCGCGTTTTACGAAGGACCTTCCGGCGTGCCGGTGGGGAAGGAGTGAGGACGATGAAGCGAATCAGGATGGCGAGGCTGCTGGCGCTGGCGATGGCCGTGGCGCTGGCGCTGCCCGTGGCGGGCGCAGCCGAGGAATTGGGCGAGATCAGCCTGTACGACCCCCTGGTTCACGCTGACGACGGACTGGCCGGTGCCGACGTGTACGCCGGGCAGGATGCCGGCGAAGAGATCGCGCCGGCGCAGGAAGCGCCGCTGCCGGAAGCCCCGGCCGCCGAGGAACCCGTTCCCGCGGAGCCGGCCCCGGCCGCCGAGGAACCCGTTCCCGCAGAACCGGCCCCGGCCGCCGAGGAACCCGTTCCCGCGGAACCGGTCCCGGCCGCCGAGGAATCCGTTCCCGCGGAACCGACGCCGGCCGACGAGCAGGTCGACGTCGCGGAGCCGGCGCCCGTCCCGGAAGAAGCCACGCCCGCGGAGCAGGCGCCCGCCGCCGAAGAAGCCGCGCCGGCCGAACCGGCGCCCGACGAAGCGAACGCCGAGCCGACGGCGGATCCGGAGGCCGAACCGACGGACGATCCGGATGCCGAAGTGGCCGCGCCCGAGATAGCGCAATTCGCGGCGACGGAGCAGGCGCCCGACCTGGTGATGGGCGTGGGCGAGCAGTACGCGCCGGATTATGCGAGCCTGTTGAAGGGCGCCGGCGCG
>CACWVN010000117.1 GCA_902764285.1 uncultured Eubacteriales bacterium
TGTAGCGGTTGATCGTGACCACCTGCTCCGGCTTGGTCGCCGAGGAGAAGATCACGGTGCGGTCGATCCCCGCCTCGTCGAGGAACGCGCCCAGCGCCTCGGGCGACCACGCGGGGATCGGGTAGAGCTCGTCCATCAGCGCGCCGTGCCTCTCCAGCAGCGCCAGGTAGCGCCCGTGCCGCTGCCCGTCGATCTTTCCCGCGGCCACCGCCTCCAGCACCGCGCAGCGCGGCTCCGTGGCGTGATAGCAGGGCTGGAAATAGCACTGCCCCTCAAAGGGGATAAACTCCGGCCAGCTGTCCTTCAGCGCCACCGGATCGAACAGCTCCGATTCCAGCAGGCTGAAGCCCGGGGTATCCAGCACCATGCCGCCCCCCTCCACGGGGATCAGCTGGCAGTGCCGGGTGGTGTTCTTGCCCCGGTCGATCTTCCGGGACAGGTCGCCGGTCTCCAGCTCCAGGCCGTACAGCGCGTTGATCATCGTGGACTTGCCCGCGCCGGACTGCCCCGCCAGGGCGTGTACCTTGCCCTTCAGCGCCTCGCGCAGCGCGTCCATGCCCTCACCGGTCTCGGCGCACACCAGCATCGGGGCGACGTCCGCCCCGCGGTACTGCGCCGCGATATCCGCCGCACCGGCGGAATCCAGGTCGCTTTTGTTGATGACCAGCCGCACGTCGATGCCCGCCCGCCGGGCGTTCAGCAGCAGCCGGTCCGCCAGCATCAGATCCGGGTCGGGCGTGGCCGCGGCCACCACCACCACGATGACATCGATGTTCGCCACCGGCGGGCGGACCAGCTCGTTCCGGCGGGGCAGCACGGCCACGATCCAGCCGTGTTCGCCGCCCTCGCCCGGCGCGATCTCCACCCGGTCGCCCGCCTTGGGCTTCGTGCGCTCCCGGCGCAGCTTGCCCTGGGCGCGCAGCGTATGGACGTTTCCGGCATCGTCCAGCGCGTAATAAAATCCGCCGATGCCTTGCAGTAAGGTTCCTTGCATTCGCTCTCCTTCAGGCTTCAATCGCTTTTTGCGCCGCACATCGGCGTCCGTCATTCAAAATCAATCCGCTGCTTTTCCATCAGCACGCCGTCCATGTAGATTTCCACCGTGTGCAGGCCCGGTTCGGCGCTGGACAGGGAGATGCGATAGGTGCCGGTGTTCAGCACGCCCTGGTACACCTCGCGAATATCGCCGGAGGGCGAAGTCATCATCAGCTGAACGCTGCTGCCAGCCAGCGGCACCACCACGGAGAATTTCGACGCAGGATAATACTGGACCTGCTGTTCCTGGTTGATGGTGACATCCACCACCGCGCCGGCCAGCACCTGGGAATTGGCGGCGATGCTCTGGGCCACCACGGTGTTCGGCAGCGCGTCGGCGGCGTAGCCCTGGGAAACCGTGCCCAGCACCAGTCCCTCCGCCTCGATCAGCGATTCGGCGTCGTCCAGCGTCAGCCCGGTCAGCGAAGGCACCAGTATCCGCTGGCCGCTGACGGTCAGCGTCACCGGCGTATCCTTGGCCTGCACGCCGGCGGAGGGTTTCATGGTGATCACCGTGCCCACCGGGGCATCCGACTGCACGTATTCGATGTCGATCTCGGCCACGCCCTGGGCGCGCAGCGCGCTCTCGGCCTCGTCGGCCTTCTGGCCGGTGTATTCGTCCAGATAATACCACTGGGTGCCCTGGCTGACGGTCAGCGTCACCGGCGCGGAGAATTTCACCCGCGCGCCGGGCTTGCGGGACTGTTCGATGACGATGCCCTGCTCGTATTCCTCGCTGTAGCTGTAGGCCAGCTCCACGGTGCCCTTCAGCTTTTCCACCGCGTCCTGGGCCAGCATCTGTTCCTGGCCCACCACGTCGGGCATGAGATAGGTGCTCGCCGTCGTGGAGAAATACCACGCGGCGGCGCCCAGCATCAGCGCGATGCCCAGCGCGACGCAGCCCGTCACCAGGCGGCGAAGCCTGCGGCGGTCGCGCTCGCGCCTGCGGCGGCGCTCCTCCTTTTCGCGCTCCACCTCTTCCGGATCCCGGGGATATTTCACAAACCCGCCCTGGGGATGGGAGATGCACTTGCGCAGGTCGGCGGCCATCTCCGCGGCGGTCTGGTAGCGCTTGGTGGCGTCCTTGCACAGCGCGCGCATGACCACCTCGTCCAGCGCCACGGAGATGCCCTCCTGGTGTTCGCGCATGGATTTCGGCGCCTCGTTCACGTGCTTCAATGCCACGGACACGGAGGTTTCGCCGTCGAAGGGCACCTGGCCGGTGAGCATTTCGTACATCACCACGCCCACGGAATACAGGTCGCTCTTTTCGTCGGCCACTTCGCCGCGGGCCTGTTCCGGGGAGAAATAATGCACGCTGCCCAGCGCCGACGTTCCGGTACCGTCGTCGATGCGGGTGGTCTGCGCGGCCTTCAGGCGGGCGATGCCGAAATCGGCCACCTTCACCCGGCCCTGGTTGTCCACCAGGATGTTCTGGGGCTTGATATCGCGGTGCACGATGCCGTTGCGGTGGGCGTGATCCACCGCCGCCAGGATGCGGATCGTCATGCGGATGGCGGTATCCGGGTGGATGGTGCCGCGCTGGCGGATCAGGTCCTTCAGCGTCTGGCCGTCCACGTATTCCATAACGATATAGCGCATATCGCCGTCGGTGCCCACGTCCAGCAGGTTCACGATGTTCTCGTGGAAAACCTTGGACGCGGCCTCGGCCTCGCGGCTGAAGCGGCGCACAAATTCCTCGTCCGATTCGTATTCCGGACGCAGCACCTTGATGGCGACTATGCGGTTTTTCTTTTTATCGAAGGCCCGGTAGACGACGGCCATACCGCCCGTCCCGACGATGGCTTGCACGACATACCGGTCCGATATGACGTGTCCGATCATTCGGCGGAAGCCTCCTCGTCTTCAAAGGCCGCGAACAGCGCGGTGATGTTGTCGGCGCCGCCGTTTTCCAGGGCGATGGCCAGCAGGTGTTTCAGTTTGTCCTGCCATTCCCCCTCACCGGAGGCGATCTCCAGGATCTGCCGTTCCTCGACGAAATTCGTCATGCCGTCGCTGCACAGGAAGAAAGCGTCGCCCGGGAAAGCGCTGATCTGCAGAATATCGATCTCCACGCGAGCCTCGGTGCCCAGCGCCCGGGTGATGATGTTGCGGCGGGGATGGATGCGGGCCTCCCGGGGCGTGATCATGCCCTTCTGCACCATTTCCTCCACCAGCGTGTGGTCGGTGGTCAGCTGCATGATCGCGCCGCGCCGCACCAGATAGATGCGGCTGTCGCCCACGTGNAGCGCCGAGAAGGTGGTGCCCATGCCGCTCATCTCGGCGTTTTCCAGCGCCGCCTCGTACACGGCGTCGTTGGCGCGCTCCACGGCGGCGTGCAGCGCCTGGGCCGTGATGTTTTCCACGTCGCGCATGTTCTGCGAAAACACCTTCACGGCCAGCGCGCTGGCCACCTCGCCGGCGTTGTGGCCGCCCATGCCGTCGGCCACGGCGCAGAAGCGCTCGCCCGCCTCGGGCGCGTAATAGGAATCCTCGTTGATCGGGCGCACCTTGCCGATGTCGGTTATCGCGTAAACTTTCATGCGTGACATCCTCCAGACAAAAGGTTGTATCCCGGGAAGGCCGGGTCGTTATTTTTCGGAATCCAGCACCTTCCGGCGCAGCTGGCCGCAGGCGCCCTCGATGTCGGCGCCCATCTCCCGGCGAACGGTCGCCGAGATGTGCTTCAGCTCCAGGCGCTTCAGGAAGGCCTCCACCGTGCGGCGGTCGGGCGCCTCCAGGTGGCGCTCCTTCACATCGTTCAGCGGGATCAGGTTCACGTGGCACTGCATGCCCCGCAGCCGCCGCGCCAGCTCCTCGGCGCAGCGCAGGTCGCTGTTCAGGTCCTTGATCAGCGCGTATTCGAAGATCACGCGCCGCCCGGTCACCTCGATATAGCGCCGGCAGGCCGCCAGCACGTCGCCCATGGGATAGGCGTGGGCCACCGGCATGATCTTCCGGCGGATCTCGTCGTTGGGCGCGTGCAGCGACAGGCTGAGCGTCACCGGCAGGCCCTCTTTGGCGAAATCGTACATCCGCGGCACCAGCCCGCAGGTGGACAGCGAAATGTTCCGAAGCGAGATGTTCAGACCCTCCGGGTCGTTCACCAGCCGCAGGAACTTCACCACATTGTCGTAGTTGTCCAGCGGTTCGCCGCTGCCCATCAGCACGATATTGTGCACCCGCCGCCCGGGGTCTTCGGCCTGCACGCGGCGGTTCACCGCGGCGACCTGGCCCAGGATCTCCCCCGCCGTCAAATCGCGCACGCGCCCTTCCAGCGTGCTGGCGCAGAAGGCGCAGCCCATGCGGCAGCCCACCTGGGTGGACACGCACAGCGTGTCGCCGTGGTGGTAGCGCATCAGCACGCCCTCGATCAGGTTGCCGTCCGGCAGCGCGTAGAGGAACTTCTCGGTATCGTCGATCTTTGAACGGAAGCTCTCCAGGATGCGCACAGGATTGGCCACGGCGATTTCGGAAAGCCGGGCGCGCAGCGGCGCGGAGAGGTTCGTCATGCCCTCGATGTCCGCGCCGCGGTCCAGCCACTGCCGGATCTGCTTCGCCCGGAACCGGCTCTCCCGCAGGTCCTCCAGCACGAATCGCTCCAGCTCTTCGCCGGTCATGCCCAGCAGCTGTATCTTTTCCCCGGTCACGGTCTCGTTCTCCTCATCCGCGCGATAAAGAAGCCGTCCAGCCCGTCCCGGTGGGGCAGGATCTGGATCATGCCGTCGCGCAGGTTCTCTCTCAGCGATTCCGGCAGCCAGCCGTCGCCGGCGTCCGGCTCAAATTCCGGGTGGCGCTGCAGGAACGCCCGTGCCTGCAATTCGTTTTCATCGGGCAGGATCGTGCAGGTGGCGTACACCAGCAGCCCGCCCACCTTCACCGCGCCGGCACAGGCATCCAGGATGTCCCGCTGCAGCGGCGGCAGCGCCGACAGGCTCACTTCGCTCTGGCGGTACTTGATGTCCGGCTTTTCGGCGATCACGCCCAGCCCGGAGCAGGGCGCATCCACCAGCACGGCGTCCATCGACAGTTTCATGCTGTCCATCGGCTTGCGGGCGTCGTGCTCGGCCGGGCGCACGTTGTCCAGCCCCAGCCGCCGCGCCGCCGCGCGGATCAGCTCCACCCGGTGGGGATGCACGTCCCAGGCGTGCACGCGGCCCGACCCGCCCATGCGCTCGGCCATCAGGCAGCTCTTGCCGCCGGGCGCCGCGCAGGCGTCCAGAATCTGCATGCCGGGCCTGGGCTGTACGGCCAGCGCCGCCAGCATGGCGCTCTGGCCCTGGATGGAGAATTCGCCCCGGCGATAGCCCTCGCCGGCCGCCAGGTTGCCGCCGTCCTCCACGATGTAGGCGTCCTCGACGACGCCCCGCCGCCACTTCAGCCCGCGCCCGTTCAGCCAGGTCTCGAACCCGGCGGCGTCCGTCCGCAGGCGGTTGGGCCGCACGGTCGTCTCCCGCCGCGGCGGCTGCCAGGCGGCGATCCGCTCCGCTTCGTCCGAGCCGTAGGCGTCGATCAGCCGCTTCGCGGCCTCCCGCGCGATGGAATACCGCACCGACAGCCACTCCACCGGGTCTTTCTCCCGGTCGGGCAGCTCGATCTCCCCGGCGTCCCGGGCGCGGATCAACCCGCGCAGCACCGCGTTCACCAGCCCGGAAAAGCCCTCGCGCTTCGCGGCGCGGGCCTGCTTCACGGCCTCGTCCACCGCGGCGTGGTCGGGCACCCGGTCCATGAACAAAATCTGCGCCGCCGCGACGTGCAGGATGTCGTTCACCACCGGCTCCGGTTTCGTCTCCATGAACCGGCCGAGCGCGTATTCGATGTAAAGCCGGTTTTCCACGGCAAAATAGAAGATGCTGGCGGCCAGCCGCCGGTCGTCGGCGCGCAGCCCGCTCTCGGACAGCTGCCGGTCCAGCGCCTGGGCGGCGTAGGCGTCGGCGCGCACCACGTCCTGCAGCGCCCGCAGCGCCGCATCCCGGGCCGTGACCCTCGGCGCGGGTTTCCCCCGCGTCGGCTTTGCCGGGCGCCTGCCGTCGCCCTGCGGCCGGCGGCCGGGCCCCGCGGGCTTCGGCATGCCGCGCCGGGTATCGTTCCGATTGTCGCGGTTATTCTGCATGGCTTCCTCCCAGGCGCGTACCCGTTTCGATCCTCTTGCCCATCAGATAGGCCTTCGCCGCCATGCGTTTGCCGCCGGGCGCCTGCATCTCCAGGATCTCCAGCGCGCCTTCGCCGCAGCGCACGACCAGCCCTTCCTTCGCCCCGGAGACGATCACCTCGCCGGGCGCGGCGGGCACGTCGCAGGGCAGCGGCTTCGCCAGGTAGATCTTCAGCGTCCCCCCGCCCATCTCCGTACAGGCGCAGGGCCAGGGGTTCAGCCCGCGCACCTGGCAGGCGATCCGCTCCGCCGGGTGCGTCCAGTCGATGAGGCCCATTTCCTTTTTCAGCATCGGCTGGTAGCTGGCCTTCTCCGGGTCCTGGGGCACGGGGACGACCGCCCCGGCCAGGTAGTCCGGCAGGGTCTCCGCCAGCAGGGCGCCGCCCAGCTCGGAGAGCCGCGCGGTCAGCTCGCCCGCGGTCTCCATCTCGCCGATCTCCACCGAAACAGATCTGAGCATATCGCCGGTATCGATGCCCGCGTCGGTGCGCATGATCGTCACGCCGGCCTGCTTTTCGCCATTCACGATGCACCAGTTGATCGGCGCGGGGCCGCGGTAGCCCGGCAGCAGCGAGGCGTGTACATTCACCGTGCCGCGGGCGGGGATATCCAAAATTTCCTGGGTCAGGATCTGCCCGAAGGCCGCCGTCACCATCACGTCCGGCGCCAGCGCCTTCAGCTGCGCCACGCCCTCGGGACGGCGGATCTTTTCAAACTGGAACACCGGCAGCCCGCGCTCCAGCGCGAACTGCTTCACCGGACAGGCCGTCAGCTTCTTCCCGCGGCCCGCAGGGCGATCGGGCTGGGTGAACACGCCGACGATGTCATAGATCCCCGCGTCCGCCAGCGCCCGCAGCGAGGGCACCGCGAATTCGGGCGTGCCCATGAAAACCACGCGCGTCATGCCTGTTCCTCCCGCTTCGCGAATTCGTACTGGTCGGAGACGTCCTCGATCATCTTATCCACGTAGACGATGCCGTCCAGGTGGTCGATCTCATGGCACAGGCACACGGCCAGCATGCCCTCGCCGGTGATCTCCACTTCCTCGCCGTCGCGGTTCAGGCCGCGCACCGTCGCCTTCTCCGGGCGCACGACCTTACCGGAGCGCCCCGGCACGGACAGGCAGCCTTCGATGACGGTGACCTCGCCCTCGGTGGAGACGATCTCCGGGTTCACCAGCTCGATCAGGCCCTCGCCCACGTCGATCACCACGGCGCGCTTCAGCACGCCCACCTGCGGCGCGGCCAGGCCGGCCCCGTCGGCGGCGTACATGGTCTCGGCCATGTCGGCCAGCAGCTCATGCAGCCGCGCGTCGAATTTCTCCACCTTCCGCGCGCGCTTGTGCAGCACCGCGTCGTCCTCGCCCAGTTTTACGATGTTCCGTATCGCCATACCGTTCCGGCGGGATCAGCCCTCGGCCGCTTCCCGCGCCTCCTCTTCCAGCTTGTCGGTCACGTCTTCGATCATCTTATCCACGTAGACGATGCCGTCCAGGTGGTCGATCTCGTGGCACAGGCACCGGGCCAGCAGGCCCTCGCCCTCCACCTCGATGTGCTTGCCCTTGCGGTCCTGGCCGTGGGCGCGCACGCGCTCGGGCCGGGCGACGGTGCCCCGGCGCCCGGGCACGGACAGGCAGCCCTCCGGCTCCACGACCTCGCCCTCGGCCCACAGGATCTCGGGGTTGACCATCTCGATCAGCCCTTCGCCCACGTCCAGCACGATGCAGCGCTTCAACACGCCCACCTGCGGCGCGGCCAGACCCACGCCGTCGGCCTCGTACATGGTGTCCGCCATGTCGTCCAGCAGCTGGCCCAGCCGGCGGTCGAATTTTTCCACCTTCCGGGAATGCTTGCGCAGGATGTCGTCCCTGCCCAGTTCCACGATCTTTCGAATGGCCATAGATATCGTCTCCGTACGGTGCCGGCCCCAAGGGGCCGGCGAATTGAAAATGCAAATCAAAACATATTCGCCGGGTTGATCTCCAGCTCGGCGCGCACGCCCTCGGGCGCGGCGTCGGCCAGCGCCTGCATGCGCGCGGCCAGGGCGTCCATGTCGGCCTTGAAATACGCCTTCAGGAACAGCTGCCAGCGGGCCTCGCCCCGCAGCAGGGCGATGGGCGCCTCCAGCGCGCGCATCTGCACCACGTCCCGTCGGGCGCCGGTCTCGTCCAGCCAGGCGTTCAGCCGCGCCTCGGCGTCCACGGCTGCGGCCTGCGCCGCCTCTGCGTCCTTCGCGCTGAACACGATCCGCGCGATCACCGTGAACGGCGGGTACAGCGCGGCGCGTCGGAAGGCGCTCTCCTTGATGTAAAAGGCGCGGTAATCCTGGGCCGCCGCCAGCCGGATGCCGTAGTGGTCGGGATCGTAGGTCTGCACCACCACGCGCCCGGGCACGTCCGCCCGGCCCGCGCGGCCCGCCACCTGGGTAATCAGCTGGAAGGTGCGCTCCACGCTGCGGTAGTCGGGCAGGTTTAGCGTCATATCCGCCGCCACCACGCCCACCAGCGCCACGTTGGGGAAATCCAGCCCCTTGGCGATCATCTGCGTGCCCACCAGGATGTCGGCGCCGCCGCTGCGGAAGCGCTCGAGGATGCGCTCATGGGCGTCCTTGCCGCGGGTGGTGTCGATGTCCATGCGCAGCACCCGCGCGTCGGGGAACAGCCGCCGCGCCTCCTCCTGAACCTTCTGCGTGCCGGCGCCGAAATACTTGATGTAGGCGCTGCCGCAGCTGGGGCAGGTCTTCGGCGGCGGCAGCGTCTGGCCGCAGTAATGGCAGCGCAGCGCGCCCTCCGCCTGGTGCCAGGTCATGGCCACGTCGCACTGGCCGCACTTGACCACGTAGCCGCACTTGCGGCAGGACACGAACGTGGAATGGCCGCGGCGGTTGATGAACAGCATGGCCTGCCGGCCCGCGTCCAGGCACCGGCGCAGCTCCGCGGACAGCCGGGCGCTGAACACGGAATGGTTGCCGCGCTCGAACTCGCCGCGCATGTCCACCAGCTCTACCTCCGGCAGCGGCCGCCCGTTCACCCGCCGGCGCAGCTCGATCAGCTCCAGCCGGTTCTCCGGCCGCACGCCGGGCATAGCCCGCATGTAGGTGGAGATGGACGGCGTGGCGCTGCCCAGCAGCAGCACCGCCCCGTGCCGGGCGGCCCGCTTCCAGGCGACCTCCCGGGCGTCGTAGCGCGGGCGGTGGTCGGACTGGTAGGTGGTCTCGTGCTCCTCGTCCACCACGATCACGCCGATGTTTTGAAGCGGCGCGAACACGGCGCTGCGCGCGCCGATGACCACCCGGGCCTCGCCCGAGCGGATGCGCCGCCATTCGTCGAAGCGCTCGCCCGCGGACAGCGCCGAATGCAGCACCGCCGCGTCGCCGCCGAAGCGCCCGTGCAGCCACG
>CACWVN010000118.1 GCA_902764285.1 uncultured Eubacteriales bacterium
CTTTTGCACGCGCTGGCGGGCCTGCTGACGCCCACCGAGGGCAGGGTCTGGCTGGATGAAACGGATTTGTACGCCCTGCCGGACGCCGATCTTTCGCGCATGCGCAACGCGAAATTCGGCGTGATCCCGCAGGGAAGAAGCGCCGTCGATACCCTGACGGTATTGGAAAACGTGCTGCTGCCGCAGCAGCTTCGCGGCGAAAAAGGGAATCCCGACGAAGCCGTGAAATGGCTGGACGCGCTCGGCATCGCCGACCTATGCAGCGCCCGCCCCGCCGAGCTCTCCGGCGGCGAGCTTCGGCGCATGGCCATCGCCCGCGCCCTGGCAGGGAACCCGGATATCATCCTGGCAGACGAGCCCACGGGCGACCTGGACGACGAAAACACCGCGGCGGTCCTGACGCTCCTGCGCCGGACCGCCGTGGAGGATGGGAAAACGGTTATGCTGGTGACGCACGACAGCGAAGCGCTGCCCTACGGGATGCGGATTTATCGAATGGAAAGCGGGATCCTGAGAGCGGATGATCCCCTGCGTCCAAAAGCCATGTGAATCCAAAGAGGCATCGCAAAAGCCGCCGCAGTTGTCACGTTTGATCGGCGGGAGTTTGTGCATACACGGGATCATCCGATCATGATCCGCTCCTCCGGGTATTTGGAGGCGGCGCGAAGGCTGCCCTGGCGCCGGGCGAGGGCGACGGCGAGGGTCAGCGGGCCGACGCGGCCGAGGAACATCATCGGCAGCAGCACGGCGCGGCTGGCGGTGCGGAGATTCGGCGTGCCGATGGCCGAGACGCCCACGGTGCCCATGGCGCTGGAGGCCTCGAACAGGATGTCCGCCAGGGAAAAGCGGCCGTCCTCGATCAGGGCGATCGTCAGCGTGCCGGCAAGCAGCACCGTCATGAACAGCGCGGCCACGACCAGCGCCCGGCGCGCGGTATCGCCGGACAGTCGGCGCCGCGCCGCATTGACTTCCCCCTCGCCCCGCACGACGCTGCGCATCAGGAAGAACAGCACCGCGACAGTGGTGGTTTTGATGCCGCCGCCGGTGGAGGCGGGCGACGCGCCGACGGCCATCAGCAGGCTGGAGAACAGCTTGGAGCTGTCGCGCAGCGCGGACTGATCGATCGAATTGAAGCCCGCCGTGCGCAGCGTGACGGACTGGAAGAAGGCGTTCAGCGCCCTGCCCCCTGCGCCCTGACCCGCGAGCGTGGCGGCGTTGCCGCGCTCCGCGAGCAGGAAGAAGCCCGTGCCAGCGATCAGCAGCGCGGGCGTGAGCAGCAGCACGATGCGCGCGTGCAGGGACAGCGCCCGGAAACCCTGCCGGTTGCGCAGCGTCTCCAGTATGACGGAGAAGCCCAGACCGCCGAGGATGACCAGCGCCGCGACGCTCAGCAGCACCAGCGGGTCGCCGGAGAACGCGGTCAGGCTGGCAAAGCGCCCGAACAGATCGAAGCCCGCGTTGCAGAAAGCGCTGACGGCGTGGAACAGCGCCATCCACAGCCCGCGCTTCCAGCCGAACAGCGGCACAAAGCGCAGGGACAGCAGCAGCGTCCCTGCGCTTTCGATGCCCAGCGACAGCAGCAAATAGAGCCTCGCGAGGCCGGACAGGCCGGAGAGCGACGCGCCGTTCATCGACTCGCGGACCAGCATGCGCCCCTTCAGGGACAGCTTCCGGCCCAGCATGCCCAGGATCATCGTGGCGAACACCATAAAGCCCAGGCCGCCCACCTGGATCAGCGCCAGCAGGACGGCCTGCCCGAACAGGGAAAATGTCGTCCCCGTGTCCACTGCCACGAGGCCGGTGACGCACACCGCCGAAGTCGCCGTAAACAGGCTGTCGAACAGGCCGATGCTCCGCCCGGTCCGCGCCGCGGCGGGCAGCGCCAGCAGTACCGTCCCCAGCAGGATCACCGCCAGGAAGCCGGCGGCCAGCAGGCTCTCCGGGCGGAGCTGTTTCTCCCGCCCGTCCGGCCGGCGCAGGGCAATCACGGCGCGTCCTCCGCGCTCCTGTCCATGCGCAGCATTCGGTAACCGATGCCGATGTGCGTCTGGATGAAGGGCTGCGCGCCGTCGCCCGCCTGCAGCTTCTTGCGCAGCATCGCCATGAACACGCGCAGCGAACCCACGTCTGACGCGGTATAACTGCCCCAGATCTCCTTGAGGATGTAGTTGTGGGTCAGTACCTTGCCGGTGTTCTTCGCCAGCAGGCACAGCAGCTTGTATTCGATGGGCGTCAGGTGGATCTCCTGTTCCCCCATGTACGCGCAGCCCGCCGCGTAGTCGATGCGCAGGCTGCCGTTTTCATACAGGGCGCTCTCGCGGTTCGGCGCCTGCTGTTCGGCGTTGACCCGGCGCAGCGCCACGCGCAGGCGCGCCAGCATCTCGTCCACGGAAAACGGCTTGGTCAGGTAATCGTCCGCGCCGGCGTCCAGCGCCTCCACCTTGTCCGCGTCCTCGCTGCGCGCGGAGATGACGATGATCGGCAGGCTCGTCCAGCCGCGCACCTTGCGGATGATGTCCACGCCCTCCATGTCGGGCAGGCCCAGGTCCAGCAGCATCACGTCCGGCTGGTGCGTCGTGGCCTCGATCAGCGCCTCCGCGCCGTTTCGCGCCAGGTGATAGCGGTAGCCCTGGGTGTCCAGCGTCACCGCCATCAGGTTGCGGATCGCCGCGTCGTCCTCGACAACCAGTATCATCGGTTTATTGCTCATATTCGTTCACCTCTGCGATCGGAATCGTCAGCCAGAACCGCGCCCCGTGGGGCCGGATATTCCGCATGGCGATCTCGCCGCCGTGGGCCTGCACGATGGCGCGGCACAGCGCCAGCCCCAGGCCGATGCCGCGGCGGCTGTCCGGCGAACGCTTGACGCCGGTGTAGAACATGTCGAACACCTTGTCCTCTTCGCCCTCGGGCACGCCCTGCCCGTCGTCCTCGACCCACAGCAGCGCCATGTTTTCCTTTCGTCCCGCGCCGATGACGATGCGCGAGCCCTCCGGCGTGTATTTCACCGCGTTGTTGATCAGGTTGATCAGCACCTGTACGATCAGCGCCGAATCCATCCGCGCCATCAGCAAATCGTCGGGCAGTTCGGTGACGATCGTGCGCTTCGTCGCGTTCCTGTCCAGATGGCGCAAGGCCTCCTCGACGGCGTCCGACACCAGCTCCGACTGGAGGTTCAGCTTCATCGTGCCGTTTTCGGTGCGCGTGATCGTCAGCAGGTTTTCCACCAGCCCGTTCAGCCAGATGGCGTCGTCGTAGATGGAAGCGTACAGCGCCCGGCGCCCCTCCTCGTCCAGCTGGCCGAGGTTTTCCAGCAATATCGCGGCGTTGCCGGAGATGCTGGTCAGCGGCGTGCGCAGGTCGTGGGAGATGGAGCGCAGCAGGTTCGCCCGAAGCGCTTCCTGGCGGGCGCTCTCCTCCATGCGCTGCTTTTCGCGCGTCATCCGATCCTTTTCGATCGCCAGCGCGCATTCGTCCAGGATCGATATCATCAGGTTCTTGCGGTACTCGTCGATGGCCGGCGCGTTGTCCGCGCGGATGCCGACCACCGCCCAGACTTTCCCCTCGCTGCGGATGGCCATGTACAGGCAGCGCGCCTGGGAGTGCACGCGCGTGGCGCAGCCCGCATGCTTGGCGTTCTGCCCCACCCAGACCGCGGCTTCGCGCTCCCCGGCGAGGTCCACCTCCGCGAAGCCCTCGTCCCGCTCGATCTCGTACAGCACCGGCTCCGGCGCGAGGCCGCCCTCCGCCATGTCGTAGTACAGCACGCTGTGCTCCAGCAGCCGGCTCAGCTGGCGCTGCATGACGTTCAGGATCGCCGCCCTGTCCTCCGCCTTTTGCAGCAGCTGGCTGGTGGACAGGAGCACCTCCGTCTGATAGGCCTTGTTCGCCGTCTGGATGGATTGCGCCTTGATGCGGCTGGTCAGCGAGCTGGACAGCAGCGCCACGGCGAACATCACCGCGAACGTGGCGAAATAGTCGGGGCTGGAGCGCAGCGACCAGAAGGGCTCCGTGAAGAAGAAATTGAACACCAGCACCGACAGCAGCGAGGACAGCACGCTGTACACATATCCGGTGGAAAACAGGGCCACCGCCATCACGCCCAGGATGTAGATCAGCACCACATTGGTGATCGCCAGGCCGATGCCCGTAAACAGGAAGCCCACGCCCGTGCAGAGCGCCAGGATCAGCGCCGTCCGAAGCAGATCCGGCCCGGAAAAGCGTTCCCGCCGCAGGAGGCTTTTCAGGCTGAAGCGCCGGTTGTCCTCCGTCAGCCGGTTGGGCACGATGATGATCTCCACGTCCGGGGCCAGCTCGTTCAGCCGGGACATCAGCGTCCCCTTTGGCGCGAACAGACTGCGCCGCCCGGGGCTCTTCCCCAGCACGATCTTCGTGATCCCGCTGACCCGCGCGTATTCCGCGATGGCCGTCGCGGGATCGTTTCCGTACACGGTGGTCAGC
Organism: uncultured Eubacteriales bacterium; assembly: GCA_902764285.1. GTDB lineage: Bacteria > Bacillota > Clostridia > Christensenellales > Aristaeellaceae > UBA2862. Next base: position 4,462 of record CACWVN010000118.1, read on the forward strand.
ATCGCGCCGCGGCGCTCGGCCAGGTTCAAGTGGTCATGCACCGCCCGGGCCTGCGCCTCGTCGTGCGCCCGGGCATCCTCCACGTACAGCGCGATCAGCTCCGCGCCGATCGACCGGGAGAGCGCCGCGGCGCGCCGGATCACGTCCGCGTTGGTGGGCGACGCCGACACGCACACCAGTATGCGCTCGCGCTCCGCGCCTGTGTTCTGCACGCGCCCACCTCCTTTATCGACCATGGTCATTATTGTATTATAGCACACATTCCGTAAAGAGGGAAATAAAAGTTCAAGCGCGGCATTAAGACCGCATAAAGACGAAAAGCGCCCTTATGCGGTCTTAATGCCGCGCAAAAATGCTTAACGGCGCGTTGACGGGAAGCGTGATAGAATGGCAGTGTAAAGAGACATCCCCCGGAGGCGAGCATGAAGAACGTACTGCTGATCGGCCTGGGACGCTTCGGGCGTCATATGGCGCAGAAGCTGCACGACCTGCGTCACCAGGTACTGGCCATCGACAAGGACGAACGCAGGGTCCAGGACGCGCTGGGCTACGTCACCAACGCCGAAATCGGCGACGCCACAGACCCGGCGCTGATCGACGCGCTGGGCGTGCGCGACTTCGACCTGTGCGTGGTCACGATGGGGCACGACCTGCAGGCGTCGCTGGAGATCACGGCGCTGCTCAAGAAGTACGGCGCGCCCTTCGTGCTGGTGCGCGTCGCCCGCGACGCCCACGCCGAGTTCCTGCTCCGCTGCGGCGCGGACGAGGTGATCTACCCCGAAAAGCAGATGGCCGACTGGGCCGCCGTGCGCTACAGCAGCGATCACATCTTCGATTACATCCGCCTCTCGCCGGAGCACGCCATCTATGAGACCGCCATTCCCGAAAGCTGGATCGGGCACACCGTGGTCGACCTGGCCGTCCGGCAGAAATACCGCCTGAACCTGCTCGCCATCCGCCGCGACGGCCGGGTGGAGCCGATGCCCGGCCCCGCCCACCGGTTCAGCCGCGACGAGCGGATCATCCTGCTGGGCAGCGACGGCGATGTTCAGAAATTTCTTCGGTTTTGACCGCCTGAAAGGAGGGCTCTCCATGACGACATTATTGTTGATCGCTTCGCTGGGCCTGGCTTCCTTCTACGGCTATTGGATGATGACGAAGCTGGACGGCTTCCTTTCCAGCCGGAAGAGGGCCGCAAACCCGTCCTCCCGGCGCCGGATCTGGAGAGGAATGCCTTTGGGGCAGCATGCGTCCGTGCTGCTTCACAGCATCCTCAATCATCTGTCGGCATGATCCCGTTCGTTCGGTCGGCAAAAAACAACAAGAGCGTCTCCGAAGAGGCGCTCTTGTTTCATGGTTTCGGTTTGTCGTGGAAGGGACAGCGCTCCTTGGCTTAGATTCTTCGCAGAATTCAGTCCCGCGCAAAAAATCAAACGACTCATCCGTCATGCCGGCAGATCCGGAAACGGGAGAAAGCATCATTCTCATCCGCCGATTCAGGATCTGTCGCATAATCCGTTCCGCATCCGATTCATTTTTTATTCCCTCGCGCGCGGGATTATCCCAGCAGCATTCGGT
>CACWVN010000119.1 GCA_902764285.1 uncultured Eubacteriales bacterium
TGTTCATCGCGCCGTTGCTGCCGAACACGTGGAAATAGATGGCGAACACCAGTACCCAGCTGATGAAGTTGGGCAGCGTGGTGACGGTCTGTACGAATTTCTGATAGGGGCGGCATTTGATTTCGTTGAGGAATACCGCGAAGATCATCGGGAACCAGGAGAAGAACAGGGAGATGCCGCTCATAGCCAGGGTGTTGCGCAGCACGTTCAGCACGTACGATGAGCGCACCGGATTGGAAATGATGTACGTAAACCACTTCAGGCCCACGAACGTCTCGCTGGAGATCGGGTGGATGCCGTCAAAATCGTGAAATGCGTAGATCCAGCCGTACAGCGGGAAGTACGCAAATACCCCCACCAGGAGGATAAACGGCAATGCCATTTGGCAAGAATTTGGCATAAAAATACATATTTCACTAATCGTGATAGAATGGCGGACAAAAAATGAGAAGCAAGAAAACGATGTGCGCGGACCGGCGGCGCCGCGGCTTCCGCAGGCGGTTTGCGCAAAATAGAGGCGTTCGGGATTTGCCAGCGCCCGTTTTGTGTGCTATAATACCACCAGACCGGCGCCGGGGCGTTTTCCGGCGCGAAATACAGCCTGAGGTGATGAATATGCGCCCGATTCCCCGGGATTATCTGCAGCCCGCCGGCCGCCAGGGCAGGGTGGAAAAGCTGACCTACGGGAGGAAGCACGTCCTGGTCTACCGGCCGGACGGCGAGGCCGACTGCGTGCTTTACCTGATACACGGCGGCGGCGGTGATCAGCGCGATTTCATCTGCCCGGCCTTTATCAATATGGTCGATCACATGATCGAGGCCGGCGAGCTTCGCCCGCTGGTCATCGCGGCGCCGACCTACTACGACCCCGACGAGACGGACAAGCGGCCGGGAAACTCCGGCGTCGCCGTGGCGAAATTCTGCCCCGAGCTGCGCGGGCAGATCATCCCGCTGGTGGAATCCGCCGTCGGGCTGGATCCGGGCCGGGAGCGCCGGGCCATCGGCGGCTTTTCCATGGGCGGCGTCACCACCTGGTACGCCTTTATGGAGGCGCTGGACCTGTTCCGCTGGTTCATGCCGCTCAGCGGCGACTGCTGGGCCTGCGGCGAGAAGGGCGGCGGCGCCCATCCGGACGAAACGGCCCGCCTGCTGGCCGAAGCCGCGGACAGGCAGGGCATTTCCGACTACCGCATCCACGCCATCACCGGCACCGCGGATATCGCCTTTCCCAACCTGGACGCGCAGATCAAGGCCATGGCGGCGTATCCGGAGGCGTTCGGCGACCGGCTGGTATATGAAACCATGGAAGGCGGCGTCCACGATTACGACACCATCTTCCGCTATCTCTACAACGCGCTGCCCGGGCTGTTTCAGCCCGATTAACCGGGGGCATCGTCGCCGGGCCGCCATACCAATGCAGAAGGAGTTATGAATTATGGGCATGTTTTCGAAGTATCACCGTTACCGCGAGGCGGGCGAGAAGGCCAACGTGAATAACGTGGCGCGATTCGGCGAGCCGGATCACTCCCTGTTCACGTCGACAAAAGTGTTTACGCTGCACCACCACATCGACATCACGGATGAAACCGAACGCGTGGTGTACCAGGCGGATTCCAAGTTCCTGTCGCTGCACGACAAGACCGACGTCACGGACGCCCAGGGCGGGCACGTGGCGCACATCGAGCGCAAGTTTTTCACGCTGCACCAGCGGCACTTCGTGACGATGGCGGACGGGCTGTCTTTCCAGCTGTCCAACGAGCTGTTCCATCTGATCAAGGACATCACCAACATCGAGGGGCTCGGCTGGCAGCTTCAGGGCAACATCGTGGGCCTGAATTTTGAACTGTACGACGCGGAAGGGCAGATCATCGCCGTGATCGGCCAGAAGATGCTCTCCATCCACGACAAGTACTGCGTCGACATCTATCGCCCGGAATACGAGCAGATCGTCGTGGCGATCCTGGTGACGCTCCAGCACATGATCAAGGATCGGGAAAGCTCGTCGTCCGCGTCCGTTTCCGCTTCCTCTTCTTCCAACGGCTAATCCGTCGTCCGCCGCGGCGGACCGCGCTGCGGCCACTAACTGCGCAGGATGAGCCCTGCGCGCAAAGGAGCGTTGAGCATGCCTGTTTTCTTCAGATGGTACCGCAATTCCTTCCTGGCCTCGCTGGTTAGCATCATGGGCAGCGCCATGCTGGTTCTGGCCGCGACTCTGATCGTCGCGCTCGTCAAGGGCGAAGAATCCGGCGAGGGCTCCATCGCCGGCGCCATCGGGCTGATCGCCCTTGGCCTGCTGTTCCTGTGGTTGGGCGGCAGGATCTCGGCGAACAAGGCGCGCAAAAAGGCGGAGAAGATCGCCGCCCAGGAGAACGCGTCGCGCCTGTCCTCTGCCGCCGCGAGCGAACCCCGGCCGACTGCCGCGGCGAATCAGCCGCAGCGCAACGCGGCCGCCGCGAGCGAACCCCGGCCGGCCGCTGCGATGAATCAGCCGCAGTGGAACGCAACCGCCGCGAGCGAACCCCGGCCGACTGCCGCGGCGAATCAGCCGCAGCAAAACGCGACTGCCGCGAGCGCGTCCAGGATGGACTTCGGCGGGACGGCCCCTTCGGCCGACGACCGGAAGACGGCGGAAGGCATGTCGCTGGAAGAGGTTTTCGAGCTGGCGCAGCGGTATGAGGATGCCGGCGACTATCGGCAGGTGCTGAATATCCTGCGCGGCGCGGAATCCAGATTTCCGGATCAGCCCGGCATTTATAACCAGATGGGTATCGCCTGCCGGAATCTGAACGAATTTGCTCAGGCGAGCGCTTACTACAAGAAGGCCATCGAACTGAATCCGAACAACCCCATCTACCTGTCCAACAACGCCGTCGCGCTGATGGCCGCCGGTAACGCCCAGGAGGCGCTGGGCAGCTTCGAAAAGGTGCTGCCGCTGCTGAAGCGGGACAACAATCCCAACTACAGCACGGTGCTGGCCAATTACGCGATCGCGCTGGGGAAGTGCGGCTATTCGGAAAACGCGGTCCGCTGTCTCAGGGAAGCCGAACAGCTGGGCTATAAAAAAGCGAGCGAAGCCCGGCTGCGGCTGGAAGAAATGGGCATATACTATCACTGACCCCGGGAACGGGACGCCGTCCCGACAAAAACGCCGGCATGGAAACCATGCCGGCGTTTTTTCGCGGTTGTCCGACGGGCACGCGGCGAACCGCTGTCGGTCAGTACCCTCGATAGATTTGCGCCAGACCGCCGTGGGAGGTCTCGCGGTACTTCTCGCTCATGTCCTTGCCGGTGCGGTACATGGTCGTTACCACCTCGTCGAAGGAGATCTTGCGCGTGGAATACAGGAAGCGTGAGAGGTTTACCGAACTGATGGCGCGCATCGCGGCCACGGCGTTGCGTTCGATGCAGGGGATCTGTACCAGGCCGTTCACCGGATCGCAGGTCAGCCCCAGGTTGTGCTCCATGGCGATCTCCGCGGCATATTCGATCTGGTCAATGTTCAGGCCGTACAGCGATGCCAGCGCCGCGGCGGCCATGGAACAGGCGCTGCCGATCTCCGCCTGGCAACCGCATTCCGCGCCGGAAATGCTGGCGTTGGTGCGGATGACGTTGCCGATCAGCGCCGCCACGGCCAGGGCGTCCAGGATCTCCTCCTCCGGGAACCCGCGCTCGCGATGCATATAGTACATCACGGCGGGCAGCACGCCGCAGCTGCCGCAGGTGGGCGCGGTGACCACGATGTTTTCGTCGGCGTTTTCCTCGCTTACGGCATAGGCATACGCGGCGATCACGCGGTTCATCGTCACGTCGGCGCTCTCGTTGTAACAGCGCTTGTCGAACAAAATCTTCGCCTTCCGGGCCACGCCCAGACCGCCGGGCAGGATCCCTTCCGCGTTCAGCCCGCGGTGAATGGCGTCCTTCATGGCCTCCCAGACCGTCTTCAGATAATCGCGCAGCGAGGGATCCTCCATGCGGTAGATGAACTGCGCCAGGTTCAGACTGCGCTCCCGGCAGATCTTCAGTATCTCGGAGAAATTATGCTGGGGATAGACCTCCCGCTCATCCTCCGATTCCTCGTTTTCGATGCGTATCGATCCGCCGCCGATGCTGAAGATGCGGCTGCTGCCGATGCATTCGCCGCCCTTGAACGCTTCAAACCGCATCGTATTCGGATGGGGCAGATCCCGCGCCTCCCGGTCGAACACCACTTCGGCGCCGGGCAGGGCCGACTGGATCGCCTTGCCGGTGCCGTGGCCCTCTCCGGTGAAGGCCAGCGAACCGTACAGCGTCACCCGGAATGCGTCGGCGTCCGGATAGCGCGCGCCGAATACCTGCGCGGCGTGGTACGGGCCGACGGTGTGGGAGCTGGAGGGCCCGTTGCCGATCTTGTATACGCTCTTGATCGTTTTCATCTGCTTTCCTCCTGCGGACGGCCGCGTATCCGCCAGAAACGCGGTTGATGACAGCCAAAGGCGAAATCACCCTGTAATCTGCCCGCGGCGGTGCCTGCGAATGGCTGCCAATTCATTCCGCCAAATATCCCATGCGCGGGCCGTCATCCCAGCCTGCGGCCGTCGTAGCCGATGCCGAAGCCGTAGTCGTAGGCGTTTCCGAATTCGTCCACGTGGGGCTGAAGATCCAGCGCGACGTCCTCGCAGTGGCGCTCCACGGTGTCCATGTCCCTGGGCATCTGTACGGGAAGCCTTCCCTGAGGGCCAAACCGGCCGAAGATCACGTCCAGCACCGCGCGCCGGGACACGCCGAATTCCACGATCAGCGCGTCCGTTTCGCGTTCAAATTCTGAAACGACCATCGGGTTCGACAACGTCTCCACCACGATCACCGGCTTGCCCGGCATGGCCCGGCGGCAGGCCAGTATGTTGTCCAGGTCCGATTCGTTGTAAGCGGTGTTGGTCTTGCCGCGATAGCTGCGGTTGGCAAAACCTTCGCGGAAATCGCCGCCGGCGATGCTCACCGGCCGGGCGTTCGCTGCCGTGTACGGCCGGTATTGCAGCGTGATGGGCAGATAGCCGTTGCCGCCGCCGAGCGCGTCTTCCTTGGAATAGGGGTTGCACGCCGGGCTCTCGGCGAACACGATGGCGACGTCCGCCTCCTCCGGCGTCGCCACACGGACGCCGTATTCGGCGATCACATCGTCGCTCACAGGATCCTCCTCCCGGGCGGGCAGGTCGGTGCGGAAAAAACTCTTGGAGGGGCCGATCCGGCGGATGGGCACGTAGATCCGGATTCCCTCCTTCAGCGGCAGGCAGCCGGCCCGGTTTTTCAGCAGCACGACGCTCCTGCGCTGGACGGATTCGCCGTGGGCGCGGAATACCTCGCAGCCCACCAGCGCTTCGGACGCTTCGGGATCCAGATAGGGGTCTTCAAACAGGCCGCAGCGGAAGATATTCGCCAGCAGGCGGGCCGCCGAAGCCTCCATCCGGGCGCGCATGGCCGCTTCGCCGATCTGTTCGCAGCCCAGCCGATACGCCGCCAGCACCGGCGCGGGATCGTCGTTGCCGCCGAACTGGTCCACGCCGTTCAGCAGCGCCGTCAGCATGCGCTCGGGTTCGGTATGATCCTGCATGTTATAGCAACGGCTGCCGAAGGCGTCGATATCCGGGCTGGGATCCTGGGTGATGCCCCAATAGCGGCTGTAGGAATTGCCCACGTTCCGGCCGTACGCGCGGTCGAGCTCCCAGGACACCGTATAATAGGGCATCACCGCGGAGGCGCAGCCCGTGGGACCGTCCAGCCGGAAGGCGGCTTCGGTGAAGGGCTTTTCGTGCTCCGCGGCGTTATCGCCGGGATACACCGCGTATGCGCCGAAGGCGTAATGGGCGTCCCGGCCGCCTTCGCCGGTGCCGCCGCCGGGCCAGTGCTTCACCATGGTGTTCACGCTGTCCCGTCCCCAGCCGTCCGCGCTCCCGTCGGTCGTCTGCATGCCGTCGCAGTACGCCTTCACCAGCGCCAGGACATCCTCGGTCTTCATGCCCAGCGTATCCGCGAAGCGCATCCAGCGGGGTTCGGTGCACAGGTCGATCTGCGGGCCCAGCGCCGTGGTGATGCCCATGGCGCGGTATTCCAGCGAGGCGTCATGGGCGAACTGGCGCACGACGCCGGGATCGAAGCAGGCCGCAAACCCGATGCCCTCGGGCCATTTGCTCACGTCGCTGCCCGCGCTCTTGAACTCTGCCGCCGCGGCCTTCGCGCCGCTGCGGGGATCGGAAGAGATGTTCACGGGAATGGCGAAGGGCAGCTGTTCCGCCCGGCGCTGCAGCGCGTTGCTCCAGCGGGCGGCCGTGCCGGCGCCGTCCACCGCCATCATCAGGATATGGCGGATGTGGTCCCGCTCCAGGAAGGCCTTCTGCTGGTCGGACAGCGCGTGCTTTTCCCGGCCCGATCGCTCCCATTCCAGGCCGTCGAACGTGCCGGAGAAGGGCCCGCCGGCGCGCGGCGGCACCATCTGGTGCGGCGAATAGAGCATCAGTCCCGCGATCTCCTCGATGCTCAGCCGGGCGGCGAGGTCCTTCGCCCGCGCCTCGGCGGGCAGGCGCCAGTCCTCGTAGGGCAGCAGCTCTCCCGTGCGGGCCATGTCCTTGAAGCACAGCCCGTCCGATTCGATGATCCCGATGCCGGAATCTTCATACCAGGCCAGTGTCGGTCCGCCGGTCTGGCTCAGCCTGTGCAGGCCGTCGGCCGCCGTTTCGTTCTTTCTCATCGTGATTCCTCCCCGTATGTCGCGGTTATCCTATCCAACTCCCATTATAACATGCCCGCCGCGGCGGACACAATACTTTGGCGCGCCGCCGGAAAGCAAAAAAAGGCCGCGGCGCCTCCCGCACAGGCGGTGGGAGGACGGCCGCAGCCTTTATGTCGGTGCTGGTACCGCAGGGATTATCCCTTGACGGCGCCGGCGATGAAGCTCTCCTGGATCTGCTTCGACAGGAATACGTACACCAGCAGCGTCGGGATCGTCGCCAGCGACAGCGCCGCGCCGATGGGGCCCCAGTCGGTGGTGTACTGGCCGGACAGCGCCTGCACGCCGACGGGCAGCGTCTTGTAGGCGTCCTTGCTGATGAACACGTTGGCGAACATCAGCTCGTTCCAGCACTGCAGGAAAGTGTAGATGCCCACGGTCGCCACGGCCGGCAGCATCAGCGGCACGATGATCCGCAGGAACGTGCCCCACACGCCGCAGCCGTCGATGGAGGCCGCCTCATCCAGGTCATAGGGGATATCGCCCATGAAGCCGGTGGAGATGAGGATGCCCATGGCCAGCGAGAACGCGGAGTAGGGGATGATCACGGCCCAGTAGGTCGAGAGCATGTGCAGCTTGGACAGCGTCACGTAGATCGGCACGATGGACGCGTGGATCGGGATCGTCAGGCCCAGCATGAAGAACTTGTTCATGGCCTTGCGGGGCTTCCAGACCAGGCGCGTCATGGCGTAGGTTGCCATGAACGAGGCGATCAGCGTGATCAGGATCGTCGCCGCCGCCACGATGACGCTGTTCAGGAAATACACGTACATGTGGCCGGTGTTCAGCGCCTGGGAATAGTTGCTCCAGATCCAGTATTTCGGCAGGCCGATCACGTTTTCGCCGAAGATCTCCGTGTTGTTCTTGAGCGAGAACGTCAGCATCCAATACACCGGGAACAGGCAGATGAGCGCCCAGAGGATCAATCCCGCGTAGGTCAGGATCGTCTTCAGGCTGTAATCCTTCCTGGGCGTGGCAGCTGTGGGAGGATAATGCTTGGTTGCAGCTGTATTATTCATATCACTTATCCTCCTTGAAAGCCAGACTGATCAGCAGCGCGAACGCGAAGCAGAGCAGGATCAGCATCACGGCGATCGTGCTGCCCATGCCGTAGCGGTTGCGCAGGAACAGCATGCTGATCATCAGCGTGCTGGGCACCTCGGTCGCGTGCAGCGGGCCGCCGTTGGTCAGCACGTAGATCAGGTCGAAGGACTTCAGCGAGCCGGTCACCGCGAAGATGACGCTGACGCGCAGGATCGGCTTGATGTAGGGGATCACGATGTAGCGGTTCACCTGGCTCTCGGTGCAGCC
>CACWVN010000120.1 GCA_902764285.1 uncultured Eubacteriales bacterium
CGCTTGATGCGCTGGCGGAAGTAGATGAAGCCCTCGTCGTCCATCACGCCCAGGTCGCCGGTGTGGATCCAGGTCAGCCCGTCGGCGTGCACGCGGCGGGTCTGGGCGGTTTCCTGGGGATGTTTCACGTATTCCAGCATCACCGTGGGCCCGGCCAGGCAGATCTCGCCCTCTTCGCCGTAGGGCAGCTCCTCCTCGGTGCCCACCTTCACGATCTTGTAGTAGGTGTCCGGGAACGGGATGCCGATGGAGCCCTCCTTGGCCTTGGTCAGCGGCGTCAGGCACGAGGCGGTGACGCACTCGGTGGTGCCGTAGCCCTCGCGCACCTCGATCTTCGCGCCGTGGTCCCTCAGGAACTTGTCGAAGCGCTTTTTCAGCTCGGGCGGCAGCGTATCGCCGCCGGAGAACACGCCCTTCAGGCAGGACAGGTCCAGGTCGTCCAGCCCGGGGATGCGCAGCAGCGCCTCGAACAGCGTGGGCACGCCCGCGATGAAGTTGGGCTTGTACTTGCGCAGCAGCTCGGCATAGGTCTTGGGCGTGAACCGCGGCACCAGGATGCAGCCGCCGCCGTTGGCCAGCATCGAATGGATGCTGACGCCCAGGCCGAAGCCGTGGAACATGGGCATGATGGCCAGCATCTTGTCGCCCTCGTTGTAGATGGGGTTGGTGGCCACGATCTGCGCCGCCAGGGCGTTGAAGTTCAGGTTGGACAGCAGGATGCCCTTGGTGATGCCGGTGGTGCCGCCGCTGTACAGGATGACTGCGGGGTCGTCGGGCTTGCGGGCTACGCGGGGATCGCCGGCAAAGGCCTTGCCGCCGGCGATGAAATCCTTCCACAGGATCGCGTCCGCGCCCTTGGGCACCCGGGGGATCTTGCGGCCCTGGGTCAGCGCGTAGCCGATCTTCATCAGCGGGGTCAGCGCGTCCTTCACCGTGGCGATGATCAGGTGCTTCAGGCAGGGCGTGTTCTTGCGGATGTTCTCGAACTTGCCGTAGAACTGGTCCAGCGTCAGCGCCGCCACGGATTCGGAATCGTTCAGATAGAATTCGATCTCGCCCTCGGCGGACAGCGGGTGCACCATGTTGGCGATGGCGCCAACCATGTTCACCGCATAGAACATCATCACGGTCTGCGGCGCGTTGGGCATGCAGATGGTCACCTTGTCGCACTCCCGGATGCCGATGGCGCGCAGCGCGCAGGCGCATTCCCGGATCTGTTGCACCAGTTTTTCATAGGTGGTGTGGCTGCCCATAAATTCGCAGGCTTCGAACTTCGGGTATTTTTCAGCGACTTTTTCCACGGCCTCTTCCATGGAACCCTGGAAATAATCCAGATGCATGGGCACTTCGCCCATCCACGGCTCCCAGGGGGTCTTGACAGCGGGCATCAGAAATCAACCTCCTCGTTCGCCGGGCGGTCCAGCAGCTCGGGATTTTCGATCAGCTTCTTCACCAGGCGAATGGTCTTGGCGTAGTAATAGCCGTCGGCGATGCGTTCGTCCAGCGTGATGCCGATGGGCAGCACGTCGCGCATTTCAAAGGTGCCGTCCTCGTGGAACAGCGGCTTGCGGGTCACTTCGCCGATGATCACGAACACCGAAGTGGTGCCCCAGTTGCTCAGATGGTGATACCCGGCGTTCAGCTTGATGCTGCCCAGGTTGGTCAGGAACACGGAGGCGTAATTCGGATCGGCCTTGATCAGGTCGTAGGGCACCCGGCCGTAGAAATCCAGCCGGTGCAGGCCCCACATCACGATCCGCATCAGCCAGCGCGGCAGGTGGGTGAACATCTCCATGCCCTTGGTGGAATTGTCCATCGCGTCGTCCCGGCGGCACTCGAAGATCTCCTGCATGATGCGCTCGTGCAGGGAATCGATGGTGGTCTCCGGCGGGAACTTGATGAACGCCAGGCCCTCGCTGGCGTTGTCCTTGAACTGCTTTTTCACCACGAAGCCCAGGCTCAATTCGTCGCGCTGGTACAGCCGGCGGCCCTGGATGAAGCGGTTCATCTGGGGACGCAGCGTCACGGCCTTGACCACCGCCGCGCACACCGCGTGGAAGATGGTGTAGCGATGGGCCTTGTCCAGCCCCTCGTTCTTCTTCTCCAGGAAGGCTTCCAGGTTGGTCAGGTCAAATTCCTCGTTGACGAACGCCTCGTTGTCCGCGCGATTGGGATAGATATAGGGCATAAACCAGTGCAGCGGATCGATATCCCGCACCAGCGTCGCGTCAAAGCGGTCTCCCCTCCGCTTCTTCTGATTGGCCATGTCGACTGCTCCCTTCCCGTGTACGGCGGCTTTCACCGCGAAAGCCGAACGATAATATCATCTAATCCTATCACAACAGGCGTAAATAATCCATCACAAACCGGACAAATTTTAAAGAATTCGCCTTTTCTGACGCATAAAATAACCCGCGCTTAACACGAAGCGGTTGGGCTGACGATGTCAGGCCGCCGCGCGCATGCCGTGACGTCATATCCCGAACGGCGTCGCTTTCGCTTGCGCGGCGGGCCGAAACATGCTATGATAAAGACCGGCCGGGCGATGACCGGCGGGGGAGGCGTGCGCGCGATGAAATGGATGATCGCTTCGGACATACACGGTTCGGCCAAGTGGTGCCGGCGGCTGCTGGAGGCCTGGCGGGCGGAATCGCCCGCGCGGCTGATCCTGCTGGGCGATCTGCTTTACCACGGCCCGCGGAACGACCTGCCGGAGGCCTACGCGCCGAAGGAAGTGGCCGCCATGCTGAACGGCATCGCGCCGCACCTGCTGTGCGTGCGCGGCAACTGCGAGGCCGAAGTGGACCAGATGGTGCTGGATTTCCCCGTGATGGCCGATTACGCCGCGCTGATGATCGACGGGCACCTGATCTACGCTACCCACGGCCACGCCCTGGGCGAGGACAACCCGCCGAAGCTGATGCCCGGCGACGTGCTGCTCTGCGGCCACACCCACGTCCCCGGCTGCCGGCGGCACGAGGGATTTACCTACGTCAACCCCGGGTCGGTTTCCATCCCCAAGGCCGGCACGCCCCACAGCTACTGCGCGCTGGAGGACGGCTGGATGACCTGGCATGACCTGGAGGGCGGCGAATACGATCGCCGGAAGCTGTGGTGAAAGCCCCGGGAAGGGAGCGCGAGCGGAGCATGCGCGCAAAGAAGCCGATCCGAATCCTCATCGCTGCCGCCGTCGCGCTGGCGGTGCTGGCGGGCTGCGCCGCGGCGCTGTCCTTCATCGTCTACGGGCGCTCGCCGCAGGCCACGGCATATGAGATCATCCTGCGCTTCCGCCACGCCGACGACCGTACGCCCGAGGAGGAGACGGCCCGGCTGGAGACGAAGCGGGGGACGGCGGAGGCGCCGTCCGCGCTGCCCGCCTGGCTGAAGGCGCGGGTGGAAACCGCGGAGGCGGAATACGCGGGGCTGCAGACGTTTGTGCTGAACCCCGGCGGCGGCAGCGCCACCGTGGTCTATCTGCACGGCGGGGCCTACGTGAACGGCTTCAACGCCCACCAGTGGCGCTTGTTGAACAAGCTGTCGGACAAGACCGGATGCGAGATCCTGGCGCCGGCCTATCACCTGGCGCCCTACGGCGACTGCGTCCGGGGCTGCGAGGACGTCACCGCGCTGTTTTGCGCCGTGGCCGAAGCGCGCCCGGGCCGCCGCATTATCCTGATGGGCGATTCCGCGGGCGGCGGTCTGGCGATGGCCGTCGCGGAGAACCTGGTCGCCCGGGGCGGGCCGCTGCCGGAGCGGCTGATCCTGTATTCCCCCTGGATGGACGTATCCATGGACAATCCGGACATCGAGGCGCTGATCCCCGTCGACCCGATCCTGCACTTCGACCTGACGCAGCTGCACGGGCGGTACTGGGCCGGGGACAGCGACGTGCACGACTGGCGGGCCAGCCCGCTGTTCGGCGAAATGACAGGGCTGCCGCCGGTGACGATCTACTGCGGCACCCGGGAGCTGCTGTATCCGGATCTGCTGCTGACCCGCGACAAGCTGGAGGCCGCCGGCGTGGATCTGGATTTCCGCGCGCGCCGCGGCATGAACCACGATTACCCGCTGATGCCGATTCCCGAGGCCGGCGCCGCGCTGGCCGAAACGGCGTCGCTGATCACCGGCGACACATGATCCCGGCAGATGACGAACCCCTCCGCAGCTTGCTGCCGGAGGGGTTCGTCGTTTTTTGTGAGGGCGGACGCGCCGGAAGCGCGCCGCCGGTCGCCGGGCTACTCCCACTCGCTCCCATCAGCTTCATCTTTAACGAATCCGCTTAGGTGCTTTAGCTCGTGGTATTCACATCATTCGTATTACTCTCAAAGTATTGGCTATCGTGATTTTTGTTGTCATTCTGTTGTCACGGTGAAAGCGCTAGATGTAGAGAACAATTATTCTTTCCGAATTGTCCAATTACTCCTATATCTTCTCAAAGGCATCGTCAATTCAACGATTTTCGCTGTCTCCGTCACTGCAACACTTTGTCCGAATACTGTCCTCCACATGTCCATTTATCCGTCGCAATATGGCTTTTTAAGCTATCAGCCTGCAGATTCTTTTTATCTCAATTTGTTCTCAAAGTCTTCCGAGCCGTGAAAGATGTTGGTTATCTCAACGCGATCATCGCGGATGCGGAACAGCATGAAGTAGTTATGCGCTCTGAAATTGATGCGCTTTAAGTTCCTTTCCCACAGTTTCTCACTCTCAGTCTCCCGTATTGTTCCCGCCACATCCTCCAATGCTTTTCTGGTCTGCTTGTAGTCGGTATAAACGTTCTGAACGGCCTGTGGATTCCTGAGATGATCTCGGATATACGAGAGCTTCTCTCTTAAATCCGACTGAGCCTGCTTGGTTACAACGGTTCTGTACATCTTCATAGCAGGTGAAACTCCGTTTCAATCTCCCTTTCAAACGACTCCGTATCCGTATACTCGCCGGCATCGGCCTGGGACAGGGACAGATCAATGCGTTCAAACAGCTCAGTTTCCGTAAGCGGCGGATAGGCAACAGCGTCAGCCTCTGTAGCCACATGATTCAGTATGATGGAATTGACGACCACCTCAACAGCGGACTGTTCCTCGTGGCTCATGTCGCCCCAAACGTTCTTCAAGCGATACAGCAGTTCATCGCGCCTGTGCAGATCAGTAACAGCCATCGCCATGTCTCTCACCTCCGAAAAGCAACTTCGACGATCCAGAATTATAAACGCTTAAGAGAATACCAGCTTCTTTCCCTTGTCGTAATTATATCCGATTGTCGACCAAAAAGCAAGTTCAAACTGTCAGCCAACAGCATCTATGAAATTGTTGATACACTATACTAGTCGAAATTAACCCACAGTGCTGGACGAATATCACGTTTCGTACTGTTGCTGTTGCCTATATGCTGGATTTCGCCATTATGACAGGCGTGTTGAGGATTGCAAAGGAAAACATTTTTTCAGGGTTGAACAATCTGCAGGTGGATAGCCTGCTTTTTACGAAATTTCCTTCCTTGATGGGCTTCACGCGTGCGGAAGTGCAGCAGATGACAGAAGCTCTCGGCCATCCGGAAAAGATGAAGGAAATCC
>CACWVN010000121.1:0-6086 GCA_902764285.1 uncultured Eubacteriales bacterium
GAAAGCTCGATGCCCAGGCCCACGGAATCGCAGACCTCCACCGCGCGCCCGGCGATCCTCTGCCGGAACTGCGCGCGATCCGCCGCGTCGCGGAAGAACACGTTGATCTTGTGGATGGTTCCGGGACAGCGGCGGACCAATTCCGCCGGATCGTCGATCAGAACGGAACAGGTGCCGAACAGTCCCGCGAAATCGGCCAGGTGATAGCGGCCCAGCCTGTCCGCAGGGCAGGTGTGATGGGACCGGTTGTCGGATACGATCTGGTAGAAGGCGTCGTAGTCCGCCGACAGCCGCAGCAGCTCCAGCGCCTCGCCGTCGGGGATGACCGAATTGCGGATGGGTTCCATCCGCCGCAGGTCGATCACGCTGGCGCCGTTGACGCAAATCGCGTAGCCCACGTCCTTCAATTCCGCAAGATACGGCCGGATCTCGGATATGGAGCGCCCGGTGCACAGCGCCACGACCGCGCCCGACCGCGCCGCGCGGCCCAGCACCCGCAGCGTATAGGGCGTGATCTGCTTGGCGGTGTTCAGCAGCGTGCCGTCCATGTCCAGGGCGGCCAGCCGGTAAAGTGCGTCCATCTATGAATCGCTCCGTTTCGATTGGGTTCGCCATCATTATCGCCGAAGGCCGCCGCCGATGCAAGCGCCGCGCGTTAATTCGCGTGGGGTTTCCGGTAAAAACCGGCGCGGTTTTCGCTTACGCAGGCTTTACCTTATATTCATTGACGCGGGGTACGGCGAATGATATAATGTAAGCAATTGAACAGCACGCCGTTTGATGCGCGCAGGAGAGCGGACGCAAGTCCCGCCGAAGGAGAGACACTCTCAGGCGTTCCCCCGGGAATGAGGACTGCGCGCGGACGGCACTCTGGAGACGCCCGCTTGGCGGGGGCCGAAGGTGAAAGCCGGCAGCATTGTGCTGCGCGGGCGAATCTCTCAGGCAAAAGGACAGAGCGCGCACCCTGTACCGGCGGTATGTGCCGGGCGGGCTTGCGCCTGCGGCCGGCTGCCTGGACCGGTCGTTTTTTCATGTGAGGATCAATTAGGAAGGGGATTGCAAAATGGTATCGCAGAACATGGATCTCGTCCGCGCCTATGACCCGGAAATCGGCGCCATCATGGACAAGGAGCTGGAGCGCCAGCGCCGGAACCTGGAACTGATCGCCTCGGAGAACATCGTGACCGAGCCCGTCATGGCCGCGATGGGTTCGGTGCTGACGAACAAGTACGCCGAGGGTTATCCGGGGCACCGCTACTACGGCGGCTGTGAATTCGTGGACCAGGTCGAAGAGGTGTGCATCGAGCGCGCGAAGAAGCTGTTCGGCGTGCAGTACGCCAACGTGCAGCCCCACAGCGGCTCCCAGGCCAACGCGGCGGTCTATTTCGCGCTGTGCCAGCCGGGCGACACCGTGATGGGCATGGATCTGAGCGCCGGCGGCCACCTGACTCACGGCGCGAAGGTCAGCTTCTCCGGCAAGATCTACAACAGCGTCTCCTACGGCTGCGACCCGGAAACCGGCCTGATCGACTATGACCAGGTGCGCGACCTGGCGCTGCAGTACCGCCCGAAGATGATCATCGCCGGCGCGTCCGCCTATCCGCGCATCATCGATTTCGAAAAATTCGGCGCCATCGCGAAGGAAGTCGGCGCCTATCTGATGGTGGACATCGCCCACATCGCGGGCCTGGTGGCCGCGGGCGAGCATCCCAGCCCGATCCCCTATGCCGACGTGGTGACCACCACCAACCACAAGACGCTGCGCGGCCCGCGCGGCGGCATGATCCTGACCAACGACGCCGCCATCGCCAAGAAGATCAACAGTGCCATCTTCCCCGGCAGCCAGGGCGGCCCGCTAATGCACGTGATCGCCGCCAAGGCGGTGGTGCTGGGCGAGGCGCTGAAGCCGGAATTCAAGGACGGCTGGATTCCGTGCGCATCACCGTGAACAAGAACAAGATCCCCGGCGACCCGCGCTCCGCGGCGGAGACCTCCGGCATCCGCGTGGGCACGCCCGCCATCACGGCCCGCGGCTTCAAGGAGGCCGAGGCGAAGGAGGTCGGCGAGCTGCTGGCCATGGCCGCCCAGGATTTCGACGCGAAGAAGGGCGATATCCTGGAGCGCGTGGACGCGCTGTGCAGGCGGTTCCCGATCTACGAATAAGCCCGCGCCGTGAGGCGTACAAAAGACCTCTTTCGGACAATCCGTCCGAAAGAGGTTTTCGTTTGCGGGCCTTTTCGAGTTCTGAAAATCAGATCCCCTTGCGGACGACCACGCCGTCCGCGCCCTTATAGATGTGGTTTTCCGGGATCACGCCGCGCACGCAGGACGTGGGATAGACGATGCAGTCGCGGCCGATCACCGTGCCCGGGTTCAGCACGCTGTTGCAGCCCACCTCGGCCCGGTCGCCCACCATCGCGCCCAGCTTGCGCAGGCCGGTTTCGATGCCTTCGCCCGCGTGAACCACTACGTTCCGCTTGTCGCTCTTGACGTTGCTGGTGACGGCGCCGGCGCCCATGTGCGCCTTCCAGCCCAGCACGGAATCGCCCACGTAATTGAAGTGGGGCACCTGCGCGCCGTCGAACAGCACGCAGTTCTTCAATTCGACGCTGTTGCCCACGACCGCGCCCTTGCCCACGACGGCGCTGCCGCGCACGAACGCGCAGTGGCGCAACTCGGCGCCCTCGTCCACGATCAGCGGGCCGTTCAGGCAGGCGGTCGGCGCGATCTTCGCGTCCTTCGCGATCCAGATGTCCGGCGCGGGATGATCGAACTTTTCCGGATCCAGCGTCTCCCCCAGTCTCAGTATAAAGCCCTTGATCTCCCCCAGTACCTCCCAGGGATAGCGTTTCCCCTCAAACAGCCCCGCCGCGATGGTGCGGTCCAGGTCGAACAGGCTGCGGATCTCGATCTGTCGGTTCATGTTGGCAGCTCCTTTCCGTTTTCACGCGCAGCATTATAGCACAGGAGCGCGGCGCTGTCAAAGCGCCGGCGCGATCTGTGCCAAAGGATATGCGCAGGGGGCGGGCGACCTCCGTCGCCCGCCCCCGTCCGCATGCCGGGTCTCGCCGCGATCGGTCACGCGATCTCCAGCGCGACCTCCATCATGTGGGTAAACGTGGTCTGGCGATCCTCGGCGGGCAGCGCTTCGCCCGTCACCAGGCTGTCGGAAATCGTCAGCAGCGCCAGCGCGTTCTTCCCCGCCGCCGCCGCGTTCAGATACAGCGCGTAGGCCTCCATCTCCACGCACAGCACGCCCAGTTTCTGCAAAATGGGCGTGGAATTGTAATCGCCCTGGGCATAGAAGCCGTCGTGGGAAGCGATCGGGCCGGGCACGATCTTCTGGCCCAGCTTTTCGCCCGCGGTCACCGCCGCGTTCAGAAGCTCAAACGAGCAGCAGGGCGCCAGCGTGCCGCGATAGCCGAACTGGGCGCCGTAGTTGGAATCGGAATAGACGCTCATGCCGGCGACCACGTCGCGCAGCTGCAGCGCCGGGGAAATTGCGCCGGCGGAGCCGATGCGGATGATATTTTCGACGCCGTAGCAGTTGAACAGCTCATAGGAATAGATGCCGATGGACGGCATGCCCATGCCGGAGGCCATCACGGAGACCTTCTTGCCCTTGTAGGTGCCGGTGTAGCCCTGAACGCCGCGCACGTTGTTCACCAGTACGGGGTCTTCCAGATAATGCTCGGCGATGTATTTCGACCGCAGCGGGTCTCCGGGCATCAGCACGGTGCGCGCGAACGCGCCTTCGGGGGCGTTGATATGGGGCGTGGGAATACTCATGTTCATCCTCCTCTGCCGTATCGTAGGGTCGTATTTTGCCGCTGCCGTCAATCCAGCAGCACCTGCATGCCGTTATCCGCGAACACCCGCAGCACGCTGGCGGCATAGCTGCCGTTGCTCTCCAGGAATTCGCCCGCGCATTCGACGACCACCAGCGGCCGCTCCCGCAGCTCGCCCAGGCAGTCGTTCAGCGCGTCCAGGTTGCCGCCGTAATAATCCGGCAGATCCAGCTTTTCACGCAGTTCGGCGTGCACCGCCGGGCGGCTGTCCATCTTTCTTCCGTCCAGTACGATCATGGTTCAGTCCTCCGGAAACATCTGGGTAAAGGTTTGATAGTGGTCGTCCGTGTAATAATACAATCCGTCCGAGCTGAACAGCACCCGCTCGGCGCCGCGCTTCCTGCCGCGGTAGTTGGCGTCGCATTCATACCACTTCCGGCCCTTTTTCTCGGGCAGCAGGCCCTCGTAATTGCCGAACCGGTCGCCGCCGATGCTCTTGCCCGGGGCCACGTCCCCCACGTAATTGTACCGGCTGTCCCATCCCAGGGCCTTGGCTTCGCTCTTGGTGATGAAGTTCTCCGGCAATTCGCCGTAGATGGCCAGGTAATTGACGATCTGCTGGGGATCGGTGACCGGCAGCTGGAATTCCGGCGCGCCGCCCCGGTTTTCAGGCGGCCGGGTCGGTTCCGCCGTGGGCCGCGGCGTCGCGGTCGGTTTCGCCGTGGGCGGCTGGGTCGCCTCCCAATCCTGCGCGCCGCCGTCGTAATCGTCCGTCAGGCCGAACGCGTCGCGGAGCAGGCCGCGCCAGTCCTCCGCGGCGGCGCTGCACAGCCCCGCCGCCAGCAGCAGCGCCAGCAGCAGCGCCAGCAGCCTCCTGCCTGTCATGTGCATGTGTGCCTCCTGTTCCGGCGCGCCATTTCATTTCTTGCGGAACATGCGCCCGGGTTTTGCCGGGCGGTGCACGGCGTACAGCGCCGCGCAGGCCCTCTGGCCGGCGTCATCGGCCGGCAGCGCGGGCAGCAATCCGGTGCATTCCGTGGCCGAGGCGACGTCTTCCGGCTCGATGGCCGCGTCCGCCGCGCGCTCTTTATCCTCCATGCGCAATCACCTCCCCGCCCAGTCTTCCCGGGCGAAGGGATCCGCATGCCTTTATTTTAATCGAAACCGTGCCGGACGTCAACCCAAACGCCGCTCGCTTTTAATCTTTCTTTTACGATTTAATCTTTCTTTCATTGAACGCGCAAACCGTATATGATATAATAAAAGTTGAGGTGTAAAGCATGGCCAAGAAGAAACACGGCATTTTCAACATTCCGGCGGATCCCCCCGAAGGGCCTTCGCTGATCGCCATCATCATATTGCTGATCATCCCTGAATTCATCACGAAGGTCGTCGGGGCGTTTTTGGGCTTCAAGCGCTTCAAGAACGCGCAGACGCGCCGGCGCTACCAGATCTTCCGCCGCTATGCCAGCGCCATCGGCGAAGACCGCGCCGTCAGCATTCGCGAGCTGGCCGCGCGCCTCGGCATGCCCACGCAGAACGTGGTCTCCGATTTGCAGGAGATGATCGACAAGGGCATGATCGGCGGGAGCGCGTACATCGACCGCAGCCACATGCAGCTGCACATCGACGCCGGCGAAGTAGCGGAAAGCGTGCAGAACGCGGACAGCCCGATCATCAACGTGTTCGTCAGCCAGGAAAACCGCGCCAGGACCGTGGCCGAGGCCGAAGCCAAGGCCGCCGCGAAGGCCGCGGAGGCCGCTTCCGAGCCCGCCAGGCCCAAGGCGGCGGAAAAGCACACCGGCACGGAAAACGAGGATTTCGAGGCCAAGCTGAAGGAGATCCGCCAGCTGAACGACGAGATCGAAAACGGCCCGGTTTCCGAAAAGATCGACCGCATCGGCGAATTGACGGCCAGCATCTTCCGGGTGGTACGGGAAAAGCCCGAGCGCGCCGAGGAAGTGCGCAAGTTCATGAATTACTACCTGCCCACCACGCTGAAGCTGCTGAAATCCTATAACCTGATGGAAAAGCAGAGCTATCAGGGCGAGAACATCGTGGCCTCGCGGAAGAAGATCGAGGACGTGCTGGACACGCTGGTGCACGCCTTCGAACAGCAGCAGGACCGGCTGTTCCGCGTGGAGGCGCTGGACGTGGAATCCGACATCAGCGTGCTGGAGACCATGATGACCAGCGACGGCCTGGTGGAACACCAGGGCGGCAACCTGCGGGCCGGCGGCGGCCATTGACAGGACAGTGCAAAAGGCGCGAACCGCGTTGCGGTCCGCGCCTTTTTTA
>CACWVN010000121.1:6151-11483 GCA_902764285.1 uncultured Eubacteriales bacterium
CCGGCTCGCGCGGCATGGACGCAAGCGGCCGCCCACCGTGGCGGGAGGGCCGAAATCCTCCTCGCGGCCGGTCCGCGCCCCGAATCCTTTCCGTCTGTCACTCGAACCAGTCGATGTTCTGGTTCACGTAATCGCCCACGTTGAACACCCAGTCGGTCAAAAACGCCTCCCAGTCGCCGCCGCTGGCCGCGTCCATGGCGTGCACGAAATCCATTTCCGTCAGCGTATGCCCGTCCGCGCCCATCTCCCGGAAGGTCCGCAAACCGGCCAGGAACGGTTCAAGCCCCATAGCCAGCCGCAGCTCGTGCATGACCACCGCGCCGCGGACGCGCACCACGATATCATAGGTGTAGCGGTCGAACAGCCGGGCGTCGCTGGTCACAGTCAACCCGCCGGGGATCGTCAGCTGCAGCGCGTCCACCCAGTCGCGGTTCACGGCCCGCAAAAAGGCGTCGCGGCCCGCGTCGGCCTCCAGCAGCAGGCAGGCGGCGTACTCGCTGACGCTGTCCGACAGCCAGGCGTCCGCCGAGGGCTCTGCGTAGGCGTCCAGGCCGAAGACCTGCTGGGCGACGCAAAAGCGCAGCGCTTTGTCCAGCGCGTCGCCGCCGGATTCCGCCAGCGCCGACGGCACCCAGATCGCGCCCGGGAAGTTCAGCGCGCCCAGCGGATAGTCCGACTGGCAGACGTCCAGCTGCCGCACCGGGAACGGCCCGAACCACGCTTCGCACTGTTCGACGGCCCGCACAACGGCGTCCAGGATGCGCCGGTTCGCGCCGCGCGCGCGGGTCAGCGCCCGCACGCGCACGCCGGAAGCCGTCTCGCGCGCCTCTTCGCGCCAGCGTTTGCCGAAGGAAACGGCCCATTCCCGGACGTTTTGCGCCCGGATCGACCACGTGGAAACGCCGTCTTCGGTCTTCAGCAGCGTCTCTTCGCCGGTGGCCGCCAGCGCCCAGTTCTCCGGAATCGCCAGCGTCACATCGTAATCCGCGGCGTCGGTGTGCAGCCAGCGCGTATGGGCCAGCGGCGCGTTCAGCCGGAATTCGCCGTAGGTATCGTCGTACATGCCGGGCACGAAACAAAACGCGCTCAGCCGGACGTCGGTATCTCCCACGCCCTGAAAGGCCGCGCACCGCGTCAGCAGCAGGAAGTATTCAAATTCAAAAACGCCGCTTTCCCCCGGATCCAGGCGGCAGGCCACGCGCAGCGCCGATTCGTCTTCGCCCTGGAAGCCGTAATCCGCGTCCGCGCCGGCGAAACGCACCGCCCGCAGTTCGATGCCGCCGGGCGCATAGCCTTCGGGAAACAGCGCGGCCAGGTCGCCGGGTTCGTACGGCATCGCGGCCAGCCGGCGGAACAGGTTGCCCGCGGCGTAAAAGCACACGGCGTCCAGCCGGTCGGCGGTGCGGTTGGTATAGATGAGGCGCTGCTCGACCCGCAGCGCCTGTTCTTCCGGCATGTATGCCGCCGTTATTTCATACCGGTCCCGCCCGGAGGCTTCGGCCAGCGCGCTGAAGAGCGCGCTGAACACCACGCCGCCCGCCAGCAGCAGGGCCAGCGCGACGGCCAGGACCCGGATCAGGTTTTTGTTCTTCCTGCGCATGGTTCCTCCGTCATTCCACCGGCCGGATGCTGTTCAGCGGCCAGATGACTTGCCGCACGCGGCCAAGGATCATCGACTTGGGAATCGGGCCGACATTGTTTTCGGTGTTGCCGTCGTTGCCGCCGGGCGCATCGCCGGTGCCGCCGTCCCAGTCGCGGGAATCGTGGCTGTTGTAGCGGTTGTCGCCCACCACGAAGTATTCGTCCTCGCCCAGCACGTAGGCCTCGTAATCGCCGGCAGCGCCGCCGGAATAATATTTCTCCCAGCGCTCGTCCAGCGGTTCGTCCACGGTCTGGCCGTCCTGCTCGTACACCACGTGGGTCACGCCGTTCTTGCGGTAGATGGTATCGCCCGGCACGGCCACGCAGCGCTTGACGAAATTCAGTTTATAGGGCACGATGCCCAGGAACTTGCCCATGCGGTTGGGATAATGGCAGATCACCACGTCGCCGCGGTTGACGCCGCCGAATTTGACCGACGCGACGTTGACAAACAGCCGCTCGCCGTTGTGCAGCGTAGTTTCCATCGACTGGCCGTCCACGCGGATCAGGCTGAACAGGAAGTTCTGCAGCAGCAGCACGATCAGCACCGCCGCGACCAGCGCCACGATCCATTCGCGGACCTCCTTGATGACCCGCGCCTTGCCGGTCAGCTTCTCCTGCTCCTTTTTTTTGCCAAAGCGCCATCCGCGCCGTTCGTTTTTGTTCTCTTCCATTTTGCCGTTCCCCTTATGCCGTCAATTCTCTATTCTACCGGTCCGAACCGCCTCAACGGCCACACGATCCATCGCACCCGGCCCAGCAGGCTGTCGGCGCCCACGGGACCCATGTCCGCCATGCGGCTGTCGTAGCTCTCCATGCGGTTGTCGCCCAGCAGCAGGTATTCGTCCGGACCCAAAGAAATGCTGTAATCCCCGGTGGGACTGGAGACGTACTTCTCCCGCACCGGCGCGCCGTCCACGGTCAGCTGTCCGCCGGAGAAGACCAGCGTCTCTCCGGGCAGGCCCACGACCCGCTTGATGTAGGTATCCGCGCGGCCGGGAAACCGGCACTGCACCACGTCGCCGCGCCGTGGCGCGGCCTTCGCGTAATCGAGCCGCGTGACCAGCACCACGTCGCCGCTTTGCAGCGTGGTCTGCATCGACGCGCCTTCGACGCGGGCCGTTCCCGCGACCCACCGTCTGAGGGCCAGCCCCGCGCCCACCGCGATCGCCAGCGCCAGCAGCGCGGCCAGCGCGCCGCGGAAGCGCTTCACGCCTCGGCCTCCTCCGCGCTCTCCACCAGCTTCTTCACGCGCTTTTCGAACACCGGGCGCTCCAGCATCACGATGCGCTGGCACTTTTCGCAGCGCATCTTGATATCGGCGCCCACGAACGTGACGCGCCAGAGATCGTTTCCGCAGGGATGCGCCTTGCGCATCTTCACCAGGTCGCCCACATGCAGAAGCATTTCCTCGCCTCCCGGGATATTATAGGTCCCGAATATTGATTGTGTGTGAATTTTGAAAAACAATTTGTGCCCGCCGCTATTTGTCCAGCGCGTACAGCCAGCTGGCGCCGGTCACGTCGCCGACGCACATCGCCAGCTGGCCCGAATAAGCCGGCACGGCCAGTTCCGTTTCCAGATCGGGGCGGCGCTTGCCCCGGGCGAACGCGGCCATGACCTCATAACCGCCGTCGCGCAGGTAGCCCACCGACCAGTTGTCCACGGCGTCCAGCGGCGCGGCGTTCTCCGGCAGGCCGGGGATCTGCGCGTCATACCGCTGCAGCAGCACGTGATAGAACCCCACGCCCGCGCGCACTTCGGCTTCGCAGCGCGGCGCGTCTCCCCGCGGAGCTTCGCCGGGCAGGATGCGCCAGTCCGCGCCCTCCAGCCGCCGCCGGGCGATGTTCAGCGTCAGCGGACAGCTGTCGATGCCGATGAAGTTCCGGCCGTTGCGCTTCGCGGCTTCCAGCGCAGTGGCGCTGCCCGCGAACGGGTCCAGCACCCAGTCGCCGGGGCGGGACGCGCATTTCACGATCCGGTCCAGCAGCGCCAGCGGCTTCTGCGCGTCGTAGCCGGTTCGCTCCGGGTCCTTCTGCTGCAGATGGTTCAGATCCTGCCACACATCCGAAGGCGCGATGGGATCATCGTCGTAATAGGTATAGATGCGGCCGTTGGTGCGGATGGAGCGGTAGACGCGGCCGTCCGGGTCCACGTGCCGGCGCATGTGGCTGGTGCGGGGCTTGGCCCGCGGCGCCTTCACGGCGTCGATGTTGAAATCGTATTGATCGGTCTTGCGATAGAACAGCAGCGTATCGTGCTTGCGGCTGAAATGGCGCAGGCTGCGCCCGCCGCTCTGGTAGACCCAGATGATCTCGTTCAGCAGGTTTTCCTCGCCGAAGATCTCGTCCATCAGCAGCCGCACGTGGGCGTTGGCCCGGTAATCCACGTGCACGAAGATCATGCCCGCGTCGCTGAGCAGCCGCCGGCACAGCAAAAGCGTCCGCCGCATGAGATCCAGGTATTCCCCGCGGTCCTTCAGGTCGCGGAAAGTCTCCAGCGCCAGGCTGCCACGGCCGCGCCGCCATTCCTCCGCGCCCACGCGCACGCGCATGTAAAAGCGCTCGCCGGTCATGAAGGGCGGGTCCATGTACACCAGCTTGATCCTGCCCTCGTATTCCGGCAGCAGCGCCTCCAGCCGCTCCACGGCGTCGCCCGGCAGGAACAGCCCCTGCGGTCCGCCGGGACAGGGATGGATTTCGGGGATCATCGGCATCGGCTTCAGCGCCATGCGCACCGCCTCTTTCGCGTTTACTTCAACTATGTTCCATTATATCAGCTTTTCGGCGCGCAGGCAAGCATGGAAACGCCGGTTCTGCGAATCCGCGGAACCGGCCCACATCACGCCCCCGGCCACCATCAGCTCCTCACTTCATGGTACCACCTTCCCGTACTTCCCGGACACCCAGCCTTCCTTTCCTTCGTAGTCCACCGGCAGCCAGCCGTTCTCCGCGGCGCCGGCGCAGGGCAGTTCTTCGCCCGCGTGGACGACGCCCAGCGCTTTGCCGTCCTTGCCCGGCCGGTCGCGGACGTAGCAGTTGCCGCCTTCGATGCGCACGCGCTTCGGCTTCGGCGCGGGTTTTTCCAGCCCGACCAGCGCCTTTTCCAGCGCCGCGACCGTCTTCGGCCCGGCCTCGCCGTCGGCCTCCAGTCCGTGCGCCCGCTGGAAGGCCTTCACCGCCAGCTCGGTGGCGTCGCCGAAATCGCCGTCCGCGCCCCACCTGCCGCAGTCGCAGCCCAGGCGGATCAGATCCGACTGCAATTCCTTCACGTCGTCGCCCTCCATGCCGTTCTTCAGCAGCCGGTCGCCCAGGTGCAGCGTCTGCCGCTTTACGTCGCCGTAGTCGAAATACTTCGTCATCAGCCCCCAGTAGTCCGGCTTGCGGCCGAGCAGCTTCGTGCTGACCACGCCGGTCATCACGCCCCGGGCCTCGATCAGATACCAGTCGCCCTTCGGCTTGCCCGCGTCCACCGGCTTCCACAGGAAGGCCACGTGATGGATGTCCGAGGCGCTGTCACCCCAGAACACCGCCGCGCCGGGCACGCGGTATTTCGCCGGGATCATGCCCCTGCCCTTCGGGTCGCACCACTGGGCGTAGTTATAGCGGGCCTTGGAATCGATGTTCACGCCGGAATAATCTTTATACAAGCCCTCCGCCAGGCCGTTGCAGTCCCACACGCGCTGGGCGTG
>CACWVN010000122.1 GCA_902764285.1 uncultured Eubacteriales bacterium
GCGGAAGCCGCGGCGGCTCCGTTCGCGGACGACGCGGTGCCCTGGGCGGCGGACGGGCGCTACCTGCGCGAGGGCGCGAGGCCCGGCGCGGCCATCGCCCACGCCGCCGGCGCGTATTACGTCCAGGAGGCCAGCGCCATGGCCGCCGCGGCCGCGCTGGACGCCCGGCCCGGCGAGATCATGCTGGACCTGTGCGCCGCGCCCGGCGGCAAGAGCACGCAGATCGCCGCGGCGATGAAAGACGCCGGACTGCTGGTTTCCAACGATCCGGAGCCCGCGCGGGCCAGGGCGCTGGCGGGCAACCTGGAGCGCATGGGCGCCTCCGCCGCCGTGGTGGTCAGCGCGCTGCCGGAAAAGCTGGCGGCGCGATGGCCGGAATATTTCGACGCCGTGCTGGTGGACGCGCCGTGCTCCGGCGAGGGCATGTTCCGCCGCGACCCCGCCGCCCGGGACGAATGGAACCCCGCCGCGCCGGCGGGCTGCGCGAAGCGGCAGGCGGAGATCCTGGACCGCGCGGCTGAAATGCTGAAGCCCGGCGGGCGGCTGGTGTATTCCACCTGCACGTTCAACGCCCTGGAAAACGAGGGCAGCGTGCGCGCCTTTCTGGCCCGGCATCCGGATTTTTCGCCGGAGGATTTCGCGCTTCCGGGCGTCGGCCGGTCCCGGGAGGGCATGCTGCGGCTGTTCCCCCATCGGCTGCGGGGCGACGGGCATTTCGTGGCGCGGCTGCGCCGGGCAGGCGCGGCCCCGGAGGCCGAACGCCGGCCCGAAGGGAAAAGCGATCCCGACGCAAAACCGCTGCTGCAGCGGCTGCGGGACGAGGCGTGCGCGCTGCCCGGGGAATGGCTGGAACGGCGGTTCTTCACCCAGGGCGACCGGCTGTACTGCGCGCCGCAGGAAGTGCCGCCGCTGGACGGGCTGCGCGTCGTTTCGCCGGGGCTGTGCCTGCTCAGGATCGGCCGCAGCCACATCGAACCGGAGCACGCGCTGGCCATGGCGCTGCCGCCGGAGCTGGCGCCGCGCCGGGCCGGGCTGGACGAAGCGCAGGCCGCGGCCTGGCTGCGGGGCGAGGCCGTGGCATGGGACGGGCCGCGCGGCTGGACGCTGGCGCTGTACCGCGGCATGCCGCTGGGCTGGGGCAAATGTTCGGAAGGAACGCTGAAAAACCACCTGCCGAAGGGGCTGCGGCGGATGCGCTGACGCCGCGGCGGCGAAAACGCCGGAATATCGGCGGTTCCGGGATAATTTTTATTCGTTTTCGGCCAAAAAACCGGCGAAAGCAAATTGACATTTCCCCGCCGGCACGCTATACTATAACCAACGTTAATTTACGTATAACATAAGCTGAAAGGGGAAGGAACTATGGCAGGCAAATTCGTAATCATCACGGCAAAAAACGGCGAGTTCACCTTTAATCTGAAGGCCTCCAACGGCGAAGTCGTCCTGACCGCCTCCGAGACCTACACGACCATGTCCGCCTGTGAAAACGGCATCGCTTCCGTGAAGAAGAACGCCGCGGCCCACATCGAGGACCAGACCAAGGACGAAAAGCAGACCAATCCGAAATACGAACTGTACAAGGACAAGGCCGGCGAGTTCCGCTTCCGCCTGAAGGCCGCCAACGGCCAGAATATCGGCAAATCCGAAAGCTACAAGGCCAAGGCCAGCGCCAAGAAGGGCATCGCCTCCATCGCCAAGAACGCCCCCGACGCCCCGATCATCGTAGCTGAGCCGTAAGGCCCGGCCACGGTAATACAGCTTTTCACAGAACGCCGCCCTCCGGGGCGGCATTTTTGCGCCCGAACGCGGTTGACACGCCTCGAAGGAGGCGTTTATAATAGTTATCAGTGGAAATATGCGCAAAGGACGGACGATATGCTGCCCAAATCCAACGTACACAGCCACACCACCTATGTGGACGGCAAAAACAGCCCCGAGGAAATGGTCCGCGCCGCGCTGGCGCTGGGCTTCCACACGCTGGGCTTTTCCGAGCACGGCTGCGCGGAATACGACGACTGCTCGCTGTCCCCGGACCGGGAAACGCTGTACCGGGCGGAGATCCTGTGCCTGCGGGAAAAGTACGCCGGGCAGATCGATATCCTGCTGGGCTATGAGCACGACTGGTTCGCGCCGCCCAGCGCGCTGGCATACGATTACTTTATCGAATCGGTGCACTACCTGCCCGGCGGCGACGGCCTGTGGAGCGTCGACTGGACCCGCCCGAAGCAGGAGGAAGCCATCGCGCGCTTCTACGGCGGCGACGCCTACGCCATGTGCCGGCACTACTTCCGCACCGTGTGCGAATCCATCGAGGGCACGGCCGCGCAGATCCTCGGCCACATCGAGCTGGTGATGAAGTTCAACGAGGCGCGGGACATCTTCGACGACGCCGACCCGCGCTATTTGAAGCCCGCGCTGGAGGCCGCCGAGCTGGCCGCCCGCAGCGGGAAGATCATCGAAATCAACACCGGCGCCATTGGCCGGGGCTATCGCACCCAGCCCTGCCCCGGGCCGGCCATGCTGAAGCGCGTCCGCGAGTGCG
This sequence comes from uncultured Eubacteriales bacterium, assembly GCA_902764285.1. GTDB lineage: Bacteria > Bacillota > Clostridia > Christensenellales > Aristaeellaceae > UBA2862. The sequence goes on from CACWVN010000122.1 coordinate 2,543, forward strand.
GCGGGCGGATCATGCTGTCCAGCGACTGCCACGACGCCCGGTACCTGGACTGCGGCTTTGACGCGGCCGCGGCGCTGGCATTGGCCTGCGGGTTTGAAACCGCCTGGGAATACCGCGGCGCGGCGCTGGTGGAATACCCATTACAGGAGGGACGCGCATGAACCATCGGATCGCCCTGTACGCGGGCTCGTTTGATCCCTACACCAACGGCCATCACGCCATCGTGCGCAAGGCCGCGGCGCTGTTCGACGAGGTGGTGGTGATGATCGCCGTGAACATCGCCAAAACGCGCGCTTTCGACGCCGAGGCCATGGCCGAAGCCATCCGCGCCGCCGCCGAGGCGGACGGCCTTTCCAACGTGCGGGTGGTGACTCACGGCGGGCTGGTGGCGGATTTCTGCGCCGAAAACGGCATCCGCTGGTACGTGCGCGGGCTGCGCAACAACATGGATTACAACTACGAGGAGAACCTCGCCCAGATCAACCATTTGATCAACCCGGCGCTGGAATCCATCTATCTGCGCAGCGACGACCCGGCCATCTCCTCCAGCATGATCCGCGAGCTGATGGCCTTCGGCAAGCCGGTGGCGGCGTTCGTGCCGGCGCCGGTGGCGGCGCTGCTGCGCGAGTAAAATTTTCCCCGGAGGGGTACGCATGAAAAAGATAGGAATGGTGTCGCTGGGCTGCGCGAAGAACCGCGTAGACAGCGAAAACATGCTGGGCATGCTGCGGCAGAAGGGCTATGAGATCGTGGCCGATCCCGCCGAGGCCGACGTGCTGTTCGTGAACACCTGCGGCTTCATCGAGAGCGCCAAGGAGGAATCCATCGAGGCGATCTTTGAAATGGCGCAGTACAAGAAAAACCGGGACGTGAAGCTGTTCGTCACCGGCTGCCTGGCCCAGCGGTATCCCGAGGCGCTGATGTCGGAGATCCCGGAGATCGACGGTCTGCTGGGCGTGGCGGAGTACGCGCGGCTGTTTGAGATGATGGACGCCGCCGGCGCGGGCGAACGGCCCTGCTACACCGCCAACGGCGCGCGGTTTTTGAACGCGCCGCGGGTGCTGACCACGCCGGGCTACAGCGCTTACGTGAAGATCAGCGACGGCTGCGACAACCGCTGCACCTACTGCGCGATCCCGCTGATCCGCGGCGGATACGCCTCGCGGCCCTTCGACGACATCGTGGCGGAGTGCGCAAAGCTGGCGGCGGAGGGCGTGACGGAGATCACGCTGATCGCCCAGGACACCAGCCGCTACGGCTGCGACATCGGCGACGGGCGCTACCTGCTGCCGGAGCTGCTGAAGGCCGTCAGCGACATCGAGGGCGTGCACTGGGTGCGCGTGCTGTACTGCTACCCGGACAGCACCGACGACCGGCTGCTGGACGCCATCGCGAACCTGCCGAAGGTGGCGCCGTACCTGGACCTGCCGCTGCAGCACATCGACGACGACCTGCTTCGGCGCATGAACCGCCGCGGCAGCGCCGATTGGATCAAAAGCCGCGTCGCCGAGTGCCGCAAACGGGGCATCGTGCTGCGCACGACGATGATCGTGGGGTTCCCCGGCGAGACGGACGCGCAGTTCCAGACGCTGCTGGATTTCGTGAAGGAAGCGCGATTCGACCGGCTGGGCGCGTTCACCTATTCCGCCGAGGAGGGCACGCCCGCCGCGGCGATGCCGGACCAGGTGGACGAGGGCGTGAAGGCCGCGCGGCTGGACCAGCTGATGATGCTGCAGCAGTCGATCGCCATGGAGATCAACCAGGCGCGGGTCGGCAGCGAGTGCGAGGTGCTGGTGGACGGGTATGACGAGGAGTCCGGGCGCTGGTACGGGCGCAGCCTGCTGGAGGCGCCGGAGAGCGACGGGTGCATCTGGCTGGCATCGGACCGGGAACTGGCCCCGGGCGAATACGTGAACGTCCGCATCACCGGCGCGGACGCCTATGATCTGGAAGGAGTGGTACTGTGAACCTGCCGAACAAGCTGACGCTGCTGCGCGTGTGCATGATCCCGTTTTTCGTGGTGTTCGCCCGCATGAACGCCTTGTGGGCCCAGTGCGTCGCCGTGGGCATCTACGCGCTGGCCTGCGTGACCGACGCGCTGGACGGGCGCATCGCCCGGTCCCGGAACCTGGTCACCAATTTCGGAAAGTTCATGGATCCCATCGCCGACAAGCTGCTGGTGATGTCGGCGTTGATCGTGCTGACCGCCCAGGGGCGCATGCCCGACTGGGCGTGCATACTGATGCTGGCGCGGGAGTTCCTGGTCAGCGGGTTCCGGCTGGTGGCGGTGGAGAACGGCGTGGTGATCGCCGCCGGGCCGCTGGGCAAGCTGAAGACCGTGTTCCAGATGATCTCCACCATCGCGCTGATGCTGCTGGTGCCGGTGGACGGGTTCGCGCTGCTGGGCCAGCCCGGCATCGTGGCCGCCAACGTGCTGATGTATATCGCGCTGGCGCTGACCGTAATCAGCGGCGCGGATTACATCCTGCGCAACAAGGATTGCATCAAGGACATGTAGCAAACTGAGTTTGCATCCAGCTGCTGCCGCGCGTTCTACCATCCGCCCGCCCCGTACAGAATGGGGCGGGCGTCTGTGTTTTGGCGGAGCCGGAGAGAGTGAGGAGTAAAAAAATAAGGAATGAGGAATACAAGCTACCCGATTTCGCGTCAGCGGGTAACTGTACTCCTCACTCCTAACTCCTCACTTTGAGTTCTTCACTCTTTCCCCGTCAGCACCTCGCAGCC
>CACWVN010000123.1 GCA_902764285.1 uncultured Eubacteriales bacterium
ACGCATGGATCGGCCTCAAGGTAGCCGCCCTCTTCGGATTCAATGTTGGCATAGGCGTAGATGACGAAGGTGCATACGTCATTCTCCGCATGGTCTTTGTTCAGGGTGATCGTGAGCACGTCTTCGATGGCCGAACTGTTTTCGATCGACGTGTTCGCCACCTGCACTTCCGGCATATAGGCGTCTTCCGCGTAAACCCAGATTAAACTCGGCGTTGCCGTGCCGGTATAGACGGCAAAGACATGCACGTCCACCGAGGTGCCGTTGTACCAGTCGCCCTCCGGACTGTCGCTTTCGGTGATCACTGAGGCCATCAGGTTCAGCTGACCCGTCGATTCATCCGGCTCAGGCTCCTCATCCACCGGGGCGCCTTCCGTCGGTTCCGCCAGCGTGTAATCCAATATCACGTAGTTGGACGAGAGCGTGCCGGTGCGCACGGCGACGGCCTGCACCATGTACTGCCACTGGTCGTTGATCATGTGTTCTTCGCTCATCGGCAGCATGATCTCCGCCCATGCCTTGTTGCCGTCGATGCCGTCGGGGTGTACCTGCGTCCAGCCGGTCTTGCCCTTCGTGCTGCGATAGCAGATCAGGTAATCGTGCGGCGCATGCTCGCCCTCGTATTCCAGTTCGACGTAAACCGGCGTGGCATCGTTGGGGAAGCGCTCTCTGTTGTCCGGTTCGTTTTCAGTGACCGTCAACGTCAGCGATTCCTGGGTGATGGGCAGGATCAGCGTCGCCACCTTGGACCGCACCGTCCTGCCGTCCGCCAGCTCCGCCTCGGCCACCCAGCGCGGATAGAAGTTCTTCAGCGGGCGGAACTTGGAGGGAATCAGTACGGAAACCTCCAGATCGCGGCTCTCGCCCGGCGCGAGGTCACTGGTCGAGCAGCATTCATAGCCCTTGATGCCGTGGCCCAGGTCGTGCCAGCCCTCGCCGGTCTCCGGGTCGCTGCGGAACCGGTTGTCGCCCACGGCGTAGATGCGCATCGTTTTGATGGTCTGGGCGGTGTCGTTCCGCATCGAAAGTACGCACGGATGGCTCACGCCGGTCGCGTAATCGGGCTGGTTGAATTTGGCGTTGGCGTGCAGCGTGATCTTTTCCTCCGCGATCTTCTTGTTGGTCTTCAGCGAGACCAGGACGCGCGGTGAACGCACGGCTTTCCCGGTGGAATCCTCGGTGCCTGTCGCCACGAATTCCACTTCAAAATAACCGTTTTTCACGTCGTCCGGCGTGATGCGGTACTGGAACGTCGCCGCGCCGATCACGCCGGGGGCGAACCATGCGCCGGCTTCCAATTCGCTAATGGGCTCCAGTTCGGACGCCCGCTTCTGGGATTCGCCGGCCAGCGAAACCTTCACGTCGCGGATGTCCGTCGTGCCGCTGTTTTCGACCTTCAGCACCACCGTCACCACGTCGTTCATCGAGTAGGATGCGTGCTTCGGATCCAGTTCATAGCTCAGATCCAGCCGCGCTTCTTCCCTGTACTGTTCGCGCACCTCGTAGCTCAGATTGACCTTATTGGACTGGATCGGCACGGGGTTACCCTTCTTGTCCTGGTACTCGCCGGTCAGATACAGCTGCAGCGAATAACCGTCATAAATGGCGGGAACGACCCGTACCGCGATCATCTGGCGCACGAAGTCGCGGGTTTCGCTGGCCTTCATGCCGCCGACATCCAGCTTTTGCGTGTCATATACCGTGCTGCCGTATTTCTGTTCGCAAATCAGCTTGATCTTGCTGACCTGGCACGTGCCGTCGGTGGTGACGGTGAAGGGGATATCGACGCATTCGCCGAAGTAACCCCAGCCCGTGAAATCGCTCTGGTTGACCTTCAGGGTGAGGGAAGCGTTGTATTTGCCGCCCTTGCCGGGGTTTTCAAACGACACGGTGGGATAGGTGAACGGCGGGCCGACCTGCGCCGATTCCCACTCCTCCAGCTCGGTGGTGTGGCTCTTCAGCACGACGCTGACCGTGCGGGTCTTCCATCCGGTCTTTTCCGTGTCCAGAACCATGTAATAAGTAAAATCATAGCAACTGCCGGCTTCCAGCGGCCCGGACATCCAGTCCTCCTGGCTGTAACTGTCGCCGTCCGCGAAATCAATGCCCAGGAAGTCGTATTGGTCGAAAGAATCGGTCCACAGCCGCATCTTGACGGGCACTATGGCGCCGTCGTAGTAGGCGCTGTCGCTCGACGGCTTGTCTACGACCTCCAGCGCGCGGTAGATGGGCGTGCGGTCCTCGTCGCGCGGCGGCCCTGACAGCGATTTCAGGGAGATGTTCGAACCGCTGACGGCGTCCCCGATGTCATAATCGGTCGGCTGTTCGCCGCCGGCGAGCGTCGTTTCGAGATTCGGATCAATCTCCGGTTCCGGCTCAGGCGCAGGTTCCGGCTCCGGTACAGGCTCGGGCGCCGGTTCCGGCTCACGCGCAGGTTCCGGTTCAGGCGCAGGTTCCGGCTCGGGCGCGGGTTCCGGTTCAGGCGCGGGCTCCGGCTCCGGTACAGGCTCGGGCGCGGGTTCGGGCGCGGGCTCAGGTTCGGGCGCAGGTTCCGGCTCAGGCACAGGTTCCGGCGCGGGCGCGGGCTCCGGCTCGGGCGCGGGCTCCGGTTCCGGTTCGGGCGCGATCAGGCCCAGCAGCTTGAGGACGCCGGGCCAGGCGATGCCGTCGCCGGGGATGCCGTTGGCCACTTCCAGTGCGCTGACGGCGCGCTCGGTCCGGCCGCCAAAGTCGCCGTCCGCTCTGCCGCAGTCATATCCGGCGGCGTTCAGCGCTTCCTGCAGCGCCGCAACGCCGTCGCCCTTGTCCCCGCGCCGGTACATCGGCGAAGGGATCTGTTCATCCCTTTCCACGTAGCCGCAGCGGGCGCAGGTGCGCTGGCGCAGGCCGATGGAGAAATCCGACAGCTCGGAGATGACCTCCCAGTCGCCGAACACGTGCCCCAGGCACGCCTGCGTCTGCGGCCATGCGACGCCGTCCACCGCCAGGCCTTCGGCCTCCTGCACCTTCATGACGGCGCTTTCCGTGCCCCTGCCGAAGTCGCCGTCAGCGCCGCCCTTCTTCAGCGCGCCGTAGCAGATCAGCCCCTCCTGCAGGCGCTTCACCGCGTCGCCCTTCGCCCCGCGGCGCAGCGTGCCATCGGGGTCGTAATCCACGGTCTCCTGCGCGCCGCACACCTGGCAGGTGTGAGATCGCGTGCCGGAGGAATGGTCGGTAGCCTCCACGAGGATCTCCCAATCGCCCCAGCTGTGCGGCAGCAGGTCGATGACGCCCTCGTCCACGTGGCCGCAGACCGAGCACGTCCGCGTCCGGCTGCCGGTTTCGACGCAGCTGGCTTCCTTCGTCACCGTCCATTCGCCGTACGCGTGCGGCTTCTTGTCGGAGGCGCGGGTTTCCTTCTTGCCGCAAACCCTGCACTTGCGCGTCTCTTCGCCCTTTTCTGTGCAGGTGGCCTCTTTTACGGTCTTCCACTTGCCCCAGCTGTGGCCGGCGGCAGGGATCGTTTCGTATTTTTCATAGCCGCACCGTCCGCAAATGGAAACGCGCTGGCCGGCCCCGGTGCAGGTGGGCTGCCTGGTGATTTCCTGCCGGGACCAGCTGTGGGCTGCGCCGGTGGCGGGGCAATAGGTATCCGTCGCCGGACTCGTGTCCGCCAGCGCCGCCGGCAGCATGCCCAGCAGGAAAACCAGCGCGACCGTCCACGCAGTTAACCTTTTGATTTTCATGAAATGATCCCTCCTTGCCATGACGTCGTGCGAGATGTGTTCTCGGTGATCGGACTCATTTGATCGGTTGGGAAACTATTCCATAATATTCCTTTTACATTATAATACATTATCCTGCCGCTGACTATAAACCGCCGCATGTTTTTTCAAAAAGAAAGCCCCTGCGCGCCGGTTTGGCGACGACAGGGGATTGAAGCGCAAAATATGACCGGCGCACGGCTGCGTCAGAACGGTCGGACGAAGTTGAACCAGACCAGCGCCGCGGCCAGCACGGCCAGCGCCGCGATCCAGGCGATCCGCGCGCGGCGGCTTCGATGCGCGGCAGGGGAAGGGGCGGCGTCGGACATCGCGGGCGCCTTCAACGTCGCCTTACCGCATTTCACGGAGATTGCTCCGACGGCGCAGTCGTCCATGCACTTGGCACAGTGGATGCACTCCCGGTCGCCGACGCGGCGCACGTCCATCCCGCAGCGCTGCACGCACGCGCCGCAGCGGGTGCACCGGTCCTCATCCACCCGTACGCCGATCAGCGCCAGGCGGTTGAACAGCCCGTAGATCGCGCCCAGCGGGCACAGGAAGCGGCAGAAGGCGCGGTAGCAGAATACGCAGGCCAGGAACACGGCCAGCATCACCACGACCTTGCGGGTGAACAGCAGGCCCAGCATCGAAAACAGGCCCTCGTTGGCGGGATTGGAGAGCAGTCCGACCGCACCCTCCAGCGTGCCGGCGGGGCAGATGTACTTGCAGAACGCGGGCACCTGCAGCCCCTGCCGCAGGCCGTACCACAGGGGAATCGCCGCGGCGAAGACGGCGAGGATCGCATATTTCAGCCAGGAAAGCGCGCGCGTCACGCGCCCCTTGCGGATCTTCGGCGTGGGGATCGCGTGCAGCAGCTCCTGGAGCAGGCCCATCGGGCACAGCCAGCCGCAGATCGTTCGACCGGCGATGAGCCCCAGCAGCATCACGATGCCCAGCACATACCACGGAGCGGTATGGCGCGAGGCGGCCAGGGCGTTTTGAAGCGCTCCCAGCGGGCATGAGGCCACCGCGCCGGGGCAGGAATAGCAGTTCAGCCCGGGCGCGCAGACATTTTTTGCGCTGCCGGTGTAGATCCTGCCTTTTGTGAAGCCCACGAGGTTGGCGTTGTGCAGCAGCGCGCTGTACAGCTGTATCAGGCGGCGGTTCGGGATGCGCCGCGCCTTGTTCGGATTACGCTCAGCCAATTCCAACACACTCCATGCAGATCAGTATGGCTTTCCGGAACATGTCGCGCATGCCGCCGTTGGCGATGCCCAGCGCGATCAGCAGGACGGCCGCGGCGAGAAGCGCCGTCCGCACAAGGGCGGTCCGCCTGTCGGCTTCGCGGCGGTTCGGCACGTCCGCGGCAAACGCGTTTCGACTGGTCCGCGCCGGTTCTCTGCCGAAAGCGCCGCGCCGGTCCGCGACGGCGAAGGCGATGCTCAGCGCGATCAGCGCGATGGCCGCCGGCGCGGCGACCGCGAGCACCGAGCCGATCTTTTCACGGGTAAAGACGG
>CACWVN010000124.1 GCA_902764285.1 uncultured Eubacteriales bacterium
CGCCGGCGGGGCGGTTCCCGGAAGGCCGGGCGCCGTTCGCAGGCCGGCGCGCGCCGGAAGGGGCGGTACGCCCCGCCGGGCGCGGGCCGCGGCCCGATTCCTCAGCGGCATATATGCGTTTCTGAGTATAACTGTAAGCGGTCAAGGTCGATGCTCCCCGTCAACTGTCGGAAAATCTATCGCCGCGGCGGAGGCCGGCGGCTTCAACGGCGCGAAAAGCGCCGACTGTCTTTCAGGATTATTATAACACATACCCCCGGCCCTTATAAGGCACATTCGCCATCTTCTTTGTAAAAATATCAAAAAAAATCGAATTTGGCCGTTCGGCGGGCAAAACAACGCGCCGCCGCGATCGATTCGCGGCGGCGCGGACGCCCGGGGACAAAGTCGCCCCGGGAAAATCACTTCGCGGCCACCTTGGCCCAGGTGTCCTTCAGCGGCACGGTGCGGTTGAACACCGGCTTTTCGGCGGTGGAATCCCTGTCCTTGCAGAAATAGCCCATGCGCAGGAACTGGAACGTGGCGCCCACGTCGTGCCCGGCGATCCACGGCTCGCAGAAGCCGTTGGCGACGGTCAGGCTGTTGGGGTTCAGCCGGTCCATGAAATCCACCGGCGCGGCCTCGACGGTCTCGCCGTCCTCGTCCACCTCGACGGCGTTGGTCTCCGGCTCGTTCTCGGCCAGGATCGGCTCGTACAGACGGAACTCGCAGGGTACGCCCTCGGCGGCGCTGACCCAGTGCAGCGTGCCCTTCACCTTGCGGTTGGCGCCCTCGCTGCCGGAGCGGCTGTCCATGTCCACGGTGCAGTGCAGCTCGGCGATCTCACCGTTTTCATCCTTGACGAAATCATCGCACATCACGATGTACGCGCCCTTCAGCCGGACCTCCTTGCCGGGGGCCATGCGGAAGAACTTCTTCACGGGCTCTTCCATGAAGTCCTCGCGCTCGATGTACAGCTCGCGGCCGAACTTTACCTTGCGGGTGCCGAACTCGGGGTGATCGGGGTGGTTTTCGATCTCCAATTCGTCGATCTTGCCCTCGGGCCAGTTGGTCAGCACCACCTTCACGGGGTTCACGACGGCCATCGCCCGGGGCGCGGTATCGGCCAGCGCCTCGCGCACGCAGTGGTCCAGCAGGCTGCCCTCCACGGTGGAATCGGCCTTGGCCACGCCCACGCGGCCCATGAAATCGTGGATGGCAGCGGCGGGATAGCCCCGGCGGCGCATGGCCACCAGCGTGGGCATGCGCGGGTCGTCCCAGCCGGAGACGGCGTGCTCCTCCACCAGGCGGCGCAGCAGGCGCTTGGACATCACGGTGCGCTCGATGTTCAGCCGGGCGAATTCGATCTGGCGCGGCGGATGGTCGGTGACGCCGGCGTGGTTCACGAACCAGTCGTACAGCGGGCGGTGGATCTCATATTCCAGCGAGCACAGCGAATGGGTGATGCCCTCGATGGCGTCCTGGATGGGGTGCTGGAAATCGTACATCGGGTAGATGCACCACTTGTCGCCGGTGCGGTGGTGACTGTGGCGGTTGATGCGGTACATGGCCGGATCGCGCAGCAGCACGTTGGGGTTGGCCATGTCGATCTTCGCGCGCAGCACCCGGGTGCCCTCTTCAAATTCGCCGTTCTTCATGCGCTCGAACAGGTCCAGGTTCTCCTCCACCGAACGGTCGCGGTAAGGGCTGTTCACGCCGGGTTTGGTCAGCGTGCCGCGGTTGGCGCGCATTTCCTCGGGCGTCTGGTCGTCCACGTAGGCCACGCCGCGGCGGATCATGTCCTTCGCGATCTCGTACAGCCGGTCGAAGAAATCGGAGGCGAAGTACAGCTTGTCCCACTTGTAGCCCAGCCACTCGATGTCCCGCTGGATGCCCTCGACGAACGCGGTCTCCTCCTTGGTGGGGTTGGTGTCGTCAAAGCGCAGGTTGCAGGTGCCGCCGAACTTCTGGGCGATGCCGAAATCCACGCACAGCGCCTTGCAGTGGCCGATGTGCAGATAGCCGTTGGGCTCCGGCGGGAAGCGGGTGTGCACGTGGTCATACCGCCCGCTGGCCAGATCCTCCGCCACGAACTCCTCGATAAAGTTTGCCGGGCGCTTCGCTTCGTTTTCCATGATGTTTCCTCCCCCTGTAACTGCGATCAATCTGCCCCATTATAACACGTTTTGCCGCCCGTGAACAGGCTTTGCAGGTAAAAAAACGGGGCTCGCACCGGCGAAACCCCGTTTTCTGGACCCATGCGCGATCAGGTTCCCATGCCCGGGGATTCCCCCGCGTCCTCGCCCGGCGCGGCCTCCACGGCGGGCGCGTCCAGGGCCTCCGCCCCGGCGCCGTCATCCTCGACCATCAGCCCGGTCCTGACCAGGTAATTGTCGGGCATCCAGACCGCATCCTTCATCGTAAAGCCCCGGGAATCCTTGGCCACCAGCTTCAACAGCTTCGCGCCCTGCCCGGCGGCCATCGCCCTGGGCTGGAAATCGTTTTTCTTGTCGCTGGAGGACACCAGCGCGGGGATCAGATTGATGCCCTCGTCGGTCAGCCCTTCCCGCGGCTGGAAGCGGAAGGTCTGCTGGAACACGAGGCAGCGCTTGTCGGTCGGGTTGGAATTGCCGCCGAAGCAGAAGTTGCCCAGGCTGTAGACGATATAGCGGTCGCGGTAGCGCTCGACGCCCTGCACCACGTGGGGATGGGTGCCCAGCACCAGATCCGCGCCGGCATCGATGATCGCGTGTCCCAGATTCCGCTGCGCGGCATCGGCGGTGTAATCCATCTCCGTGCCCCAGTGGATGGAGACGATCAGCAGATCGCAGTTCCGGCGCGCCTCGGTCACGGCGCGGACGATGTAATCCTGGCTGTGATCCCACTTCGTGAACCCCAGCGCGGCGACGCGCACGCCCTTGACGTCGGTATAGCAGACCTGGCCGCCGACGCACCAGCCGATGCCCGCGCCGTCCAGCGTTTCGCAGGTCTCCCGCAGGCCGGATTTGCCGTAATCCTGGGTATGGTTGTTGGCCAGGTTGCAGATTTCCACGCTGGACCCGGCCAGTATGGCCACGTTGCCGGGATCGCCCCGGAAATTGAACCGCTTGCCGGATTTCTTGTCCTCGCTGACGGTCAGCGGGCCTTCGAGGTTCACGATGGTCAGGTCGTCCGATTCAAACAGCGGCCGGAAGTTCTCCAGGAAATAATCGTATCCCTTCTTTTTAACCATGTTGTGGAAGCGCTTGAAGCCGGTGATGTTGTTGGTATCGCCGCCCAGCGTGCAATCCCCCACCGCGGTAATGGTGATGCTCACCGCTTCGGCGTTCGGGTCGGCCGTGGGAAGGGGCGTCTGCGCAGGCGCCTCCGTGGGCGCCTCCGTCGCGGGCCGGATCTCCCGCGTGGGCACGGCGATGGGCGCGACGGTGGCCGCCGGGTCGGGCGCGTCCGTGGCGCCGGGCAGCGTCACCGGGCCGTCATCGCGGCCCTCGAGGGTGGAATAGCCCGCCGTATCGTAGGCGTTCTCCATCGCCGGCGCGGCGACCTGCACGGCGCCGTCCCGGACGTACCAGTGCATATCCCTGTGCGGCCGGGTGCTGCCGTTGACCGCGGCCATGGCGATCAGCGCGGCCACGCAAATCGCCGCCAGCGCCAGCACGGCGATGGCCTGGCGGGGTTTCGTCCAGAACGGCCGCTTCGCGCGTTTGCTTTTTTTTGTCGATTTTTTGCCCATATCTGCCTCCAGACTCCATGGCGAAAAAGGCATAAATTTAATAATACCCGAACCGGCCCCAAAGAAAGCCCGTTCCGGCTGCGTAATTATTTTATTCCCGTCCATTATAGAATAGTCCGGAGTGTTTTTCAAGGGAATTTTGATGAATTTATGACAATATTTTGTGGCAGCCCTCTTGGACCGCCACAAGATGTTGTTGAATCGGACCCCGCCGGCGGGGCCGCAAAAGGGCTCACCAATCGCTGTTCCAGTCGGTATCGCCGGCGTCCCAGCTGTCGAAAATGGATTGATTGTCCGAGTTGTCGTCATGCTCCGGTTCCACGTAATAATCCGACTGCTCGAAGGCGTCGTCCGCGTCCTCGAAATAGGGATACTGCGTGCCGTAATAGTTGTCGTGATACCATTCGTATCCGCCGGGATCGTCGTAGGGCGCCCAGGTGTCGTCGGCATAATAGTACCAGTCGTCATCCTGGTAATAGTACAGGACGTCCTGGATCAGATAATAGCCGCGGCTCGGCGAGCGGGAGATCCACCGGACGAGGAAGAACAGCCCGGCGGCCACCGCCGCGGCCAGCACCAGCGCGGTGATCCTTTCAAAGATGATCTCCCCGCGGCTCTTCTTTTTCCGGGAAGCCTTCGCCCGGCGCAGTTCGATCTCGGAATTGATCTTCGCCCAGATCTCCTGGGCGGCATAGCCCTCGTCCGGGCCGCTGTAGCGCACCGCGCGGCTGCCGTCGGCCTTGTTCTTGTACACCACCCAGTAGCCGGTGTCCGGCTCCTGATAGATGCCGAAGCAGCGCGCTTCCTTTTTGTCCTCGTTGATGAAGAAGCGCATCTTCTCCAGCGGCATGTCCTTCGTGCGCTCGATCAGCTCGGCCACGGAATTGACTCTGTCCACGCGATCACCCTTTTCCTGGAAATTCGGCCGCCAATGCAAAACGGACGGCAGAGGAGAAGGCACTCTGAACGAGGGCGCTTACCTGTCGTAAGGAACCGGGTTCAGAGTGCCTCCTGACGCCGCATGCGGAAATCCCCGCGATACGGCCATTATCCGCGATCGGAGATTACAGCGGCATGGCGTTGTTGGCCTTGTCCAGCACGCTGTTGTCCAGCCCCACCTGCTTGGCCTGGCGGTTCTGGAAGAACTTTTCGGCCACCTGCGGGAACAGGGCGTAGGAGAGCACGTCCTCCTCCTGCATGTAATACTGGCCCATTTCCTTCTTGAACTCGTCCAGGTGCTTCACGCCGTAGGACGGATCGTCCACGGGGCGGCTGGTGATGATCTTCTGGTCGCCGATGACCTTCCTGCGCACTTCCTCGTTCACCGGGGCGGGCAGGCGGCCGTATTCGCCGCGCATCAGGCCCTGGCTCTCCTTCGGGCACATCTTGTAGCGCTCGCCGGTCAGCACGTTCATCACGGCCTGGGTGCCGACGATCTGGCTGGTG
>CACWVN010000125.1 GCA_902764285.1 uncultured Eubacteriales bacterium
CCACTTCACCGCCCTTTGGTTGTCGATAAACTCCATGCACCAACCAAGCACCTTATTAGCCTCGTCGCCCCATCCTGCTTCGTCAATGTAATACTGGATTTCATCTTTAAGCCGCTTACGACTAATCCAATCTTCGTTAGGCTCCTGCGATTTCAGCAGCGCCACCGTGCGCCGGATCAGCGCCGCCGGCACGATGATCTCATCGTCCACCAGCGCCCGGCAGGCGGCGCGGCCCTCCCTTTTCCATTCGTCGTCCTTCATCGGGCAATCCTCCGGGCATTCTCCCTCCTCGGCGCTCTCGCAGTTCGTCAGCGCCGTGATCATGGTGTCCAGCTCTTCCCTATCCATGCTTTTCCTCCTCCGGGTACATCGTTGTTTCCCGCAAGCACGTGGGACACAAGCACACATAATAATGGCCGTTTCTGTAGTCCGATTCTGTCCGGTATTCGCTGGCGTCCGCCTCCCATACGCATCCGCACCGCTCGCACTCAAACCGGTGCATGGTGTTCAGCCGGTTCATATCGCCCACTTTAATGATCTTCATAGGTCGCTCCTCCCGGGCACTCGCCGCCCCTTCCGTTTCGCTGCCCTCGGCGCTCAAACGCGCCCGGTCATTCCGCCACCTTGATCGCTTTCAGCACGCGCATCTCTCACGCCTCCCGAATGAAATCGAACAGCGTGGGCATGTTCACCTGGTTGTCCGCCGCCTGCAGATAGCCCACGCCATCTCGGAAATAATCGGCGTTCAGCTCGATGCCGATGCCGCGGCGGCCCTTCTTCACGGCCTGGGCGGGCACGGTCATGATGCCGCCGAAGGGGTCGAGGATGGTGTCGCCCGGGTTGGTGTAGCGGTCGATCAGCCGGTCCACGATGTCGATCTGCAGCGGGCACACGTGCAGCTGCTGGCGGCGCTGGCTCTGGGTGGTGTTGTAGGTGCGCATGCGGTTGATGTCGTCCCACACCGACGCATCCCAGCTGCCCGGCGCCACCACCATGAACGTGGCCGGCAGGCGGCCGTCGGCGTCCAGCTTCTTTGCCAGCGCCACGTGCTCGGCATAGTCGTACACGTTCGCGCGGCTGTACTGGCGGTATACCTTTTGCAGCTGATCGATGGGGATGTTTTCCAGCTCGTCCTTGTTCACCAGTCGGTCGCCGCTGCTGCGCCAGAAGCCATGCGCGTCGATCTGCCACTGGGCGCGGGTGTATTCGTCCTTCGAGCGGACGACCGGCTCATCGGCGTAGGCTTTCGTGGTGTCGGTGGGCAGCTTGCGGAACAGCAGGATGTACTCCGGGCAGCCCACGCCCATCTTCGTGCCGTCCTTGCAGCATTCCGTCCAGCCCAGGCGATAGGTCTGGTTATTTTCGCGCACTACGTCGGTCACGACGGTGATCATGCCGAAATACTGGAATCCGTGGCGCATGGTGTGCTGGATCGTCAGCGCGTGGAAGGGCTCCATGGTGGGCATGCCCGTGCCCGTGGCGTTGCCGAACAGCACGCGATCTTTCACGTGGCAGGCGTAGACCCGGCCCGGTTTCAATACGCGCAGCAGGTTCGGCGTCAAATAGTCCATCTGCTGGAAAAACTTCTCGGTGTCCGGGTTGTGGCCGAAATCGTTGTAGCTGGGCGTGTATTCGTAATGATTGCCGAAGGGGATGGACGTGATGATGCCGTCCACCGAATTGTCCGGCATGGATGCCGCGTCGGCCAGCTCGGCCACGCAGTCGTTATGGATGACCCGGTAATTCTCGCCCGTAACTTCCACGCGCTCCACTCCTATCGTGCGTCGCATATCGTCAAAGCGCCGCTTGTTGTTCAGTCCGTAGTTTTTCACGATATCGATCATGTTCTTGACCATCTCGTCGTGCTGGCGCCACTTGTGCAGCAGCACCTTCTTGATCTCCGCCTCGGATTCGGTGTAGATGATGTCGATGATCACCGTTTCCGTCTGCAAAAATCGGTAGATGCGATGAATGGCCTGTATGAAATCGTTGAATTCGTAATCGATGCCCAGGAATATGGCCCGGTGACAATGCCGCTGGAAATTGCAGCCCTGGCCGCTGATCGACTTCTTCGTGGCCAGCAGCCGCGTCTTGCCATCGGCAAAGTCGATGATCCGCTGTTCGCGGGTTTCCAGATCCTGCGAGCCGTAGAGCTCCACGGCCTCGGGGATGGCCCGCTTGATGGCGTGGCGCTCGGCCTCCAGGTCGTGCCAGAGGATAAAGTGCGCATCCGGGTCGCTGCCGACGATCTCCAGCATCTTTGACACGCGGTCGTCGATGCTGTCGCGCTTCTCCTTCGCGGCGTCGGCGAGACTGAACGCGGCGTCCCGGAACATCTTCTCCTGGCCGTACTTGTCCGTCCCGGCGGTGGAATGATCTACCGGCAGGCGATGCCAGCGCACGTCCATCTCCGGCAGATCATAGCCGGTGTCGTCATAGCCCAGGTCGGACGGCTTTGATACGAACAGCGCCCAGCTGCTGACCCACAGCCAGAAATCATGTTCCCGATGCGGGTACAGCGTCAGGTTGTTTGCCTTGGTGCTGTCCCGCTGGAAGAAGCGCGTCAGTGCCTGGCCGGTGTCCATGATCTCCAGATAGCCGGCGTAATGGATCAGCTCCTTATACCGGTTCGGCGACGGCGTGGCCGTGCACACCAGCTTATACGGGATGCCCTTCAGCATTTTGGTGAATTCCTGATAGGTCTTTGAGCCGTAGGAGCGCAGGCAGCTGGCCTCGTCCAGCGACACGGCCCCGAACATGCGCGGGTTCAGGTCGCCATCGCGCACGCGCTCGTAATTCGTCAGCACGATTGGCGCAGCCGTTGCCAGCGCCTCGGCGTTCGTGCGGACGTAGGGCGGCGGCTCCTTCCAGCCCAGCAGCCGCACGGCGTCCAGCTGGAATTCCTGCTTGACGCCCAGCGGCAGGATGATCAGGATCCGGCAGTTCATCTTCTCGTGGATGATCCGCGCCCATTCCAGCTGCTGGGCGGTTTTCCCCAGCCCGAAGGATTCGAACAGCGCCCGGCGCCCGCCCTTCACAGCCCAGACCACCGCGTCCCGCTGGTGCGGCTTCAGCGCCGGGTTCAGCTCGTTCGGATCGATGTCGAATCCGGTTTCCTCGGCGATATCGATCTTGGTTTGCAAAAACTGGTCGTAGGTCATGCTCTTCTCCTCTGTAAATCCGCCTGCCGCTGCGCCGGCGTCATCGCGTCCCATTCGTCGGCGTAACGGAACGTGATATCCATGTAGCGGAATTCCCGGCCTGCCTGGCGATTCGCGCGGCGGAAAATCATGCTCTTCGTGCATTTCTCGCAATCGCTGGCCTCCATGATGGACCCGTACCGCCGCAGCACGGTGCCGCCTTTGTTCAGGCAAACCACCGGCCTGCCGTTCCGCATCCTGGCCAGATGCCTGCTCGCCGCGTTCACGCTGCCCATCTTCACATCGTCCACCCGCTGCGCCGGCGTCATGGCGTTCCATTCGTCTGCGTAGCGGAAAGTGGTATCACTGAATCGAAACTCATTTTTCACGACTCGTCGGCATTTTTGTGCAACGTTCGCGTCCGTCCACTTTTCGCCATCGGCCGCCGCCTTGACGCTTTCGTACACCTTCAGCACGTTTCCTTCGCGGTCGATCATCACCACGGGCCGCTTCGGCGTGCCGCCGTAATGCTGGGCCGCCCCGGTGCCATTCAGCGCCCTCAATTCCGCAGCCCGGGCGCGTTCCCGTGCCTCGGCTTCTGCCCTTTTCCGCGCTTCCTCGGCCATCGCCCGCGCCTCGGCCCGCCGTCTCAGGTAGTTCGCCGCGCGGGCCGCGTATTTCTGGCTGTTGTCCGGCTCCCATGTGCCGGCGTGGATCTTGTTCACGATCTGATCCCGCTGCGCCGGCGTGGCCCCGCACGCCGCTGCCAGCCGGTTCGCCAGTTTCGGATGCGTCACGCCGCGCGGCTGCTCTTCCAGAATGGTAATGAGTTCCTGGCTCACCTTCACGATCTTCGACAGCTCCAGGCGCGTCAGACCATGCTGCCTGCGGAATTCCTCAATCCACATGCGCGCCGCCTCCTCTCATACGCCTCGGTCACGTATCCGCCGGCCCGCCTCAGCTCGTTCAGGATCAGGTCGCGGGACGTGTACATGCCCCGCAGCAGCGTCACGTGCGCGTCGATGGCCGTCAGCGGCTCGCCGCGGTCGATCTCCTCGCACAGCTCGCGGCTTTCCCGGGCGATCTTTCCGTCGATCTCCATCAGCTGCGCCTCGCGCCGGGCGATTTCCTCGTATCCCGGTGCGTCCGGCGCGAATGCTGCCATGCGCGTCTCATTCATTTTCGTCCTCCGTGCGCTCGTATACAAACCGCCCGTATCCGGCGTTCCGCCACTGGCCCAGGCCGTGCAGCTCGCCGTATTCCAGCGCCGCCTCGATCGCGTCCCATGTCAGCGCCTTGCTCTTTGCCGTCGCCGCCGACGGGAACAGCGTGATTTCAAACGTCACTTCCCACGGCGTGTCAATCTGCTCGCTGGCCGCCAGGCTCACGCGCGGCCCCTGCATGGTGTTCGCGCGCAGCGGGCGCTCGTTCACGCTGTCCTCGTCCCGCAGCTTTTCGCCGTCTCGGCGGATCGGTATGTACCGCGGTTCCACAAAAACCAGCGTGTCCACCTTGCCGTTCGGCGCCGCGATGCCCAGCTGGGGCTTCAGCGCCGTCAGCGCTTCTTTGAAAAATCCCTTGATGTGCCTGTCCATCAGGCACAGATTGTCCTGCGCGTCCCGCGGGAAGATCGTCAGTCCCTTCTCCTCGATGTCCGGACCCAGCGCCGCTTCCTCTTCCATCAGCTCCGGCGTTGGCGCCTTGCTGGCGATATACTGCGTCCTGATTTCCCGGCTGGCCGCCAGCCCGCCCAGGATTTCCGTCGTCCCTCTCAGCGTGTAAACCCTCGATTCCTTCGTCAGATGCGCCATTTGTGTCTCCTCCTCTGTTTTTCTCTCTGCGGTTTCTGCCTTTTGATGCTCTGCCTTCGCACCGCTCATCCGCTCAATGCTGCGCCATTACTTCGCTGCGCCAATCTACGCTTCGCCGTCGTTGTGCGATGCATGCGACGCCGTTCTCCGCCTGCGCCATGCAACGCTATTCTCCGCCTACGCCCTGCAACGCATCTCTGCGTTTCCTCCGCATGGCCATGCCACGCACCTCATTGCTCTTTCTCAGCAGTGCGCCGCTTTGCTTTGCCGTCGCTTTGCGTGTCTATTCCGCGCTATTCCTCCGCCTTGGCAACGCATCGGTTTGCCGTCGCTTTGCGTATCAATTCCGCGCTATTCCTCCGCCTTGGCAACGCATCGGTGAGCGTAGCTAGGCTTTGCCGCCGCTGACGGCGCGGAATAATGCATCGAACGCCATGGCCACGTAGGCCCACGCGATCAGCGCGTACTCCGCCGCCCGGCTCGGCTCCGGGTTGC
>CACWVN010000126.1 GCA_902764285.1 uncultured Eubacteriales bacterium
AACCGCGCGCGCTCGTTCCTCACCGTGCTGGGCATACTGATCGGCGTCGCGGCGGTGATCGCGCTGATCACAACGGTCAACGGCTTTTCCGGCTCGCTGTCCAGCTCCTTTTCCAGCATGGGCGCGGGCACGCTGACCGTCACCGTCTCCGGCAGCGATTTGAAGAGCGGCATGACCACGGAGGACCTGGACGCGCTGACCGAGCTGGACGCTGTGGTGGGCGTGACGCCCAGCGTGTCGCTGAGCGCCCGCGTGTCCCGGGGCGGCAATTATGAGACCCGGATCTCCGTCGCCGGCAAGAACAGCTATTACTTCCGCCAGAACGAGGAACTGCTGACCCGCGGGCGGACCATCAACATCACCGACGAGGAAAACATGACCTTCGTCTGCATCGTCAGCCCGGACATGGTGGAGGAATTCTTCTACGGCGTCGACCCCATCGGCCAGAGCCTGTACATCGACGGCATGCCGTTTCTGGTGGTCGGCCTGATGACGGAGGACAGCGATTCGAGCATCGCCGGCATGATGAACGGCAGCCCGGACATCCTCGTGCCCTACACCACGGCCATGAAGATGAACAATACCAGCGTCGTCACATCCTTCACGGCCTACCTCGCGGACGGCTGGAACTCCGAAACCGCGACGGACGCGCTGGAGGCGAAGCTGGACGAGATGTTCAGCTACGAGGACGACTGCTACGAGATCATGGACATGTCTTCCATCGAGGACACCATGCAGAACATGCTGAACATGGTCTCGGCGCTGCTGGCGGGCATCGCGTCGATCGCTCTCGTGGTCGGCGGCATCGGCATCATGAACATGATGCTCACCACCGTCACCGAGCGCACGACGGAGATCGGCCTGAAGAAAGCGCTGGGCGCGATCCCGTGGCAGATCCAGATCCAGTTTCTGATCGAATCCTTCCTGCTGTCGATCATTGGCGGCGCGGCAGGGATCGCGCTGGGGCTGCTGCTGTCGCTGATCCTGTCGAAGGTCATGGGCACCGGCTTTGTGATTTCGACTTTCGCCATACTGCTCGGTGCGGGCTTCTCGGCGGCGGTGGGCATCATTTTCGGCTGGGCCCCGGCCAGGAAGGCCAGCAAACTGAACCCGATCGACGCGCTGCGGTCCGCCTGACAAAGATAATAAAGGAGGTTTTTTCCATGAAGTTCAACATCAAGCGCATGGTCGCATCTCTGATGGCCGCCGCCCTGCTGCTCTGCGGCGCGGCCCTCGCGGACACCATCACCTTCACCGGCACCGTCGCGGCCAGCCAGACCTGCGAGGTCTACGCGCCCATCGGCGGCACGGTCCAGGCCGTGAACGTCGAGGCGGGCCAGAGGGTTTCCGCCGGCGATGTGATCGTCAGCCTGTCCACCACGAAGGTCTACGCCGAGGAAGCAGGCGTCGTGACCGGCGTGTTCGGCCAGCCCGGCGACAGCGCCGAGACCGTGGCGCAGAAGTACGGCGCGGTGATGTACATCGAGGGCGAGAGCGTCTACAGCATCACCGCCAGCACCGACAACGCCTACAACTCCACCGCCACGAAGTTCGTGCACGTGGGCGAGCGCGTGTACCTGGAGTGCTACTCCGACGGCAAGCACACCGGCACGGGCGTGATCACGGCCATCGAGGGCACGGACTACACCGTGAAGGTGCTCTCCGGCGAGTTTTTGATCGGCGAGACCGTGAACGTGTATCGCGGCGACAGCGCCGCCTCCGCCCAGCGCATCGGGCGCGGTACGCTGAATCGCATCAATCCCACCGCCGTCTCGGGCAGCGGCAGCATCGTATCGCTGGCGGTGTCCGACGGCGATACGGTCGAGCGCGGCGACCTGCTGTTCGAGACGCTGGACGGCAGCTTTGACGGCCTGTACATGTCCGGCAGCGACATCGCCGCCGGCATGGACGGCACCGTCAGCCAGGTGAGCGCCCAGCAGGGCGGCGCCGTCCAGAAGAACAGCATCGTGGCGGTGCTCTGGCCCGACAGCGCCATGCGCGTGGAGGCGCAGGTGGAGGAGGCGAACCTCGCGTCCATCGCCGTGGGCGACCCGGTGAGCATCGAGCTGGTCTGGAACCAGGACGAGGGCGTGACCTACGACGGCGTGATCACCATGATCTCCGCGATCGCGGACAGCGCGTCCGCCTCGTCCGGCGACGCGATGGGCGGCAGCAGCGACGACGGCGTGACCTACACCGTGTACATCGACTTTACGCCCGATGAAAACACCCGCTACGGCATGAGCGCCGTGGTGACCACGCTCGACGAGGAAGCGGAAATCGAGGAGGAAGCCGAGGAAGAGGCCGCCGAGGAAGAAGTCGAGGAGGCGCAGCCGGAGGAATCCGGGCGTCCGCAGCCGCCGGAGGGCTTCGATCCCGCGAATATGCCGGAGGGCTTTGATCCCGCGAACCTGCCCGAGGGCTTCCCCTCCGCCGAAGAAGGGATGACGGACGATGCGCAGGATTAGGCGCGCGCTGTCGATCCTGCTGGCGCTGGCCGTGACGCTGGTCGGCCTCGCGCTGGCCGAGGGCGAGCAATCGGAGGCTGTCGAAGTCGCCGCGGCTGAGGAGACCATCGCGAACGGCGAAGCCGTCAGCGAACCCGAGCCCGAACCCCAACCTGAGCCCGAACCTCAACCCGAGCCGGAGCCGGAGCCCGAACCGGAACCCGAGCCGGAGCCGGAGCCGGAACCTGAACCGGAGCCGGAACCCGAGTCGGAACCCGAGTCGGAACCCGAGCCCGAGCCTCAGCCCGAACCGGAGCCGGAACCTCAACCGGAAGCATCTCTTGCATTCCGAATCGCCGAACCCGAGGGTGTGACGGCATCTGGCAACGCCTGCACGATCGACATGGCGCAGGCGGCAACCATCCGGGTGACATGGTCCTGCAGCGTCGCGTGCGACAGCTATGCCGTGGTTCTGACCGGCCCCGACGGCGCGGAGATCATGAATGCGCGACAGGCCGAGACCGCCGCGAGCCTCTCGCCGCAGGGCGGCGCGCCGGGGCGGTATACCCTGTCGGTGACGGCGCTCAATGGCGAGGCATCCGTGGCGTCGGCGAAGCTGACGCTGAACCTGACCCAGCCCGAACAGGGCGAGGGTTCCCATGAGGGCGGCTTCCCGGAGGGCGGCTTCCCCAGTGGCGGCTTTTCGATCGGCGGCTTTCCCGGCGGCGTCTTCCAGGGCAGCGCCCCAGGCAGCGCGGGCGACATGGAAGGAGAACAGGGCTTCCGCGTCACGCCCGGCAAGGCGCTGACGAACGCCCACACCTCCGGCACGAAGGATATGCGGCTCTATGGGACGGTTGCCCTTGATGTGAGTGAAGAAGAAATGACTGAGCTTACCGTCGGCGGCATCTCCCTCGGCGTGACGCTGGACGGCGGGCAGACGGCGTTTACCGCTCATGTGGACGATGCGGTGCTGACGCTGTCGGCGGAGATCGAAGGCATCTGGACGCTGAACGGCCAGGCGCTCAGGACGCTGATGCGCAGCGGCGTTTCCACGCTCGCGCTCGAAAACGGAGCGAAGCGCCTGGAGCTCTCCACGGAGCCGGCCCTGACCGGTACGGTCTACGCCCGGCTTTGCGCTGAAGGATTTGTCTCTTCGGATTACGACTATCGGATCGACGGGGAGGATATTCTCGTAACGGTTTCGGGAAGCGCGTACCGCCTGAGCGACGCGGGCGAGCTGATCCCGATGGAGGGTGATTAGGATGTTGAAACGATGCGCGGCCCTGCTGCTGGCGCTTATCTGCCTGTGCGGCGCGGCGCTGGCGGAGGTCTACGAGGGCCAAACCGCCGCGCTCTCGACCGTGCGGGTCCAGGCGGAGCGGGACGGCGATGTCGAGGCCGTGCCGGTGCTCGCCGGGCAGCGCGTGACAGAGGGAGAACCCCTCGTCCGACTGCGCGCCGACAAGACCTTCGCCACCCAGGACGGCACGGTCTCCATCGTCTACGCCGAGGCCGGCGACGACGTGAGCGGCGCGGTGCTCGAGCTTGCGCCCGTGGAGCGCTACACCGTCTACTGCACCGTGGACAAAGCCTACCAGAGTTCGGAATCCACGCTGATCCACAGCGGCGAAACGGTGTATGCCAAGTGCACCGCGGACGGCACGCACCGCGCCGTCGGCGTCGTTACGCAGGTGGACGGCGAGGAATACCAGGTGCTGATGATCGGCGGCGAGCTGTACGTCGGCGAGACGGTCTATCTCTATCGCGACGCGGATTTCACGGCCCAGCAGCGCGTCGGCATCGGCACGGTTCTCGCCAGCGACACCCAGCCCTATGAGGCGGAGGGCGCGTTGACCCTGCTGCGCGTGGCCGCGGGCGACGCGGTGGAGCGCGGCCAGCTGCTCTACGCGATCGGCGGCGGCGAGATCACTGCCCCGGTCGGCGGGATCGTCGCGTCGGTCTCCTGCCAGCCGGGCGACGCCGTCCAGACGAACCAGACCGTCGCCGAGATCGTCCCGGACGGCGAGATCGGCGTGGAGATCCGGGTGGACGAGACCGACGTGGCGAAGATCCGCGTCGGAAGCGCCGCGCAGCTCATCTTCGCCGGGCAGGAGGACGAGGACGCCGTGTCAGGGACCGTCGTCGAAATCTCGGCGATTGCCGATTCCGGGGAATACACGGTTCGCATCCGCCCCGAGACCGACGCAGTGCTCCCCATCGGCCTGAGCGTCGAGGCGCGGATTGACGATTGACACGTGAGCGACCGGACTGGAAAGGACGGGCAGCCGTCGGGTACAATTGTTACCTCAATAAGAACCACAAAAAAGGCTCTGGAATCGTTGATTTCGTCTCGGATTCCAGAGCCTGTTTTACTGATCTATTCCCTTTATCTCAGGTTAAACGAATTTGCCCCGGGACAGATTTGCCTATCCCCACTCAGCATGCAATTCTTATAACTATGTTTGGATTCTGTGATCATCCATGCTCTGCACGACTTGTATTTTCCAGTATCTATGGACTGTACTGGCCCGCTGTTATCAAATCGTTGTCACGATTGATAACGGCACTCTTCCCGATCAGCCTCCATTTCTACGGTCTTATCTTCCTCGAACACCTTATAGAACACATTGTAATTCTTCACAAAAATCCATCGCACTTCCTCCAGTACCGCGAAGCTGGTATGATAAATCGGATGGCGGTATGGCACCTCTGCCAGGCTCTTGGCCGCTTTATCAACTTCATCGATGAAATCGAGCGCGGCGTCCGGCGCTGCCAATTCAACCGTGATATAATCGACAATATCCTCAAGCTGCTTTCGCGCCGTCGGAAGATAGATTATCTCATACATTATCTTTCACAGCCGCCCTCTGGACACGATCGCGTAGACTGTCCATCACTTCACCGTGCGTAAAGCGCGTCTTGGTAGAACGCGCTTCCCATTCTGCTTCCCGTAGCTGCGCCACGACGCTCAGCTCATGCTGGATGCGCTGATACTCCTCATAGCTCACGACGACCATATCGCCGTAGCCGTTCTTCGTGAGAATGACATGCTCCCCTGTCTCATGAACTGTGCGGGAAATATCTGCGAAGTTGTTGCGCAGGTCAGATACCGGACGAATCTGAGACATCTTCAACGCCCCTTTCTTTAGCGCAATCTTATCATGATTTCGCTAAATTGTCAAGCGTTCTATTGCCGTTGAAATGAAAAGCGGGTCCAGAGCCAGGGCACAAATCCTGTCGGATGTGCGGCGGCTCTGAATCCCGGCTTTGATACAATCAGGGTTTGCTCGTCTTGTCTGATGTGCTCTTACTGAAACCGTTTTAAGCAGCTTCATCCATTATAGCCAGTTTTAATACGGCATCTTCCCCGTAGATCGTCTCGAATTCGTCCCGCATGGAGATGGTCTCGATGCCGCGGGCCAGGCAGTCCTCCGCGAACGATGCCGCCGCTACCGGATCGCCATAGTCCCGCTCCACGTCGTCACAGAGCAGCATCCAGGCCTTTCCGCTGTGCTGGATGCAGTACTCTGCCATGGCGAGATCGCCGGAGCTGTTTCCAAACACCAGGACGGGCGGCGCGCCGATTTCATCGACGATGGAGAATACCTTGTTGGCCTTTTGGTTCTTCACAACGAGGTTGCCCGCCATAAGCACCTCATCTTCCTGTGAATACGTATAGCTGCGGCCCTGCTTATCGCCCTGATTCGTGGCCGCCAGCGAGAACGTGCTGCCGATCACCCGATCGGGCGGGATCCAGGCATCCAGCCTGCCGTCGATCAGCTCCCGCACCATGAGGCGCTCCGAGCCGCTGCTGATAAAGACGGTGAAGTCGTTCTCATACAGATACTCAACAAGCGAAAGCTTGGGCAGATAAAACCCTTCCCCATAGGTCATGCCGTCGAAGCCGTAAGCGGGCTGCGCCATGAACGCGCGCACATACGCCCTGTATTCGTCCACCGACATGCCCGCAAAGCACTCGGCGGCCATCTGCGCCGTGGAGCGCGGCGAATCCGGCTCCGGTTCGCCGTTCAGAAGCGCCGCTTCCAATTCCTCCGCGTAGGCGCGAACGTCCTCAGCCGCCGTATAGCTCTCGTCGTGCAGCGCGCGGTACAGAAACAGGCAGGTGTCGAAATAGGTCGGGAAGCGCTCCCCGTAGAGTGTCCCGTCAAAGTCGAATACCACGATGCGTTTCTCGGGCGGGATGTAGGCAGCTGAGTTCGGGTCCGCCGCCTCGCGCACGAACGCCATCACAGACACAAGTGTCGGAGCGCCGTCGACCCAGTGCGGCAGCGAAGCCTGCTCACGGGCATAAAACGCCTCGACCCGCGCCCGCACATTCTCCTGCAGGTTCCGGTAGAAAAACTGATAATCATAGATGTGATACGCCCCCTCCGGCAATCCCGGCACGACGGGCGGATAGTCCGCGGGATCGAGGTCAGTGACCTTCACGACCCCGCGCGTCCCGTCCAGATAACAGCCGCACAGCTGAGTCTCCTCGCGCTTGATCTCGCCGCTGTAGCGCGTAAAGCACGCGCCGAGGTTCTCGGTTCTGTCCGCGGGCGTACCGTCCGTCTTCCAGTTCAGGGGATTGATGGTATAGGCGCGCTGTCCGGCGGGGTTGATGAACGTCTCCTCGAGCTCCGGAGCCTCGCAGTCAAAGCTGACGACGACGCCCACATCGTCCGCTGCGGCCGCGGGCCGGATCTGCGGATAAGCCTGCGTCATTTCCTCCGTGCACGGCCAGCCAATGGCATAGACGGCGACCAGCTGCTCCTGCAGGGCCTCATCTCCAAAGTATTCCTCCAGCAGCCGGTAGCACATATCCGCGCCCTGGGAAAAGCCCGCGAGGATGATCGGCCGGCCCTGGTTCTCGTTTTCCAGGTACCAGGCAAACGCCGCCGAGACGTCCTCGTATGCCAGGCTAAGATACGGCTCCCGCTCGGCCTCCTCCAGCGCGTAGACCTTCATCGCTGCCTGACGGTAATACGGCGCGTACATCCGGGTGCTATCCTCATAGATGCCCCGCTCCATGTTCAGCGCCCCGACAAAGCTCTCCTTCGTTTCTTCGTCGTTCAGGGACATGTTGAACTCGTCGTTTACGTCCACCGTCGGGCAGATCAGGAACAGGTCGGCGTCCTTATCTGCCCCGACGGAATAATAGGCCCAGTTTTCCTCCTGAGAGTAGTCCGGCGCGCGGTTTTCGGTTTCCGCGCCAGCCGACAGCGCCCCCAAACAGGTCAGCGCCAGAACGAGCGCCAGCAGCGCAGCGGTGACTTTCTTCATCCTTGTCGCTTTCGTCAACATCCTGCATCCCTCCTGATGATGTCCAAGTGAGATCAAGTGCTCTCGCCTCTGTCAAGCTTCTTCCACAAAGTCTTCATGATCCAATGCGCAAGCACACCCAGCGCCAACCCCATTGCCGCGCCGAACAGCACGTCCGTGGGAAAGTGCAGGAACATATACAGGCGGCTGAAGGCGATCAGCGCGGCGACGGCGTAAGCCGCCGAGCCCAGCTTCCTGTGCCGCATGAATATGGCCGTGGCCGCGCCAAACGCCCACGCGGAATGGGTCGATGGGAAGGATGAGCTGGACGGTCGGGCGACCAGCAGCGCAAAGGCCTGGTCGATCTGGCAGGGTCGCGGCCGGGAGATCAGCTGTTTGAGGATGATCTGGCCCAGAAGGTACACCGCCATATAGGCAATCACCACCGAAATGCCCGCCCTGCGCGTCCCTTTGAAGATCAGCAGCAGTGCGGCGATGATCAGCCACAGCTGTCCGTAGGACCCCGCGACCCTGGTCAGGCCGAGGAAGAAGCTGTCCAGCACTTCCGTGCGGGGGATGGCGTAGAGAAAGGAAAACTCCATTGTGTAATTCTCCTTCTATTTCTTCCCGAACAGCAGGCCGAAGCTGCCGCCCTCGCCGTCCAGAGCGCTGGTCCTGGCGAAAGCCATGGCGACGACGAACAGCAAATCGAGATTCTTTTCCCGCGTTTGGATGCGGAAGTAGCCCCGCGCGGGGACCATCTTCGCCAGTTTGCCGTCGCCCGCGGCGTCCTCCTCGTGGACGTGCACGCCGCTGGACTGGAGGACAGCAATCTCTTCGCCGTCCCGCAGAACCCGGTACTGCGGCCAGAGCGGTTTGCCCGACATAAAGCTCGATTGGATGCCGATTATGCCGGAGACGATGAAGGCCAGGCCGAAGAGGATCGCGCCGACCTTCATCAGGCGCTTCAGGGTATTGGAGAGTTGGATCTGCGTTTCA
>CACWVN010000127.1 GCA_902764285.1 uncultured Eubacteriales bacterium
CGAGATTGAGGACATCAAGCCCTCGGACGTGCAGGCGATGTTCAACGGCATCCAAGGTGCAAAGGAGACCAAGCTCAAGGCGAAGATGGTGTTGAACATGATCTTCCAGCAGGCGATAGAGGATGAAATAATCATCAAGAATCCGCTGGCATCCAGGAACGTGCGCATCAGCGGACGGCCGTCAAAGCCCACGGAACCCTATACCGTGGAGCAGATGCAAACCATCGTCTCCCGCATTGGCCAGGTGGAGCAGCCATCAGACCGGGCGTTCATCGCCCTGTTGGCGCTACACCCGTTGCGGCTGGAGGAAGCGCTGGGGCTGAAATACGGGGACATTGACCGGGAGCTGAACATCATCCACATTCAGCGATCCGTGACCCACCCGACGCGCAACCAGCCGGAAGTCAAGGGAACGAAGACCGCCGCGAGCCGCCGCGACATCGACCTGGCGACGGGCATCCTCGCCTACCTGCCGGAGGGCAACGCGGAGGATTTCATCTTCGGAGGCCCAAACCCCATCAGCTACACGCAAGTGCGGCGGATGTGCTGGCGCATCCAAAAGGATATCGGCTTTGAGGAGGCGATTCAGCCCCGCAGGTTCCGCACGACGGTGCTAACGGACATCTACGACGCCACTAAGGACATCAAGAAGGCCCAGGCCGCGGCGGGCCACACCACGGCGGCCATGACCTTGAAGCACTACGTCAAAGGCAGGCAGCAAAATCTTAACACCGCAAATCCCATCTCGGCGCTCTACGGGCTGTCGGAAGGGGCGGGTGTGTGACAAAATACGTGACATGCATTTTTAGGATGTATATATAGAAGGAAAAATCCAAAAAAGTGCATAAAACTGACACTCTGTGTGACATTTCCCCGGGTCCACAGGACGAGATCATTCATTTTTGCAGGATTCAACACCGAATCCTGCAAAAACGCCCCAAAAAGCATAAGAAAACCAGTCATTTCTGACTGGTTTAATGGAGCTGATGGCCGGATTCGAACCGGCGACCTCATCCTTACCAAGGATGCGCTCTACCTACTGAGCTACATCAGCGCAGTTCGCGCTTTCGTCGAACGCAGGTGTTATTATACAACACCCGCCCCGAAAAAGCAATACCTTTCGCAAATATTTTACGCGGTGCGCGGGCGGGAACGAAAGCGCGCGCGGCGTCCGAAAGGAACGCTGCGCGCGATGATCGTTTGCCGTAAACCGCGGAGCCGCGGCATTAATCCGCCTTCTGCGATTCGCCTTTCCGGGAACGATCGGCGTTTATCGACCGGGCGGGCAGCTTTTTCAGCCCGGCCAGCATCGGCAGGCCCAGCACATAGCATACCACCAGCTCGCCGAAGGCCACCGTGGCCATGTTGAACAGCAGCGTGGGGATGCTGGTGGGATCGCCCGGGGCGCGCACATAGGCGAAATACACCACGGGGCCGACGATCAGCCCGTTGAAGACGGCGGGGAAGAGCGCCGCCACGGCGGGCTTGCCGCGCGTGATGCGGGTACACACCGCGGCCATCAGCGTGGCGATGCTGCCCAGCACCACGTCGAACCAGATGCCGCCGCCCAGCCAGTTGGCCAGCAGGCAGCCGACGAACAGCCCCGGCACGGCGTCCACGCTCAAAATGGGCAGCAGCGTCAGCGCCTCGGCGATGCGGAACTGGATCGCGCCGAAGCTGATGGGCTGGAAGATCAGCGTCAGCACCACGTAGATGGCGGCGATCAGGCCGGCATTGACGATGGCGCGCGTGGTGAAACGGGCTTTTCCAAAGGGATTATACATGGGGATTCCTCCTGTGTATCCGGACAGAGGAAGCCCGCAAAACAAAAGGCATGGTTATCCATGCCCTTTCAGCGCCGCGCGGGAAAATGAGAGGGCATGGTTTCCCATGCCCATCAAACATCCCAGCGGGACGCAATACCTGGTTTTGTTTTTTCCGGACGCGCGCGTCCTTCAGACAGGAGGGCCTCGAACTGTCTCGTATTCGGTTGTGAACGGTATTATACACGAGCCGCCGGGGAAACACAAGCGCCTGTAAGGTTAAAAGTGTGTACACTGAAGCGATAACGCTCAAAAATTGCAGAATCGCTCTTGATTTTCCCACGCTAACGCGGTATCATATTCAAAAATGCAGCGTGCGTTCATTCTGCATGCAGAACGGAGTGATAGAAATGCTGAACATTCGCATTGAAAAAACCACCGCCCCCAAGGCGAAGCCGGCGCCGGGCCAGAAGCTGGGCTTCGGACACATCTTCACCGACCACATGTTCGTGATGAATTACACCGAGGGCCAGGGCTGGCATGACGCCCGCATCGTGCCCTATCAGGACATCAGCCTCGCGCCCTCCGCCATGGTGTTCCACTACGGCCAGGAGATGTTCGAGGGCCTGAAGGCCTATCGCGGCGAAAACGGCGAAGCTTTCCTGTTCCGTCCGGACATGAACGCCAAGCGCGCCAACGCGTCCAACGACCGCCTGTGCATCCCCGAGATCCCCGAGGAGGATTTCGTGCAGGCCATCAAGGCCGTCGTGGCGGTGGACAAGGACTGGATCCCCACCGATCCGGGCACGTCGCTGTACATCCGGCCGTTCGTGATCGCCACCGACGAGTTCCTCGGCGTGGCGCCCAGCAAGACCTACCTGTTCATCATCATCCTCAGCCCCTCCGGCGCCTACTACGAGAGCGGCCTGGCGCCCGTGGGCATCTGGATCGAGGACGAGTACGTGCGCGCCGTGCGCGGAGGCATCGGCTTTGCCAAGACCGGCGGCAACTACGCCGCGTCGCTGATCGCCCAGGTGAAGGCCCACGACGGCGGCTACAGCCAGGTGCTGTGGCTGGACGGCGTGGAGCGCAAGTACATCGAGGAAGTCGGCGCCATGAACATCATGTTCAAGATCAACGGCAAGATCGTCACGCCCATGCTGAACGGCTCCATCCTGCCCGGCATCACCCGCAACAGCGTGCTGTTCCTGTGCCGCCAGTGGGGCATGGAGGTTGAAGAGCGCCGGATCTCCGTGGACGAGCTGATCGAGGCCCAGAAGAACGGCACCCTCGAAGAGGTCTTCGGCACCGGTACCGCCGCCGTCATCAGCCCCGTGGGCAAGCTGCGCTACATGGACGACGTGATGACCATCGGCGACGGCAGCATCGGCCCCGTGACCCAGAAGCTGTACGACACCATCACCGGCATCCAGACCGGCCGCATCCCCGATGAATACGGCTGGCGCGTCCGCGCCGACGCAGACTGAGTCTGCACGCCTCTGCTACCGCGTGAGCGCGGTGCGCTCAATCCCGATTGCTGCCGCGCATATGATCCATCCGCCCGCCCCGTACCGAATGGGGCGGGCGTCTGCGTCCCGGCGGTGCCGGGGGCCGTCTGCTGCCGCGTACATGAACCATCCACCCCGGCCCATTGATTCAAGGCCGGGGCGTCTGCGTTGGTTTGAGCCGTCTCCCTCCGTAGGGGCGCCGATGCGGCGCCCGTCCCGGCGGTGCCGGTGAGGAGTGAGGAGTACAGGATGGTTTTCCGCCGGCGGGTAACTATAGTTCCTCACTCCTCACTCCTCATTACCAATCGCCATTTCCGTCTCCAATGTTAATTTTCATCGCACCCCTTGACTCTGACGTTGCGTCAGGGTTTATTCTATAGGCGAAGGGAGGCGGTGCGGATGAGGACCGTGCACGAGGTCAGCGCTCTGACGGGCGTCAGCGTCCGGGCGCTGCACCACTACGACGCCATCAGTCTGCTGAAGCCGGCGGCGGTGACGGAGGCGGGCTACCGTCTGTACGACGACGCGGCGCTGGAGCGGCTGCAGTGCATCCTGCTGTTCCGGGAACTGGAATTCCCGCTGAAGGACATCCGCGCGATCCTGGACAGCCCGGATTTCCGGCGCGCCCGGGCGCTGGAGCAGCAGATCGAATTGCTGAAGCTGAAGAAGGCGCATTTGGAGAACCTGATCGCCCTGGCGGCGGGAATGAAGACGAGGGGAGTGAGCGGATTGGATTTCAGCGCGTTTGACACGGGGAAGATCGACGAATACGCCCGGCAGGCGAAGGCCAGCTGGGGCGGCACCCCGGAGTACCGGGAGTACGAGGAGAAGGCGAAGGGCCGCACCCGCGAGGAGGAGCGCGGCCTGTCGGTGGAGCTCATGGGCATCCTGGCGGCCTTCGGCGGCATGCTGGACGCGGACCCGGCGGGGGAGATCCCGCAGGCGCAGGTGAAGAAGCTGCAGGACTACATCTCGGCGCACTACTACGCCTGTTCCGACCCGGTGCTGGCCGGGCTGGGCCGCATGTACGCCGGCGGCGGCAGCTTCACGGAGAACATCGATGCCGCGGGCGGGCCGGGCACGGCGGAGTACGCCGCCCGGGCCATCGAGGCTTACTGCGCGCAGCGGGGCGGCCAAGGTTGACACTTCCGCGCCCCTGTGATAATATGGCTCCGGAAAGGTAACAATTATCATGGAGGTGTTTTTATGGAACTGAAAGGATCGAGGACCGAGGCCAATCTGATGGCGGCGTTCGCCGGGGAATCCCAGGCGCGCAACAAGTACGATTATTACGCTTCCCAGGCCAAGAAGGACGGCTATGTGCAGATCGCCGCGCTGTTTGAAGAGACGGCGAAGAACGAAAAGGAGCACGCCAAGCTGTGGTTCAAGCTGCTGCACGGCGGCAAGGTGCCCACCACCACCGTGAACCTGAACGACGCCGCCGACGGCGAAAACTTCGAGTGGACCGACATGTACGCCGGCTTCGCCAAAGAGGCCCGCGAGGAGGGCTTCGAGGACATCGCCCAGCTGTTCGAGGGCGTTGCGGCCATCGAAAAGGAGCACGAGGAGCGCTACCGCAAGCTGCTGAAGAACATCGAGGACGGCGTCGTGTTCTCCCGCGACGGCGACATGATCTGGCAGTGCAGCAACTGCGGCCACATCGTGATCGGCAAGAAGGCCCCCGAGGTGTGCCCGGTGTGCGCTCATCCCCAGGCCTATTTCCAGATCAAGGCGGAGAACTACTGACCCGGCGGAGGCGGAGAACTACTGACCCGGCGGTGCCGGGAGCCGACTGCTTCCGCCGACATAATCCATCCGCCCGCCCCGTACAGAATGGGGCGGGCGTCTGCGTTTGCGGCTGGGCCGCTTGACAGAGTTAAGAGCGTCAAGAGTTTAGAGTTAAGATACAGTTTGCCCAAGGGACGGTTCGCGCCGCCGGCTAACTTCATCTGAACTCTGAACTCTAAACTCTCCACTCTCAACAAGGCGTCCTGGTTGCGCCGGGCCGGCTTTCGCGCTATACTGGGTTGGAAGGGAGGGATCGGCATGGAGACCCTGCAGCAGATCATCGACAGGGCGAAGCGCATCGTGTTCTTCGGCGGCGCAGGCGTTTCCACGGCCAGCGGCATCCCGGATTTCCGCGGCGCGGGC
>CACWVN010000128.1 GCA_902764285.1 uncultured Eubacteriales bacterium
GTCGGGCATCATGTAGAAGTACTTGAATTCGCCCGCGTCCGCGTCGGCGGTCTCGTAGAGCGTGCCGTCCATCATCCCGCCCAGCGACAGCGGGCCGACATAGGCGTATTCGTGGCGGAACACCTCGTTCCCTTCCAGCATGCCGCTGATCGTCGCGCCGTCGAAGGTGATCGTGTCCACGCCGTTGATGAACGCGCAGTCGAACTGCGCGCCGTTCGAGCCGTCGCCGAAGGCATCGACGGCCTCCTGGCCGTAGATCGTGCCGCTGCAAGCCGTTTTGAGCATCTCCGCGACCGCGGGCGCGGCCTCTTCGCCGACGGCTTCAACGCAGGGATCGAGCCAGAGCTGGTCGTACTCCGGCGCGGTGATCACCGGGAACAACGGCACATAGGTGCCCTTCACGTCCTCCAGCAGCTGCGCGGCCGCCTCCGCCAGCGCCATCGCGCCCATCATCATCACCAGTACCAGCATCAGGCATGTCAGTTTCTTCATGGGAAAACCTCCTCTGCATATGGAACTTATGCGGGCCTCGCCGCCACCGTCAGTCTCGACAGCGGGCAGCCCGACGCAAACAGCCTTTGATAGACTGACTTGCATTTTTCATAGCGCTTGAACGCCTTCAGCGCCGCGCACTCGTTGGCATACACCTTCCAGCAGCCGCAGGCCAGGCAGTTCCGTCCGCCGTTCTCAATAAACCCCAGCACGTCCTCCAGCGGATAGCCGAGAAACACGCCGATCTCATGCGGAAAGACTTCCGCGTCATTCAAGCGCAATTTCAACGCTTCAAGCGCGCCGTCGACGTCGAAGCGCGTATAGCCGCAGGATTTCAGCAGGCGCCGGACGGCATCCCCCCGGAGCGCCTTTTTCAATTCATCCGCCCGGTAGATGTAGAGGAGCGCCCTGTCCCGCGTTTCCCTCAGCACCGTCAGCGCCACGCCCTTTTTGCCCAGCAGCGCCCGGAGATCGGCAAACTCGGCGTCAAAATCCGCATTCCTGGGATAATTGAACAGATTCCCGAGCTTCAACCGGGCCAGCGTCGGCGAAGCGTGGTCGATGATCGCGCGATCCAGCATGGCGCTCCCTCCAATGTGTTAGTTGTATCTAATCACATGGTTATAATACACTAACTCGATGCCGCTGTCAATGGGTTTTCAGGAATTTCACAAAAAGGATTGTTGACGGAACCGCGGGACGGCGATTCCCTCCATGGAGCCCTTCATAATCCCGCATCTGTCCGCAAAGAAAAAAGCGCCTCTCCCGCAGGAGAGGCGCTCCACAGTGCAAGGTTCAAAAGGAAAATGGTTTTCACACCTTTTTCCTGTATCCGCAGTCACAGTACGGCCCGCCGGAGGCCAGCGTGTATTCCCGCACGAATTCGCACGCGCCGCCCAGCTCGCTCATGGTGTAGTCCAGGCGGCACATGGCGGGGACGTAGGCGAACAGCCCGAGCTCCTTCATCAGCGCGCAGATGCCGCACCTCGTGAATCGCGCCTCATAGCCGCTGCCGTCAGGGTAGGGATGGAAGGTCATGTTCCAGGAATAGGGGTTGCGGTCCGCCGCGTTCAGCGCCGCGGTCGCCTTCATCCCCTCGACGTCCTTGGGCGTAAACTTGCGTTTCCCGGCCATGCGGCAGAACGCCTTCATCGCGCCGGTCGTCATCGCTTCGCGGTAGTAATCCGCCGCCTGATCGACCGACGGCTTTGCCGGCAGCTCCAACAGAAACGCGGCGAACATCGCGCAGCTTAGGATGTTCATCTTGAAGCGGTCGCCCTTTTCAAACTCCGGCAGGCCGCGGATGATCCACTTGTATTTCCGCTTCGCCGAAACAGCGATTTCCTTCGCGCGGGACGGCTTGAAGCCGAGCGTTTCCGTAAGCTGGCGCCTGAAGGAACCGACGAACAGCAGCCACATGGCCGCGGGCATTCCCGTGTACTTCATTTTTCTCACCCCAACAGACAATTGATTCCCGCTGCGAACAGCCCCGCCACCGGCCAGATGATGAACGTCCACACCAGGCCGTGCTCCGGGATCGCCAGCCTGAGCAGCCATTCCCGGCGCTCCCAGGCTTTGCAGTGCTCCGCGCCTTTGATCCTGTGGCGGATCCTCTGCGGCAGCCAGCAGTCGAGGATAATGAAATCCGTGACGCTGACCATCGTCATCTCCAGATACCCCGTCCAAAACAGATTCCGGAAACCGACGATGCCCGCGAAGCGCGCGCTGAACGCCCACCAGACGAACAGCACCAGGTACAGCGGGTACAGGATCAGCTTCATCGTCCGCACGTCCTTCTTATCCACGAAAGGCGCGGCTGCTTCCTTTATTTCCTTCGGGAACATCGTGCTGTACGCCTGCGGCACCAAAAGGAATCCCAGCCCTGCCACGGCGTTGAACAGCAGCGACATCGCCAGTCCGTCCAGCAATATCCTCGGCCAGTTCATAATGCGTCACTCCCCGTTCATGAAACGCGCAGCTTCCCGGTAAAACCTTTCCGGGAACATCATCACCAGTTCCGCGGCGCAGGGGAACATCACGAAGGATTTTTCATGCGACTCGCCGAACTCGTAAACCTTCACGTCGGATCTACGCCTTCCTGATGCAGAAATCGCATCGCTGGGCGCCCTTGCCGAGCGTGCCCGTCCTCTCAAAGGCGATGCCCGGCAGGTTTCCGTACACCCGGTCGTCGTTTTCACAGAAGATTTTGGTCAGTTCCGGACAGCCGAGCTCCGTGAAATAGCGGAAGTAGGGACAGCCCAGAATATCCATCCGAAACGCGCCCTTCTCCTTCGGGTAGAACACGTTTTTGAAGCCGTTGTTCGGCCCGAAAATCCGCCGGGTCAAAGGATCCCAGATTCGGATGAACAGGCCGCGCATGCCCGGCACGCGCATCAGCCCCGCCAGCTTCTTCCCCGTCCTCACGGTCAGGGCGACGGCGGCGCCTTCGATGATGCCATAAGCGGCCTTTTGTCCGAGGCGCTCCTTTGCCGTCAGATAGATGGCCGCGGACGGAAAGATGCGGATATCCGTATGGGGCCGCAGCCCTTCGGGCAGATCCGCGTACCGATCCATGATGGACGCCAGTTTCTCCGTCGCCTGCCGCCAGAGCATTTCCGCCTGCGCCTTCGGCATTTGCCGCTCGATTTCCGCCTTGATAAAGGCTTTCTTCTTCATGATCTGCTCGGCCGTTTTCCTGTCAGCCATGTTCCCGCCTCCCGTAGTGTTCTCTGATCGTCTCCCAACTTGGCATCTGCGCCTTCAGCGCCCGCCGGTTCGGCATCGGGATATCCGGCGTCCGGTCGATGATCTGACGCCCGCGCCGTAGATCAATACCTTCATGCCGTTCCCCTCCCGTCATCCCAGCGTCGTATCCAGGATCATCATCAGCACAAAGCCCAGCGAAAACGCGACGGTGCCGATGTTGGAATGCCTGCCCTGGGACATCTCGGGCACCAGCTCCTCCACCACGACGTACATCATCGCGCCCGCCGCGAAGGCGAGAAAATACGGCAGGATCGGCGTGACCAGTCCCGCGGCCAGCAGGGTCACGACGGCGGCCACGGGCTCCACCGCACCGGACAGCACACCCATCCAGAAAGTCCTGCGCCTGGGCATGCCCTCCGCCAGCAGCGGCATGGACACGATGGCGCCCTCGGGGAAGTTCTGGATGGCGATGCCCAGTGCCAGCGCCAGCGCGCCCGCGGCGCTGATGCCCGTACCGCCCCTGAAGCCCGCGTAGACCACGCCCACGGCCATGCCCTCGGGGATGTTGTGCAGCGTCACCGCCAGGATCAGCTTGGTGGTGCGCTTGAAGCCGCTCTGCGGGCCCTCGTTCTGCTTGTCCATGTGCATGTGCGGGGTGATCATATCCAGCAGCAGCAGGAAACCCATGCCGGCCAGGAACCCGACGGCCGCGGGCAGGAAGGAAAGCGCGCCCATGCCGGCGCTGGCGTCCAGCGCGGGCTGCAGCAGGCTCCAGAAGGAGGCCGCCACCATCACGCCCGCCGCGAAGCCGGTGAGGATCTTCTGCACGCGGGTCGAAAGCTGCTTTTTCAGCAGGAATACCAGCGCCGATCCCAGGCTGGTGCCCAGAAACGGGATCAGGACGGCCATCGCGATCTGTGCGTTCATATATCATCCCTCAACTGCCGGTCGTTTCGCAGTGGATGTTCAGCTCTTCTTTTTCAGCGGCACCGTCCGCGCCCGTTCCTCGGTGTCATCGTCCTCGATGTAGCCGTCGTAAGGCGCTTCGGGGTCGGGCACGCGCTTGCGGAACAGCGAGCACAGCTTGTCCCGATGGGCAAAAACGAAGTCCAAATCGTCCGACCAGCCGGTGTGCCCGGTGATCACGGCGATGCGGCCCTTCCGCGAGCGCAGGTTCGCCTCCAGCTTTTCGAGGTTCTGGACGGCGACCTTGTTGCTCTCGGCCAGCGTGCTGATGAAGCTGTAGCCGCCGTCCGCGCCGAACCAGATCGTGTCGCCGGTGAACAGGTATTCGTCGTCGATCAGGTACACCATGTGCCCCCAGGTGTGCCCCGGCACGAGGATGCACTCCACCTTGATGCCCTCGATATCCAGGATTTGACCGTCTGTGAGCGTCACGCGCTTGTTGTCGGTCTTGACCATCGGCAGCTTGTATAGATGATAGATCACCCGCCGCCGC
The DNA here is from genome assembly GCA_902764285.1 of uncultured Eubacteriales bacterium. Lineage (GTDB taxonomy): Bacteria > Bacillota > Clostridia > Christensenellales > Aristaeellaceae > UBA2862. Next base: position 4,658 of record CACWVN010000128.1, read on the forward strand.
GCCTCGCCGGTCAAATAGCGGTTCTCGATCTCGCTCAGGTACACCGTCGCGTCCCTGAACAGCAAATCGCTGTCCGTCTCCAGCGCGCCGACGTGGTCGGTGTCCTGGTGGGTGATCAGGATGTGCCGGATGGACGCCGGGTCGATGTCCAGCCAGCCCATCTTCTCCTTCAGGCGCGGGTAGTTGTAGCCCGCGTCGATCATGATCGTCACGCCGTTCTTCGTGTAGAAGAAGATGTTGGCGACCCACTCCCGCACGCAGGCGACGTGTTCGTCGATGCGCCCGGTGTTCAGGGGTTTGAATATCTGCGTGCCCCGGAACAGCCGGCTCATGGATTTGCGCTGGTCTTCGGTGTCTTTTCTGGACATATTTCCCTCTCCTCCTGACTTCTTTACCGTACTTCCTGCCCAGGATCGATGTTTATGACCCGCCGGAACAGCAGGGCCGCCGTCGCGACGCCCAGCGCGCCGAGGAATATCGGCAGCCATACCCATGTGGCGTCGTTCAGGAGTCCAAAGAGCATCTCGCCTGCCGCCGTCGACGCGATGCTGACCATGCGCAGCGTCGCGGAGACGCGCCCCAGGATGCCTTTATCCACGCCGGTTTGCAGCATGATGGACGCGGTCATCTGCATGGGGATTGCCGCAGCGATGGTCATGCAGTCCAGCGC
>CACWVN010000129.1 GCA_902764285.1 uncultured Eubacteriales bacterium
CAGATTGAAGCCGCGGAAAATCATGGAGCCGTAACCGATCATCAGACCGATAATCGTAATCGCAAAGAAAATTTTCCAGTTCCTGACAATAGAGAAGTTTTTCATTTTGCCACCTCCTCTGCTTTCGGAGCGGAGATGCCAAAAGCCGTCGGGCTCTTGGTGAAGTTGGCGTCAATGAGGAACTTCAGCAAAAACTTGGTAACCGTTACCGCCGAGAACATACTTAAGATAACACCGATGGACAGCGTTACCGCAGACCCTTTAATCGGCCCGGTGCCTAAATAGAACAACACCGCGCAGGCCATCAGTGTCGTAATGTTAGAGTCAAGAATTGTCACCAGCGCCCGGCCAAACCCATTGTCCATTGCCTTGCGCAGGGTTTTCCCGGTGCGGATTTCTTCCTTGAACCGTTCAAAAATCAGAACGTTGGCGTCAACCGCCATACCAATGGACAGGATGATGCCCGCCATGCCCGGCAGGGTCAGGGTTGCGTTCAGGTAACGCATCACCAGCAGCAGCAGCATCGTATACAGCAGCAGCGCAATATCCGCCACGATACCGCTGAGACGGTAGAACAGAATCATAAATACAAACACGCCTGCCACACCAATCAGGAAAGCTTTCTGACTGGCTTCCTTGGAGTCCTGCCCCAGGGTCGGGCCCACGGTCCGGTTCTCGATGATTTCCAACTTAACCGGCAGCGAGCCGCTGCGCAGTAAAATCGCCAGGTGCTGTGCTTCTTCCATGGAACGGTTGCCAGTAATCTGGGCGCGCCCGCCGGTAATGGCTTCCTGTACCACCGGAGCCGTCAAAACTTCCCCATCCAGGGTAATGGCAATACGCTTGCCCACATTGCGGGCCGTTACATCCGCAAACTTCTGTCCGCCTTCATCGGACTTCATAAACCTTCGTCAGTCCGTTTCTGCCGTTTGTCTCACAGCCGGCAGTCTTTTTTCCAGTGTATCACACAAATGCCCCGGCGATTTCATCCCCGGCAGACAAATTCTCTTTAGGGGTACGGTTCCGGAGGATCTTTTCACACACGGATACAGGACTGCCGCTGACGAAAAAACCGCCGCGCCATCGCGGCGGGGGTTCAGCCGCAGCGCCAGCGCCGGCGGGCCGTCCATGGCGCGCAAAAATGCCGGGGTCTCATCGCCCAGCATTTCTCGCATTTGATTCAGAAATTCAGCCGGCAGCCCGCTCACCGGGAAGCCCCCCAGACGCCGCCGTCCTTCAACAGCCGGTCCAGCGATTCATAACCCCGGGCCACGGGGCCGTCCCACAGGGCGTCCGGCAGGAACTCCGGGTGGGCCATCTGCACCGCGTGCATGCCCACGGCCACGGCGCCTTCCACGTTGCAGGCCCGGTCGTCCACGAACAGGCAGTCCTCCGGCCTCGCGTTCAGCGCGTCCAGCATCGCTTCATACATGCGCCGGTCGGGCTTCAGCGCGCCCACCTGGGTGGAGATCACGCAGGCGTCCAGCAGGTCGTAGATGCCGCGCTGCTTCATGAAATCCACGGTGGAGGGCATGGCGTCGGACAACATGGCGAGCCGGTAATCCTGCTTCCAGCGCCGCAGCCATTCGTTCACGCCGTCGAAATAACCGAAGCGATCGGCGTTATAGGTGAAATCGCCGGCCAGCGCCTCGATTTCCGCCGGCGTCATCCGCAGGCCCAGCAGCCGGTCCAGGCTGGCGATGTATTCCCTGCGCAGCGTCAATTCCTCGGCGGTGTCCTTCACCAGCCGGGATTCATCCAGCCAGCGCGCGGATTCCCGGTGGGCCAGCAGCCCCCGGGAGCCCTGCAGGCTCTGCACGCGGTCGCCCAGTATGCGCGCCGCGCCGAAGGGCAGATTCCAGTCGCCCAGCCGGGGATACGCCAGCACGCCGCCGCAATCGAGTATCAAACACTTCATTTCTTTTTCCTGACTTTCGGTCCTTTTGTTGCCGTCTGTTTTTCGGGGATATTGACAAACGCTTCGGTCTCCCGGGGCAGGCTGCGCCGTTCCAGCTGTTTTTCAACCAGCGTGCGCACGATGGCGTAGGCCAGCGCGAACACCGGGATGCTCAGCAGCAGCCCGACGAACCCGAACAGCTTGCCGCCGACCACGATGGCCAGCATGATCCAGAACGGGGGCAGGCCCACATAATCGCCCAGGATGAACGGGCCGATCACGTTGCCGTCGATCTGCTGCAGGATCAGGATGAATATCAGGAACCACAGCGCGCTGAGCGGGTTGACCAGCAGCAGGATCAGGAGGCTGGGGATCGCGCCGAAATACGGCCCGAAGAAGGGGATGATGTTCGTGATGCCCACGATGACGCTGATCAGCAGCGGGTATTCGATGCCGAACAGCAGCATGCACAGATAGCAGATGACGCCGATGATGAAGGAATCCAGGATCTTGCCGGTGATGAACCCGGCGAAGATCCGGTGGCCGCGCCGCGTCCAGTAAACCAGCCGGTCGCAGGTGGCGGGCTTGAATATGGCGTACAGCAGCTTTTTGACCTGGGCGCAGAAGGTCTCCTTGTCTATCAGCAGGTAGAACGCGGAGATCAGGCCGATGAAGATCTGCAGCAGCACGGTATAGATGTTGCCCGACAGCGTCATCAGTCCGTTCAGGACGCCCGACGAATAATTCAGCAGCGACGACAGCAGCCCGGAGGAATAATCGACGAACTGGCTGCCGTTGCTGGAGAGGTTGGCGATGAACCCGGAAACGGCTTCGTCCCAGGCCTTGGCCAGCTGCTCGCCTTCGATGCCCAGCAGGTGGATCCCCGCCAGCCACTGGCTGATGCTGCGGGCGGTCTTTCCCGCGAACCGCGTGACGTCAAAGCTGGAGATGTACTGCAGGATCGATGAAATCGAGGCGATCAGCTGGGGCACCACAATGGATATAAAACCAACCACCAGCGCGATCAGCACCACGTAGGCGATGATCACGCTCAGCGTGCGGCTCAGCTTCGGGTGCGGCTTGCGCCGGAACACCAGCTTCGTGAAGAACCACTCCACCCGGTTTACGATGGGCAGCAGCAGCAACGCGATGCAGATGCCGATGATAAAGGGCATCACGGCGTTCAGCACTTTGCCCAGCACACTTTGGACCTTGCCCAGATTCAGCAGCAGCACCGCGAACAGTATCCCGGTGCACACGACGATGATATAGGAAATCGTCTTGTTGCGCTCCTCCTGGGGAATCAGCGATTTCATTTCGTACCTCCCGAGCGTATCTTCCGCACGCAAACAGGCGAAAGCATGTTCCGCCCGATAATCCTTCAATTTATTATAGCATGGAAGGCAGGCGGCCTCAAGGGGTACGGATATTTCGCTGGATTTTTGCCCAGTTTTCTACCATATTATATGGCGCGTCGGACGGGCGCGCTTCCGCCGCCTCATGATCCGTCCGAACCCTCTCGGAGAATCTGAACCAGCGCCCGCCACAGCGCCGGGGCTTCCGCCGAAACCTCCGCCAGCTTTCGGGCGAGCGCTTCGGCGGTTTCGCGCCAATCGCTTTCGAAGGCGTTCGGAACGGCCGGTTCGCCGCCGCGCAGCGCCGCGTCCATCTGCGCGAGCGGGTCGTTCGCGGCATAGCCGGATTCCGCGCCGGTCACGCCGAAGGCTCCGTACCGGCTGAGGGCATACTGGCACGCGTCCTCCAGCAGGTGATCGGCGAACGCCCGGCACAGCTCCGCCTGCGCGTCGGGCTTGTCCACGACGGCCAGGAACAGCAATTGATCCGTGAAGACCGCGCCCGACGCGGCCAGCCGCCAGTCCGGGCCGCGCCCCTGGTCCGAAAGCGCCCGCAGCCGCTTCACTTCCCGCTGGGTCACGGGCAGCGCCGCGGCCTCGCCGTTGGTAAAGCGGCGGAAGGCGCCGGCGTCCCGCTCGAAATCCTCCGGCAGCGCGCACGTCTGCCCGCTCTCCGGCGCCGGCGCAGGCGAGGGCGCCGGCGAAGGCGTCCCGCCCGGAAGCCCCAGATCCAGCCCCGGCGCGTCCGGCGCGCCGCCGGTTCCGGGGTCGTCGGAGTATCGCCCGGAGCACAGCGCCAGCAGGGCCGCGCTCCAGCTGTGCCAGTCGTCGTCCTCCGGCGCGGTCAAAATCGCGTCGGCGTCCCGCCAGCTGCCGGGAACGGCGTCGATCTGCCCCGCGTCATACGCCCAGATATAGCCGCCCATCGCCACGGGCAGCGCGTAAACCGCGCCCGCGCATGCGCCCGTTTGCAAAAGCCCGGGCCGCGGCGCCGCGGATTCCAGCGGCACGAGCCCGTCGGCGTCCTCCAGCAGTCCCGCGGGAAACAGCAGCATGTCCGGCGGCCGGATGCCGCTTTCGCGAAAATCGGCGATGGCCCCGGCGTCCACTTCCTGCGGCTGCACGTATACGCCCGGGTGCCCGGCTTCGTAACTCCTGGCGCAGCGGTTCAGCCAGGCGGCCAGGTCGGCGCCGTCCATCCAGCCGGGAAAATACCACAGCCGCAGCACGCCGCTCCAGCCCGCGTATTTTTTCTCCACCAGCGCGCGGTTGTCCTGGGGCAGGAATCGCCGGGCCCGTCCCAGCAGCGGGATCAGCGCCGCCAGGCACAGCAGGCACAGGACCGATCGCAGCTTTCGCATGTTCACACCTCCGCGTGGGAAGGACGGACTTCCTGCATTTTTTATCACCTTATGCAGGAAACAAGGGAAACAGCCGGGTTTTTCGGCGCTGAAAAGTTAATAATAAGTTAAATCGAGAAAATGCCTATTGACACGCCCGCCCGGTTTTGATAATATAGACAAGCTGTCACGCGAACGGGGGACCGCGAACGGGGCGGCGAGCGAACCTTGAAAACGATACAGAGAGAGAGAAGGAAGAGCCCTATCGAGGGAGCTGAGAGCCGCGAAAGCGGGGAGCGTCCGGATAGGGAGAAAC
>CACWVN010000130.1 GCA_902764285.1 uncultured Eubacteriales bacterium
TTCCGGCACGGCGTGAACCTGGGCGGCTGGCTGTCCCAGTGCGACCATCCCGGCGAGGAACACTTCAACACCTTCATCACCGAATCGGACATCCGCCGCATCGCCGGCATGGGGCTGGACCACGTGCGGCTGCCGGTGGATTACAACTGGATCGAGGACGAATCCGGCGCGCCCATCGAATCGGGGCTGAAGCATATCGACGACTGCGCCGACTGGTGCGCGGCGGCGGGGCTGAACGTGCTGCTGGATCTGCACAAGGCCTTTGGCTACACCTTCGATCCGCTGGACAGGGACGCCGATAGGGAGGCCTTTTTCCACGACGCCGCGCTGCAGGAGCGGTTCATGGCGCTGTGGCGCCGGCTGGCCGGGCGCTACGGCAACCGGGGCCACGTTGCCTTCGACCTGCTGAACGAAGTGGTCTCCCCGGCGGTGGTGGACGAATGGAACGACATCGCCGACCGCACGATCGCGGCCATCCGCGAAATCGCGCCGCAGGTCTGGATCGTCGTCGGCGGGGTGAAATATAACGCCGTCACCAGCGTGCCGCTGCTGGCGCCGCCTCGGGACGACCGCGTGGTGTACAACTTCCACTGCTATGAGCCGATGATCTTCACCCACCAGAAAGCCTATTGGGTGGATACGATCCCCAAGGACCTGACCGTGCATTACCCGGACGATCTGGAATACTACCTGGCCCAGTCCGCGCGGTGCGGCCTGGACCTGGCCGGGGCCATTGCCGGCAAGGGCGTGGCGAAACTGGGCCCGGAGTTGTTCGAGGCGCTGTTCGGCCCGGCGCTGGCCGCTGCGGAGAAAAACGGCGCGCCGCTGTACTGCGGCGAATACGGCGTGATCGACCAGGCACCGCCCCAGGACGCGCTGCGATGGCTGAAGGACATCAGCGCGGTGTTCGAAAAGTATTCCATCGGGCGCGCGCTGTGGAACTACAAGCAGAAGGACTACGGCCTGGTGGACGCCCATTACGACGGCATCCGCGAGGAACTGGTGAAGCTGCTGTAATCAAATGAAAAGGAGATGCTGCGCATGGCGCTGATTCAGGTCAATTACCTGTCGATGGCCCTGTTCCGCACGGTTCCCGTGAACGTGATCCTGCCGGTGGACAAATTCAATTTCGACGGCACACCCGCGCCGGACGCCCGGCCCTATAAGACGCTGTACCTGCTGCACGGGCTGCTGGGCAATTACACCGACTGGGTGACCGGCACCCGCATCCAGCGCTGGGCCGAGGAGCGGAACCTGGCGGTGGTGATGCCCTCGGGCGACAACGCTTTCTACATCGACCGCCCGGCGGCGAAGAACTGCTACGGCGAGTTCGTCGGGCGCGAGCTGGTGGAGATGACCCGGCGCATGTTCCCGCTCTCCGACCGGCGCGAGGACACCTTCATCGCCGGGCTGTCCATGGGCGGCTACGGCGCGATCCGCAACGGCCTGAAATACAGCGACACCTTCGGCTGCGTCGCGGGGCTGTCGTCGGCGCTGCACATGTTCGACGAGAACGACGATCCGCCCATCATGGACTACGACGCGCTGGGAATGGGCCCGCTGGAGAAGACGCGGGATTCCGACATGAACCCGCGCGTGCTGATCGAACGGCTGGAGAAATCCAAAAAGCCGATGCCGAAGATCTACCTGGCCTGCGGCACGGAGGACGGGCTGCTGGAATCGAACCGGGCGTACCGCGATCTGTTCCGGGACGCCGGCTTCGATCTGACCTATTACGAGGGCCCCGGCGGCCACGAATGGGATTTCTGGGACGACCAGATCCGCCGCGTGCTGGACTGGCTGCCGCTGAAGGATGCCGGCCAGGGCGTGAACAGCGGGAACGTGGGCCTGGACGAGCGTTAAACCTCCGCAAAAAAGCGGCCATCCATTTCGGATGGCCGCTTTTTCGCGCCCTTCGGGATCACAGTTCGTACTTCGTCAGCCACTGGCTGAACCGGCCGTAGACCTCGTAGAACCGGTTGTACAGGTTCTCGGCGTCGTTCAGGGTGTATTTATCCGCCGCCTCGTCGTAGGCGTATTCCCCGGAGACCAGCTGGTCCCGGGCGTACTGCTCCAGCGACTGGGCGTCCCGGAGGACCTGCACCAGATCGGACAGCGAATCGCCGCCCACCGCCTCCACGCGCCGGATCAGATCGGGATAGTAATCCTCCTTCGCCTGCTTGCCGTAGCCGAACTGCTCGTCCGCCAGCGCGTTTTCCGCGTCGCCGGGATACAGGTTGTAGGTGATCTGCTGGCCGTTTTCATCGGTGTAGCCGCCCTGGTATTCCGTCCACTGGCACACGAACAGCAGGTAATCGAACGAAGCGTTCACATCGGCGATCACGCCGTCCTCGGCCAGCGACTGGTACATCGCGTAGTCGGCGGACACCTGGGACAGATCCACTGCCTCATACGTCGCGTCCACGATGCGGTAGTTGTAGGTGTAGCCGTACTCGTCGGTGAAATCGCCCAGCTCCATCTTTCCGGTGATCCGCACCGGCCGGTCGGTGTAGGTGAAGGTCTTGCCCTTCGGCGCGTACACCGCCATGGTGTTCGCCAGCTGCTGGGTGTTGGGCACGCAGAACGGGCAGCTCTGGTAGGGCAGGTTCATCAGGTAGATGTACTCGCCGCTCAGCGGGGACAGCGTGGCCATGTAGCCGGTCAGCGTCACCTGCTTGCCGTCCAGGGCCGTGATGGTTTCGATGCTGGCGGATTCGGCGAAGCTCAGCTTCTGCGCCTCGGCGCCGCCGCTGCCGCCGCAGCCGGCCAGCGCGCCGGCGATCAGCGCCAGCAGAAGCGCGAACAGGATGGTCTTTTTCATCGGTATCCCTCCGGGTTTATGGAAGTGGCGCGGGCTATCCGGCCAGGCTGTCTTTGCGGGCCATGGCGCGGGTGCAGATCGCCGTGGGCAGTATGCTCAGCGCGAACACCGCCAGCAGGATCAGCCATTCCATCGGGTAGACGCGCGCAGCGTCCAGCACGATGCCCATGCCGGCCGCGAAGCGGCGGATGCCCAGCAGCGCCAGGTGCGCCGCCAGCAGCGACAGCAGCATCGCCGCCGCGCCGGTGATGGCGTTCTGGATCAGGTACAGTCGGTTGATCTTGCCCATGCCGATGCCGATCAGCCGCATCAGCGCGATCTCTTCCCGCGAATCGTACATGTTCAAAAGCGCGATCACCGACACCACGAACAGGTTCATCACCAGGATTACCGCGCACAGGATGTACACGATCCGGCGGCTCAGGTCCACGTTGTCCATTACCTCGCGCAGCACCGTGTTCGGGTTGATGGCCAGGTAATCGGCGTTGCCGCCGTAGATGCTCATCAGCTGCGACCAGGCATTGAACCCGGTGGAGCGCACCAGCACCGCGCAGATCTGCCCTTCTCCGGCGTGCTCATGGTGTTCGTGGCTCTCATGGACCTCGTCGTGCGCTTCACCGTCCTCATCGTGCTCCTCGCCGTCATCGTCGTCCCCGTGGTCGTGCAGCGCCCAGATGGTGGAAACCGGCGTGAACACGGCGTTGTCATAGGCGGTGTTGGTCTTGGAGAGGATACCGGTGACGGTCAGCGGGTGCTCCGCATGGGCCGTGCCGTCGCCGCTCAGACCGTGGGAGGTGACGATCTCGTCGCCGGGCTTCAGCCCGTAGGTCCGGGCGACCTCCCAGCCCACGACGGCGTCCAGCGGCCGGGCGAACATCTCGCCGGATTTCAGCGCCTTGCCGGCCAGCAGGCTGGCGTCGGTGCCCACGATGGGCGCGGAATTGTAGCTGTCGCCCATGCTGAAGGGGATCGCCTCGTTCACCAGGCCGCTGTTCTTCAGTTCGTCCACCAGCGAATAGGGGATGGTGCCCAGCGGCTTGTCGGTGAAGAACATGGTGTTCATCGCCAGCTGCGTGGCGCTGCCGGAGGGCCCGATGATCATGTCGTACTTCGCGGCGGTATTCACGATGCCCTCGGACACCTGGGTGGAGATGTTGTAGGCCAGCAGCGCCACCGCCGCCGTGATCACGATGGACAGCGCCGTCATGATCAGCTTGGCGCGGCGCACGGCCATGTGTTTCAGCGCGAATTTAAGCATTTGCCGCCGCCTCCCTTCCGGAATCGAAATGGGCGATGGCGTTCATATCGATCACTTCGTCGAACCGCGGGGCCAGCCGGTCGTCGTGGGTGACGGCGATCAGCGTGCCGCCGGCGGCGTTTTCGATCAGCTGCCGCACCACGGCGTCGCCGGTCTCGAAGTTCAGACTGCCGGTGGGCTCGTCCGCCAGGATGATCGAGGGCTTCTTGATCAGCGCCCGGGCGATGGCCACGCGCTGCTTTTCGCCGCCGGACAGCCGCCGCACGCGGCGCCGCTTCAGTTTCAGTATGCCCAGCGCGTCCAGCAGCGCGTCCATGCCGCCGATGTCCACGCCCTCCAGGCGCAGCAGGCCGATGTTGTCGGCGACGGTCATGTCCTCCAGCAGCTTGAAATCCTGGAGCACATAGCCGATGCGGCGGATGCGGAAGGCGTCCTTCTCCTTCTGGTTCCACTGGCTGGCGGCCTGGCCGTCGATCTCCACCGCGCCTGACGTGGGCGTCAGCACGCCCGCCAGCAGGTTCAGCAGCGTGGATTTGCCGCAGCCCGACGCGCCCAGCAGCGCGTAGCTCCGGCCGTCTTCAAAGCATAAATCGTCATACCGGATGGCGGTGCCGTCCGGAAACTGCATCATCAAATCTTTGGTTGTAATCATGGGTTCCCTCCGAAAAACAGTAGACATGGACA
>CACWVN010000131.1 GCA_902764285.1 uncultured Eubacteriales bacterium
TTTTCTCACGGAAGCGCGCACAAAAGCGCCGGGACGCTCGATCGAGCGTCCCGGCGCCTTTCCTTTTCGCCGTTATTCCTTCGCTTCCGCGGCCAGCTTCGCATACCGCTCCTTCGCCAGCTTCGCGCCCTCGGCGAACAGCGCCTCGGCATTCTCGGGGAACGTGCGCCGCAGCGACGCATAGCGCACCTCGCCGTCCAGGAACGCCTCGTAATCCATCGTCGGCGCCTTGGAATCCAGCGTGAACCGCGGCTCGGCGGCGGGGTTATAGCGGTACAGGAACCAGTAGCCCGCGTCCACGGCGCGCTTCATCTCTTCCTGCACCTTGGCCATGCCGCACTTCAGGCCGTGGCTCTGGCACGGCGCGTAGGCGATCACCACGCTGGGCCCGCGGAAGGCCTCGGCCTCCTTCAGCGCCTTCACCAGCTGGGCGTTGTCCGCGCCCATGGCCACCTGGGCCACGTACACGTTGCCGTAGGTCATCAGCATGCCGCCCAGGTCCTTCTTCGGGCGCTTCTTGCCGCTGGCCGCGAACTGGGCCACCGCGCCCACGGGCGTGGCCTTGCTGCTCTGGCCGCCGGTGTTGGAATAGATCTCGGTGTCCACCACCAGCACGTTCACGTCCTCGCCGCTGGCCACCACGTGGTCCAGCCCGCCGAAGCCGATGTCATAGGCCCAGCCGTCGCCGCCGTACATCCAGAAGGTCTTCTTCGCCAGCTGGTCGCGGTATTTCAGGATGGTCTTCGCGGCGTCGCTTCCGTCCTTCTCCAGCGCGGCGATCAGCGCGCGGCTGGCGGGCGCGCTGGCGTCGATGTCGTCGTAGGTTTCCAGCCACCGGTCGATGGCGGCGGCCGCTTCCCCGTTCCCGCAGGTCCTGCGCAGCGCCTCCACGCGCATCCTCTGCGCGGCGCGCTGCTGCTGCACGGACAGCACCATGCCCAGGCTGAACTCGGCGTTGTTCTCAAACAGCGAATTCGACCAGGCCGGGCCGCGGCCGCAGGCGTTCACGGTGTAGGGGATGCCGGGCATGGCGCTGCCCCAGGCCTGGCTGCAGCCGGTGGCGTTGGCCCAGTAGACCCGGTCGCCGTACAGCTGGGTCAGCAGCTTCGCGTAGGGCGTCTCGCCGCAGCCGGCGCAGGCGGCGCTGAATTCCAACAGCGGCCGGCGGAACTGGCTGCCCTTGACGGTGTACGGATCGAACACGTCGCCCTTGTCCGGCAGTTTCAGCGCATATTCCCAGGCGGCGGAGGTATCCGGCGCGTCGGCGACGGGCACCATCGTCAGCGCCTTTTCCTTCGCCGGGCACACGTTTTCGCAGCTGCCGCAGCCGGTGCAGTCCAGGTTGCTGACGGCCATGGCGAAGTAAAGGCCCTCGGCCTGCCTGCCCTTGGCGGGCGCGGTTTTCAGGCCCTCCGGCGCGGCGGCCTTCTCGGCTTCGGTCAGCAGGTACGGGCGGATGACCGCATGGGGGCAGACGTAGCTGCACCTGTTGCACTGGATGCACTTCTCCGGGTCCCACACCGGCACGCGGGTGGCGATGCCGCGCTTCTCGTAGGCGGTCAGGCCCATGTCCATCACGCCGTCCTCGTAGCCCTTGAACGCCGAAACCGGCAGGTCGTCGCCCTTCTGGGCATTGATGGGATCCAGCAGCTTCGTGACCACCTCGGGCACGTCCCGCGGCGCGGCGGGCGCGTCCTGGGCATCGGCCCATTCGGCGGGCACGGGGATCGCCGCCAGGCCGTCCTTGCCGGCGTCGATGGCGGCCAGGTTCTTTTTGACCACGTCCTCGCCCTTGGCGAAGTAGGTCTTTTCGGCGGCGGCCTTCATGTAGCCCACGGCCTCGTCCACCGGGATGACGGGCATCAGGTGGAAGAACGCCGACTGCAACACCATGTTGAAGTGGTTCCCCAGCCCCAGCGCGCCGGCGATCTTCACCGCGTCGATGGTATACAGCCGGATCCCCTTGCGGGCGATCTCCCGCCTGGCGTGGGCGGGCAGGTGCTCCTCCAGCGCCGCGGCGTCCCACGGGCAGTTGATCAGCAGCGTGCCGCCGGGCTTCACTTCCTCGGCGATGTCGTATTTTTCGATGTAGGTGGGGTTGTGGCAGGCCACGAAATCGGCCTGCTTGACGTAATAACTGGCGCGGATCGGCGCGTCGCCGAAGCGCAGGTGGCTCTTGGTGACGCCGTAGCTCTTCTTGGCGTCGTACTCGAAGTAGGCCTGGGCGAACTTCGGCGTGTGGCTGTTGATGATCTCCACCGTGTTCTTGTTCGCGCCCACGGTGCCGTCGGAGCCCAGCCCCCAGAACTTGCAGCTGACCATGCCCGCCGGCTCCGCGGCCACGGGCGCGTCCGGCAGCGAAAGGTGGGTCACGTCGTCCACGATGCCGATGGTGAAGCTGTTCACCGGCTTCGCCGCGCGCAGGTTTTCGAACGCCGCGGCGATCTGCGCGGGCGTGGTGTCCTTGCTGGACAGGCCGTAGCGCCCGCCCACGACGGTGAGGTCGGCGCGGCCGCGCAGCGCGGTGCAAACGTCCTGGTACAGCGGCTCGCCGGCGCTGCCCATCTCCTTGGTGCGGTCCAGCACGGCGACGGCCTTCACGCTGTCCGGCAGCGCGGCGACGAACCGCTTCACGTCGAAGGGCCGGAACAGGTGCACCTGCACAAAGCCCACCTTCTCGCCCCGGGCGTTCAGCGCGTCCACCGTCTCCTGGACGCAGCCGGAGACGCTGCCCATGGCCACCACCACGCGCTCGGCGTCGGGCGCGCCGTAGTAATCGAAACAGTGGTATTCCCGGCCGGTGATCCGGGCGATCTTCGCCAGCTTCTCCTCCACGATGTCCGGCAGCGCGGCGTAATCGGCGTTGCTGGCCTCGCGGACCTGGAAGAAGATGTCGGGATTCTGCACGGTGGCGCGGATCATCGGGTGCTCGGGGTTCAGCGCCCGGGCGCGGAAGGCGTCCAGCGCGTCCGCGTCCAGCAGGCCGCGCAGGTCGTCATAGGAGATCTGCGCCACCTTGTCGATCTCGTGGCTCGTGCGGAAGCCGTCGAAGAAGTGCATGAACGGCACGCGGCCCTTCACCGCCGCGGCGTGGGCGACGCCCGCCAGGTCCATGACCTCCTGCACGCTGCCGGCGCACAGCATCGCAAAGCCGGTGTTGCGGCAGGACATCACGTCGGAATGGTCGCCAAAGATCGACAGCGCGTGGGCGCCCACGGTGCGGGCCGCCACGTGCAGCACGCCGGGCAGGCGCTCGCCCGCGATGCGGTGCAGCACCGGGATCATCAGCATCAGGCCCTGGGACGACGTGAAGCTGGCCGCCAGCGCGCCGGTCTGCAGCGCGCCGTGCACCGCCGCCGCCGCGCCGGCCTCGCTCTGCATCTCCACCAGCCGCACGGTCTGGCCGAACAGGTTCTCTTTGCCCTTGGCCGACCACACGTCGGTCTTGCCCGCCATCGGCGAAGACGGCGTGATGGGATAGATGGCGGCGACCTCCGTAAAGGCGTAGGCGACGTATGCCGCGGCCTCGTTGCCGTCCATGGTGACGTAGACGGGATTCTTCTTCTCGGTCATGGGGAGACCTCCTTGTTCTGTTAAGACAGGGGCTGAAAACCTGTCAGACGCATGATTTCGGAAAGCAACAACCCGGCGTTTTCTTCAACGGGACGCGTCCCGTCCGCATGAATGATCGGACAGGTCAAATGCGCGTCCGCCAGCCACGTCAGGACGTAATCCTCCGGCCGGCGCTCTACCCGCTGAAACCATTCGTTCTCCGGCTGCGCCAGGTCTCCTCCCGAAAGGATTCTGTCGCCAAACCTCCGAGCGGAGCGCCGCCTGACCCGTTCCAGCCTCACATTCCTTGGCGCTTCAACCAGAATAACGCAATCCAATTTGGAAAGAAGCGTTTCTCCGTAATTCCCTTTGACCGCCGCAAAAATGAACCTGTCGTTTTTATCAATCCATTCTTCCAATATCCGTATGGCTTCCGCGTCAGATCGGGGATTTGAAAACGCATACGAACTGTCCGTTTTGGGAAAGTACAGGTCTTCATTGTCGATGAACTGAAACGACATCCGCTCGGCAAGCGCTTTCCCCAGGGTGCTTTTTCCCGCTCCATTGAGCCCGCATATCAGAATACCCATATCATTCTTCCGTTTTCCGGGCGCTCGAACCCCCTGAAGGGGAAGGCTTTGGGCGGGCGCCGCATCGGCGCCCCTACAGGGATCAGAGCATTCTCCTACTCCCTACTCCCTACTGCCTACTCCCTACTCCCTTTTCTCACTCCGCCTCCGGCAATCTTGCCGGGGGTATCGGGGGCGGCAGCGCCCCGATCATCCATCCGTTCCCGGCGGCGTGTACGCCGGGACGGAATGGTATTTTGCCGCGCAAAATCCATACCTTGCAGATTTTGCGGCCGGAGCCTTTGGGCTCAAGCAAAATCTGTCAAAGGGGTGGCCTTGGCGGGGGAAGCAGGTCCCCCGCCAAAAGGTCACGCCGTCTCGATCGCCGCGTCCTTCTGCAGGCCCAGCTTTTCGATGGCCATTTCGCGCATCTTGTATTTCTGGATCTTGCCGGCGTCGTTCATCGGGAAGGAATCCACGAACTCGATGTACTTGGGCACCTTGTGCTTGGCCATGTGGTCCAGCACGTACTTCTTCATCTCGTCCACGGTCATGCTTTCGCCCTCCTTGAGGATGACGCAGGCCATGATCTCCTCGCCCATGGCCTTGTCGGGCACGCCGATGACCTGC
>CACWVN010000132.1 GCA_902764285.1 uncultured Eubacteriales bacterium
GCCGCCGAAGGCGCCGCTGAGGAAGCTGCTGACGCCGTCGAAGGCGCCGCTGAGGAAGCCACTGACGCCGCTGCCGGCAACTGATCTGAATCCGAATGATCCCGGGCAGGGTTCCCTGCCCGGTTTTCTTTTGCCGCGCACCCGGATTTTAACCTGCGGCGCTTGACAAAGCGAACCGGATGCGTCTATAATGGTTGCCAGGCGGATGGAAATTCGCCCACGCGATGAAGGAAAGCAGTAAGCGTCCCCGGCGGCAATCGCCCGTCCCGCGCGTCCGAAGAGAGCTGCCCCAGGCTGAAAGGCAGCGTCGCGCAGCGCCGAACTCGTTCCCGAGCGTCCCTGTGTGTGACAGGCGGCCGCCGCCGTTACCGGCATCGAGGGGGCTTCGCACGACGAGGCCAATAAGAGTGGTACCGCGAAGGGCTTTCTGCCTTCCGTCTCTTAACGGAGACGGAAGGTTTTTGCTATCAATCACACCGAAGGAGCGTATGGAAATGAACAACATCCCCGCCTATTCCCCGGCAGACATCGAAACCAGGTGGCAGAAGCACTGGGAAGAAAACCAGGCCTTCGCCGCGGAGGCCAGCCACGCCAAGCCCAAGTTCTACGGCCTGGTGGAATTCCCCTATCCCTCCGGCGCGGGCATGCACGTGGGCCATATCAAGGCCTATTCCGGCCTGGAGGTCGTGGCCCGCAAGCGCCGCATGGAGGGCTATAACGTGCTGTTCCCGATGGGCTTCGATTCCTTCGGTCTGCCCGCGGAGAACTACGCCATCAAGACCAACACCCATCCGCACGTGATCACCACGCGCAACGTGGACCACTTCCGCGACCAGATGAAGCAGATCGGTTTCTCCTTCGACTGGAGCCGAGAGATCTCCACTTCGCTGCCGGATTACTACAAGTGGACGCAGTGGATCTTCCTGAAGCTGTTCGACCACGGGCTGGTGTTCCGCGCCAAGACGCTGGTGAACTACTGCCCCCACTGCAAGGTGGTGCTGTCCAACGAGGACAGCCAGGGCGGCAAGTGCGACGTGTGCCACAGCGACGTGGTGCAGCTGCCCAAGGACGTGTGGTACCTGCGCATCACCCAGTACGCCGACAAGCTGCTGGAGGGTCTGGAGACCGTGGATTACCCGGACAGCATCAAGCAGCAGCAGGTCACCTGGATCGGCCGCAGCACCGGCGCGTTCGTGGATTTCGCGCTGGACGGCATCCCGGAGAAGCTGGAGATCTACACCACCCGCCCCGACACGCTGTTCGGCGTGACGTTCATGGTCATGGCGCCGGAGCATCCGCTGCTGGACCAGTACAGGGACCGCATTTCCAACTGGAATGAAGTCGAGGCCTATCGCGAGGCCTGCGCGAAGAAGACGGAGTTTGAGCGCACCCAGCTGGCCAAGGACAAGACCGGCGTGAAGCTGGCGGGCATCGAGGCCGTCAATCCCGTGAACGGCAAGAAGATCCCGATCTTCATCGCCGATTACGTGATGATGGGCTACGGCACCGGCGCCATCATGGCCGTGCCCGCCCACGACCAGCGCGACTGGGAGTTCGCGAAGAAGTTCGGCGTGGATATCATCGAGGTCATCCAGGGCGGCGACATCGAACAGGAAGCCTACACCGGCGACGGCCCGATGGTCAATTCCGACTTCCTGAACGCCTACGACAACAAAAAGGATTCCATCCAGGCGATGCTGGACTTCCTGGAGAAGAAGGGCATCGGCAGGAAGGGCATCCAGTACAAGATGAAGGACTGGGCCTTCAACCGCCAGAGGTACTGGGGCGAGCCGATCCCACTGATCCACTGCCCGAAATGCGGCACCGTGGGCGTGCCCTACGACCAGCTGCCGCTGACGCTGCCGGACGTGGAGAATTTCGAGCCCGGCACCGACGGGCAATCCCCGCTGGCCCGCATCGACAGCTTCGTGAACTGCACCTGCCCGAAATGCGGCGGCCCCGCCAGGCGCGAAACCGACACCATGCCCCAGTGGGCCGGCTCCAGCTGGTATTTCCTGCGTTTCGTCGATCCCCACAACGATAACGCCTTCGCGTCCATGGACGAGATGAAATACTGGATGCCGGTGGACTGGTACAACGGCGGCATGGAGCACGTGACGCGCCACCTGCTGTACAGCCGGTTCTGGCACCGATTCCTGTACGACATCGGCGAGGTGAACACCCCCGAGCCCTACGCCAAGCGCAGCTATCAGGGTCTGATCCTGGGCAGCGACGGCGAGAAGATGTCCAAGAGCAAGGGCAACGTGGTGGACCCGCTGGACATCGTGGCCCAGTACGGTGCGGACACGCTGCGGCTGTACGTGCTGTTCATGGGCGATTACACCGCCGCCGCGCCGTGGAACGACGATTCCGTGAAGGGCTGCCGCCGGTTCCTGGACCGCGTGTGGCGCATGATGGAGTTCATGACCGACGAGGAAGGCATCTCGAAGGACATGGCCTACGACGTGCACACCTGCATCAAGAAGGTCGGCGAGGACTATGAGAAGATGAAGTACAACACCGCCATCGCCGCCATGATGACGCTGGTGAACGCCTTCTACGCCAAGGGCAGCATCACCCGCGGCGAGATGCTGGCGCTGATCAAGCTGCTGAACCCCGTCGCGCCGCACATCACTGAGGAGATCAACGCGCTGTGCAAGCTGGCCGGCGAGGAACTGATCCGTTCCGCCTGGCCGCAGTACGACGAGGCCGCGCTGGTGAAGGACACGGTCGAGGTGGCGCTGCAGATCAACGGCAAGGTGCGCGGCCGCATGGACGTGCCCGCCGACCTGACCCGCGAGGCCGCTGAGACGTTCTTCCTGGCCACGCCCGAAGTGCAGAAGCTGATCGCCGGCAAGGCGGTCCGCAAGCTGATCTTCGTGCCGGGACGGCTGGTAAACATCGTGGTCGGCTGACCGCGGAGCCTTCCAAAACCGGCCCCGAAGCCCAAACCCGGGCTTCGGGGTTTTTGCGCCGCTGTGCGTTGCAAATCGGGCTCCTGTGTGATATACTTGTTGTGATACCATTAAATTCATAAAAACGGGGGCGTTTTCATGGGACTGTTTGGGCCGGCATGGAAGAGCGGCAACGTGGACAAGGCGATCCGGGCCGTGGAGAAGATGACCGACGAAAGCGAACTGCTCACCGTCGCGCTGGAAGCCACCACCCAGGCGCGGTTTGCCGCTTTGAAGCGCATACAGGATTCCTCGCTGCTGCTTCGCGCGGCGAGCCAGTCCTCTGACAGGAGCATCTACGAAGCCGCGCTGGCACGGGTGACTGACATCGAAGCGCTGAAGGCATTCTGCGCGGTCGAAGGCGACAGCCACAAGGGGCTCTGCGCGGACAGCTGCCTGTCGAAGCTGCTGGTCGAAAAGGCCGATCCGGCACTGTATCAGGCCGATCTGAAGCGCATCGCGCTGAAAAGCGCGTTTCTCCCCGGAAAGGCGGCGCAGAAGCTGACGGCGCGCAGCGACCTGATCGAAGTGGCGATAAAAGCCAAATACGACGCCGCCAGGGCGGCCATCGATAAGCTGTCCGGCGACCCGGCGGCGCTGTGCGAAATCGTGTTCAAGTCCGAAAAAACGCGCGCGCTGCAAGCGCTGGAATCGCTCCGGGACCAGGATCAGCTGGAGAAAATCGCGCTGGGCTGCCCCGAGAGCGCCTGCCGGAAAGCCGCAGTGGAGCGTCTGAATAAAGAAGCGGCGGTGGCGAGGGTCGCGCTGGAGGATAGCAGCGCCGAGGTGCGCCTCGCCGCGGCGGGATGCATCGCAAGTCCGTCGATGCTGGCGAGGATCGCGGCGGAGGATCCGGACAGGTATGTGCGATGCGCCGCGATCGACCGCATCGAAGACCAGTCGCTGCTGAATAAGATCGCGACGACGGACGGCGACGCCCTGGCCGCCTGTCACGCGGCCCAGCGTCTGACGGATCAGGCCGCGTTCGACAACGCACTGCGAAGGAACCCGGGCATCGTCAAAAACAGCGAAGCGCTGCTGGGCCGCGCAAAAGACCCGCAGGCGCTCTATGCGGTCGCCATGGATGATCAGCTGTTCCCACGGTCCCGCATACTGGCCGTCAAGGCGATGGAGGATTACGAGCTGCTGCGGAAGCTGATCAAGGAATGCAGGAAACATGACGTCGTAGAGGCCGCCAGGGAGCGGAAAGAGGTGCTGGAAAAACAGCGCGGGCTTTGCCCCAAATGCGGCAGGGCGCTTTCCCCCGACGAATTGTCGCACTGCCGCTGCGGCGCATGCGGCGCCGAGGCGCACGATTTCCGGTTCAGCGAGGAGAACGTCGTCAGCGCCACGGAGCGCGATTCCTATTGGTCCAGGGACATCTACCGCGTGTGCCGGCGCTGCGGCAAACGGGAATTTGTCACCAAGTACGAAGGCTGGGGTACCGACGTGGATTGACCGTCCGCGGCGCAGTCTTTTCACAGAGTACAAACGTGAGGCGATACGATGGGACTGTTCGGACCGGCTTGGATGAGTAAAAAAGCCGCGCGACGCGAGAAAGGCCGTCGATGAGATCAGCGAGATCACCAGCCAGGACAAGCTGGCCAAAGCCGCGCGCAGGCGCCGCTGGAATAGGTGCGCGAGGCGGCTGTACCTCGACCATTGGGATTTCCCGGCCAAATACGGTCTGAAGGAGAAGGCCGAGGCGGATTACGCCCGATGCGAGGTCGAACTCGAAAAATACAAACGCCAGATGGAAGAGAACATGGACAGGATCCCCATGGATTATTGAC
>CACWVN010000133.1 GCA_902764285.1 uncultured Eubacteriales bacterium
AAAATGACGATCCAAAGCGCCGCAAAGCCCATGAGCGCGTTGCGATGGTCGCTCAGCAGGCGATACAGCGATCGCTCCGCCCGATCATTTGTGCGTGATAAATTGGACATGCGCCGCCTCCGTGACGTATTTGTATACATTATATATCATAGAAGGCCCGCGCGCAATTGTATCATGCCGCGGTTAATTGGGATGCGGGAATCGAGGCGCCGTCGCGCGAAGCGGACGAAGGCGAACGGGGAAGGCGGCGCCTGAAAAAATCCCCCCTTCGGGCGGAAGGGGGGATTCGGGAAAACCGGGCAGTCCGATCAATACATGCCGCCCATGCCGGGGTTGCCGGCGGGCGCGGCCGGTTCGGGCGCGGGGATGTCGGTGACCAGGGATTCGGTCGTCAGCACCATCGCGGCCACGGACGCGGCGTTCTGCAGCGCGCTGCGGGTGACCTTCGTCGGGTCGGCGATGCCGCGCTCCATCATGTCGGCGTACTCGTCCTTCGCGGCGTCATAGCCGAAGGTGGGGGACTTGCGGCTCTTGATCTTTTCGACGATCAGGCTGCCCTCCACGCCGGCGTTCGCGGCGATCTGGCGGACGGGCTCCTCCAGTGCGCGCAGCACGATCTGCACGCCGGTCTTGATATCGCCGGCGGTCTCGGTGACCAGCTTGGCCACGGACTTGGAGGCGTTGATCAGCGCGGTGCCGCCGCCGGGCACGATGCCCTCTTCCACGGCGGCGCGGGTCGCGGCCAGCGCGTCCTCGATGCGCAGCTTGCGCTCCTTCATTTCGACCTCGGTGGCGGCGCCGACGTTGATGACGGCCACGCCGCCGGACAGCTTGGCCAGCCGCTCCTGCAGCTTTTCGCGGTCATAATCGGAGGTGGTGTCCTCGATCTGGCTGCGGATGGAGGCGATGCGGGCCTTGATCTCGTCGGAATCACCGGCGCCCTCGACGATCACGGTGTTCTCCTTGTCGATCTTCACCTGGCGCGCGGAGCCCAGCATGTCGATGGTGGCTTCCTTCAGCTCCAGACCCAGCTCCTCGGTGATCACCTGGCCGCCGGTCAGGATGGCGATATCCTGCAGCATGGCCTTGCGGCGGTCGCCGAAGCCGGGGGCCTTCACGGCCACGCAGGTGAACGTGCCGCGCAGCTTGTTCAGCACCAGGGTGGCCAGGGCTTCGCCCTCGACGTCCTCGGCGATGATCAGCAGCTTTTTGCCCTGCTGCACCACCTGCTCCAGCAGGCCGATGATCTCCTGGATGTTGGAGATCTTCTTGTCGGTGATCAGGATCAGCGGGTTGTCCAGCACGGCTTCCATCTTTTCCATGTCGGTGCACATATAAGAGGAAGCGTAGCCGCGATCGAACTGCATGCCTTCCACGATGTTCAGCTCGGTCTTCATGGTCTTGGATTCCTCAACGGTGATCACGCCGTCCTTGCCCACCTTTTCCATGGCGTCGGCGATCAGCTGGCCCACGGTCTCATCGGAGGAGGAAATCGCCGCGACCTGGGCGATCTCGGTCTTGCTCTCGATGGGCTTGGACTGGGCGGCCAGGCTCTGCACGGCGGCGTCGGTGGCCATTTCGATGCCCTTCTTCACGATCATCGGGTTCGCGCCCGCGGCCACATTCTTCAATCCTTCGCGCACGATGGACTGGGCCAGCAGGGTGGCGGTGGTGGTGCCGTCGCCGGCCACGTCGTTGGTCTTCACGGACACTTCGCGCACCAGCTGCGCGCCCATGTTCTCAAAGGGGTCTTCCAGTTCGATTTCCTTGGCGATGGTCACGCCGTCGTTGGTGATCAGCGGCGCGCCGAACTTCTTGTCCAGCACCACGTTGCGGCCCTTCGGACCCAGGGTGATCTTTACGGTATCGGCCAGCGCGTCGATGCCGGTCTGCAATGCCTTGCGGGCTTCCTCGCCATATTTAATCTGCTTCGCCATGATTGTTCCCTCCTGTTATTCCACGACGGCCAGAATGTCGCTCTGGCGCACGATGATGTATTCTTCGCCGTCCAGCTTCACTTCGGTGCCGGCGTACTTGGAATAAATGACCTTCTGGCCGGCCTTTACGTTCATCTTGATTTCCTTGCCGTCCACGTTTCCGCCCGGGCCCACGGCCAGCACTTCCGCCATCACGGGCTTTTCCTTGGCGGAATTGGTCAGGATGATGCCACCCTTGGTGGTCTCCTCCGCTTCCAGATTCTTGATGACCACGCGGTCACCCAGCGGCTTGATCTTCATAAATGCGTTACCTCCCTGGGATTGGAATGTATTGGATTTGTTAGCACTCTTAAAATCCGAGTGCTAACGCTCACAAAGCATAGTTTAACCATTTTATATGGAGAAATCAAGCCCCCAATCTCCAAAATTGCAGTTAAATTATGGTTAATCCAGGAATTACAGGCCGGAAACGCGAAAAATGCGCGCCGGACAGCGCGGCAGATCGGCGGTTGACAACGCGGCGGGCTTCCCTTATAATGGAATTAACACAAGCGTAAAGGAGACTTTATCATGCAAAAATGGAAGATCGCGCTGGCGCTGGTCGTGCTGGCGGCGCTGCTGGGCGCGGCGATGGGTGAAGGCGCGGACGCCGCGAAGACGACCTGGCGCGGATATGCGCTGGCGGCCACCTGGGTGACGGCGGACCGCGAGGCGATCGGCATTCCCTCGTTGAAGGACGAAGGGCTGGCTGTGTTGGTGCAGCTGACGCCCGAGGAGGGCAAGATCGCGCTCGGCGACGTGCAGGACAACCGCGAGGAGCTGACGCTGATGGACGCCGACGGGGATATATGGCCCGCGACCCACTGCGTGTATCACAACGTCCAGATCGATCCCGTGACGATGACGCCGACCATCGATCCCCAGCAGGACAACGTCGAGCTGATCTTCGTCCTCGAAGGGAAGGATGAATCGGCGCTGGAAGGCGCGCAGCTGGTGATCGCCGGCGCGGAGCCCGGCAGCATCCCGCTGGACGGCGTGACCCGCGAAAAGCCGGAATAACGCCGGCATCGATTGAACCGGCCGCCCATACGGGCGGCCGATTTATATTTGCTTTTCGCTCCGGGATGCACTATAATGGTAGCATCAAACCGCATTGGGAGGTGCCCGCATGGATAAATGGGACGCCAGGTTCATGGAGCTGGCCGGGGTGATTTCCGGCTGGGCCAGCTGTTACAAGCCCGACCGCAAGATCGGCGCGGTGATCGTGAAGAACAAGCGCATCGTGACCACCGGCTACAACGGCGCGCCTTCGGGCATCAAGACCTGCGTGGAGCGCGGGGAATGCCTGCGCCAGAAGCTGGGCATCGCTTCGGGCACGCGCGCGGAGCTGTGCTACGCCGTGCACGCCGAGCAGAACGCCATCATCCAGGCCGCCCGGCTGGGCAGCAGCATCGACGGCGCCACGCTGTACTGCACCCACCAGCCCTGTGTGCTGTGCGCGAAGATGATCGTCAACGCCGGCATCCAGCGCGTCGTCTACCAGCACGGCTATCCCGATGATTTCTCCCTTGAGATCCTGAAGGAGAGCGGCGTGAAGCTGGAGCGGTACCAGCCCGAAGAAAAGGACAGCGAGGAGTAAGGCCAATTGAATACGAAGCGGATTGAAAAAGTCATCGAAAACATGCGGGCGCACGGGCTCAGGCAGATCATCGTCACCAGCCCGGCGAACGTGTATTACCTCACCGGCGTGTGGTGCGAGCCCTACGAGCGCATGCTGGCGCTGCTGCTGAAGGACGACGGCAGCATGACGCTGTACGCGAACCGGATGTTCGCGCTGCAGGGCCAGACCGACGTGGACATGATCGAATACGAGGACACCGACGACAGCATCGCCGTGCTGGCGCCGGCGCTGATGCCCGGCAAAGTGGGCATCGACAAGACCTGGCACAGCCATTTCACCATCCGGCTGATGGACGCGCGCCCGGACGTCGCGCCCGCGCTGGGCAGCGCGCCGCTGGACGAGGCGCGGATCATCAAGGACGAGGAAGAGCTGGAGCTGATGCGCATGTCCTCGCGGCTGAACGTGCGGGACTGCGACCGCATCGAGGCGGCGCTCAGGGAGGGCGTGACGGAGAAGGAGATCCAGTCGCTGTATAACGAGGTCGCGCTGGAGCTGGGCGCGTCCGGGCCGAGCTTCACGCCGCTGATCTGCTTCGGGCCCAACGGCGCGGAGCCGCACCACGACAGCGACGGCACGTGGCTGAAGCCCGGCGATACCGTCATCATGGACGTGGGCCTGCTGTGGAAGCACTATTGCAGCGACATGACCCGCACCGTGCACTTCGGCGAGGTGTCCGACGAGCAGAAGCGGGTGCGCGACATCGTGACCGCCGCGAACCGCGCGGGCATCGCCGCCGCGCGGCCCGGCGTGAAGATGAAGGACATCGACCGCGCCGCCCGCAAGGTGATCGAGGACGCCGGCTACGGCCGGTACTTCACCCACCGCACCGGCCACGGCATCGGCCTGGACGAGCACGAGTTCCCCGACTGCTCGCCCGTCAGCGAGATCGTCGCCCGCCCGGGCATGATCTTCTCCGTCGAGCCCGGCATCTACCTGCCCGGCCGCTTCGGCGTGCGCGTGGAGGATCTGGTGGCCATCACCGAGGACGGCTGCGAGGTGCTGACGGGGAAAGAGTGAAGAACTCAAAGTGAGGAGTTAGGAGTGAGGAGTACAGTTACCCGCTGACGCGAAATCGGGTAGCTTGTA
>CACWVN010000134.1 GCA_902764285.1 uncultured Eubacteriales bacterium
CTGCAGAACCCCGGCGTGGAGAAGGTGATCGCCGAGGAGCTGCCCGCGCTGGCGAAGGTGTTCCGCAAGCCGGTGATGGCCAACGTGTCGGGCTTCTCCATTGAAGAATACGCCGAGACCTGCGCCATGCTGGACGCCTGCGAGCAGGTGGGCTGGCTGGAGGTGAACATCTCCTGCCCGAACGTCCACTGCGGCGGCATGGCTTTCGGCACCGACCCGGCCCAGGCCGCGGCGGTCACCCGGGCGGTGAAGGCCGCGACGAAGAAGCCGGTCATCATGAAGCTGTCGCCCAACGTGACCGACATCGCCGCCGTCGCCCGCGCCTGCGAGGACGCCGGGGCCGACGGGCTGAGCCTGATCAACACGCTGATGGGCATGCGCATCGACCTGCGGCGGCGCGCGCCGATCCTGGCCAACACCACCGGCGGGCTGTCCGGCCCGGCGGTGTTCCCGGTGGCGCTGCGGATGGTCTGGCAGGTCTACGAGGCCGTGGACATCCCGATCGTCGGCATGGGCGGCGTGTCCAGCGCCGGGGATGTGATCGAAATGATGCTGGCCGGCGCCGCGGCGGTGGAGGTCGGCGCGGCGAACCTGGCCGATCCCTTCGCCTGCAAACACATCATCGAGGCGCTGCCCGGCGCCATGGAGAAATACGGCATCGACAAGCTTTCCGACATCACAGGAGGTGCGCACCATGGGTAAGGACGTCATCGTCGCCTGCGACTTTTCCGGCCGCGAGGCGGTACTGCAATTCCTGGACAAATTCGAAAACGAGCCGCGCAAGCCGTATGTGAAGATCGGCATGGAGCTGTTCTACGGCGCGGGCCCGGAGATCGTTCGGGAGATCAAGCGCCGGGGCCACCGCATCTTCCTCGATTTGAAGCTGTGCGACATCCCGAACACCGTGAAAAAGAGCATGGCCGTGCTGCGGGACCTGGACGTGGACATGACCAACCTGCACGCCTTCGGCACCATCGAAATGATGAAGGCCGCCATCGAGGGCCTGACCCGGCCCGACGGCACCCGGCCGCTGCTGATCGCCGTGACGCAGCTGACCAGCACCAGCGAGGAGCGCATGCGCGGCGAGCTGCTGATCGACCGGCCGCTGCCCGAAGTCGTCATGCATTACGCTCGGAACGCCCGGGCCGCCGGGCTGGACGGCGTGGTGTGCTCGCCGCTGGAGAGCCCCGCGGTCCACGAAAGCTGCGGCGCGGGGTTCATCACCGTCACGCCGGGCGTGCGATTTTCCGGCGGCGCCGTGGGCGACCAGGTGCGCGTCACCACGCCGGCCCGCGCCCGGGAACTGGGCAGCGATTACATCGTCGTCGGCCGTCCGATCACCGCCAACGATGATCCCGTGGCGGCGTACCGGAAGTGCGTCAATGAGTTTGTGGACTGACAGGAGGTCATCATCGTGAAAAACATCATCGCAAAGGACCTGCTCTCCATCGGCGCGGTGTTCCTGCGCCCGGAGCAGCCGTTCACCTGGGCCAGCGGCATCAAGAGCCCCATTTACTGCGACAACCGGCTGACGCTGACGGCGCCCGCCGTGCGAAACGACGTGGAGAACGGCCTGGCGGAGCTGATCCGCCGGGAGTATCCGGAGGCGGAGGTGCTGATGGGCACGTCCACCGCCGGCATCGCCCACGCGGCCATCGTGGGCCATATCATGAACCTGCCGATGGGCTATGTGCGCGGCAGCGCGAAGGATCACGGCCGGGGCAACCAGATCGAGGGCCGGCTGGAGCCGGGCCAGAAGGTCGTGGTGGTGGAGGATTTGATCTCCACCGCCGGCAGCTGCGTGGAGGTCGTGAACGTGCTGCGGGAGGCCGGCGCCGTGGTGCTGGGCATCGCCAGCATCTTCACCTACGGCATGCAGAAGGGGCTGGACCGGCTGGCGGCGGCGGACGTGAGGAACGTGAGCCTGACGAACCTGGACGCGGTGGTCGAGGTCGCCGCCCGGGAGGGCTACATCCGGCCCGGGGACGCGGCGCGGATTTTGAAGTTCCGGGACAATCCCTCGGACGAGAGCTGGATCGGAGGAAACGCATGAGAAGCCTGATTGACATCCAGGAGCTGTCGGTCCGGGAGATCGACGAGCTGATCCGCGTGGCGAACGATATCATCGCGCATCCGGAGGCGTACCGCGAGAAGTGCCGCTACAAAAAGCTGGCGACGCTGTTCTTCGAGCCGTCCACCCGCACGCGGCTGTCCTTCGAGGCCGCCATGTACGAGCTGGGCGGCCAGGTGCTGGGCTTCTCCGAGGCGCAGAGTTCCTCCGCCGCCAAGGGCGAAAGCGTGGCCGACACCGTGCGCGTGGTCTCGGGCTACGCCGACATCATCGCCATGCGGCACCCGAAGGAAGGCGCGCCGCTGGTGGCGTCGAAGGCCGCCACGGTACCGGTGATCAACGCCGGCGACGGCGGGCACCTGCATCCGACGCAGACGCTGACCGACCTGCTGACCATCAGCCGGGAGAAGGGGCGGCTGGACCATCTGACCATCGGGTTCTGCGGCGATTTGAAGTTCGGGCGCACCGTGCATTCGCTGATCGCCGCCATGGCGCGCTACGAGGGCGTGAAATTCGCGCTGATCTCGCCGGAGGAACTGAAGCTGCCCAGCTACATCAAGAAGGAGATATTGCAGGCGAAGGGCCTGGAGTACGTGCAGACCACCGACCTGTCCGCCGTGATGCCGGAGCTGGACATCCTGTACATGACCCGCGTGCAGCGCGAACGGTTCTTCAACGAGGAGGATTACCTGCGCCTGAAGGACAGCTACATCCTGACGCCGGAGAAGCTGCTGAACGCCCGGGCGGACCTGGCGATCCTGCACCCGCTGCCCCGCGTGAACGAGATCTCGACCGCCATCGATGACGACCCGCGGGCCTGCTATTTCAAGCAGGCGCTGTACGGCAAGTACATCCGCATGGCGCTGATCATGAAGCTGCTGGAGGTGGAATAAGTGAACATCGATTCCATTCGCAACGGCATCGTGCTGGATCACATCCAAGCCGGCAAGGCCATGGAGATCTACCGGTTCCTGGGCCTGGACGGGCTGGACTGCTCGGTGGCCATCATCAAGAACGCGCCCAGCCGCAAGCACGGCCGCAAGGACATCATTAAGATCGATTCCGAGATGGACCTGGATCTGAACATCCTGGGGTTCATCGATCCGCAGATCACCGTGAACATCATCAAGGACGGCGCGCTGATCGAAAAGAAGCACCTGACGCTGCCGGAGCAGATCCGCGACGTATTGAAGTGCAAGAATCCGCGCTGCATCACTTCTGTGGAGCAGGAGCTGCCCCACGTGTTCAAGCTGACCGACCGCGACCGCGCCGTCTACCGCTGCGTTTACTGCGAAACCAAAGCGGGCGGGTAGGCTGAGCCTTCATTCTCCCGCTGCCGCCCGGCGGTGCCGGGGCCAACTGCTGCCGCCCGGCGGTGCCGGGAGCCATCTGCTGCCGCCTGCATTCTTCATCCGCCCGCCCCGTACAGAATGGGGCGGGCGTCTGCGTATGCGGTGACCGTTCTGGCGGGCGGCCATTGGCCGCCCCTACAGGGGAACGGCAATTTCTCCGTAGGGGCGCCGATGCGGCGCCCGCCCGGCGGTGCCGGCCATCCTGTACTCCTCACTCCTCACTCATTCACTCCTCACTGAAACCCCTGTCGGGGTTTCACCCTCTTCCCCGCGCACATTTGCAACACAAGCCCGTCACAATGTTGTCGTTTGAGGTTTTGCGTCCGAGATGCTATAATGTATATGTATATATGTGTATCGGGCCGGAAGGGCCTATCCGAAACAGGGGCGCCCGCCGCGGAACGCGGCCTGCCCCGGGGAGGCGGCATATCATGCAGATGACTTACGAACAGGCACAGCGCGGCGGCCTGCTGCAGGCGTTTTCCGCGCGCCGTAGCGGCTATATGATGCGTTCGGAAAAGCGCCCCGACGCCAACGGCGCCGGCGGCCGCAAGCCCGGACGTCCACCCCGCCGCAAGCCCGCGGGCTTCTTCTACATATTCCTCACGCTGCTGGTATCGGTCATCCTGTGGCCCCTCGGCATGGTGATGCTGTGGCGCAGGAAGGTGCGCATGCAGGTCGGCACGAAGCTGCTGGTGTCGCTGCTGACGCTGTGCGTCAGCGTGTTTCTGATCGTCTTTGCGTTGACCGTGCCCGTGCAGAACGAAAAGTTCACCGATTTCCAGGATCGCGCCAACGACTGGCTGGACAAGGCCGCCGCGGATATTTCGACCACCGGCAGCGCCGCCTACAAGAAGGGCGCGGAAACCTGGGATGTCATGACCGAATTTGCCGGCGCCGGTTCCAATTACGCCGCGGGATATCTGGCTGACGGCCTGGACAAGGGCGTCGAGATGGCCGGCAAGGTGCGCGACGCCGTGACCGGACTGCTGGGCACCAAGCCCGCCGAGCCGGAACAGACCGAAGCGCCCGCCGAAACCGACGCTGCGCCGGCTGAAACCGAAGCCGCGCCGGCTGAAACCGAAGCTGCGCCGGCTGAAACCGAAGCCGCGCCCGCTGAGACCGAGGCCGCGCCCGCCGAGACCGAAGCCGCGCCCACCGAGACCGAGGCCGCGCCCGCCGAGACCGAAGCCGCGGTCATCCAGCTGCCCGAAGAGGCGCCCGGAGCCGAAACCGCCCAGGCGCTGTCCGAC
>CACWVN010000135.1 GCA_902764285.1 uncultured Eubacteriales bacterium
GGCATCGGCAAGAAGACGGCGCAGCGGCTGGTGCTGGAGCTCAAGGACAAGGTGGAGGACAGCCAGCTGACCGGCAGCGGCGCGTCCGCCGCGCCGAAGACCGCCGCGGGCCCGGAGAGCGAAGCCGTGGCCGCGCTGGTGGCGCTGGGCTACAGCGCCAGCGAGGCCGCCCGGGCCATATCGAAGGTGGCCGGCCAGACCGACAAGACCGACGAGATGATCTTCCTGGCGCTGAAGAGCCTGGGATGAGCGGGGAACAGGCGCGGGCTTCCGCGCCCGATTCTTTCGACGGCCCCGATATGGAACTTTTTGGGATTGGTCGACGTCCATAACGATGGAAAACGCGAAGGGAGGAACGCCGCCGTGAAGCGCGCAATTGCCATGATCCTCGTCCTGCTGCTGCTGGCGCCCGCGGCCCTGGCGGAGCGCATCGTCTACGCCGACCAGGGCGGCGTGCGGGTGTACGAAGAGGGCGGCAGAATCGGCCTGCTGGACGCCGGGGACGACGTGCTGCTGGAGGCCCGGTACGACGGGATCGAGCCCTTCGCGGGCGATTACGCCGTGGCGTCCCTGGACGGCAGGCAGGGCGTGATCCGCCGGGACGGCTCCACGGCGCTGGAATGCGCGTGGGCGAAGGTCAGCATCCTCTCCCCGCACGATCTGGCGGTGGCGGCGGACAACGTTGACGACGTGAATCCCAGGCGCGTACTGATCGACCTGGCGACCGGCGAAACGCGGATGGACGGCGAAGGCCATGCGCTGTTCTACGCGGACGACGCCTTTGTCTATCGCCTGGATTACGACTACAATGACCCCTTTGAGCTGGTCGGTCCGTTTACGCTCACGGTCTACGACGGCGACCTGAACCCGCTGCTGACGATGGACGGCGCGTGCGAGGCGGATTTCTTCGGCTGGGGCTTTATGGCGCGGATCACCACTTCGCTCTGGAGCGGCGACGGGGAATACCGCGTCGTCGACCTCCGGGGGAACGTGCTGCTGGATCACCTGGCGCAGTGCCGGATCGAGGGCGACAGCATCTGTTACAAGCGCTGGGCGGAGAGCCCGTACCGGCGGGCGCTGGAGGCGGCGGGCTATACCCGCGCCCGGCTGATGCGGGCGTTGAAGCGGCGTCTGGGCGTAGACAGGGATGCGGCCCGGCGGCTGACGCGGTTCATGGAGGACGGCTATATCTGCGGCGTCCTGCGGCCCGACGGCAGCCGCATGGAGGTGCGCGGATGCGAGATCGATCCCTGTGAAAACGGGCTGTACCGGGTGAACGCCCGCACCGCCCGACAGAGATGGGTCTACACGCCGTCCGACGACGCCCAGTCCCGGGAAGCCGACGACCTGCCGGAGGGCTTTTATGACCGCTGGGGCTACGTCGACGGCGGCGGCGCGTGGGTCCTCCCGCCGGTGTACGGGGAGGCCTATAACTTCGTGGACGGCGCGGCGGTGGTGATGCGGGACGGGAAGTATTTCCTCATCGACGCACAGGGCCGGCGCGTGGGCGGCGCGGAGTGGACGCAGGCCGCGGACTGGACGAAATATGGCTGGAACCGCCTGCCGGGATTCGCGGTGATCGTGGACGGCGGCAGCCGCATGGTCGGCCGCCGGGGCGAGTTCCTTTCCGGGGAAATCTTCGCCGAGCAGGTTTTCATGGTGACTCACGGGGCGGTGGTGGAGAGCATGAACGGCCATCCGCCGGTGCTGACGGACGCGGAGGGCCGGTTCTGCGTCTTCGATGAAAACGGCTCCGTCGCGCTGCGCGTTTCCGCGGACGACTGGGATCGCAGGTACGCCCCGGAGGGCGCGATCTGGCTGGAGCTGGACGGAAAGTGGGGACTGATGGACCTACGGGAGGGCACGGCGGGCCAGTGGCGCACGGAACCGACGTATGATTCCGTCTATTCGGGCGGTATTGCGAAGCTGGGAAACCGGTGGGTGGCGGTGGACGAAAACGGCCGGGCCGTCGCGCCGCTGCCGGACGACGGCTGATCCGGCCGCGTGTCGCGAAAACAACAGATAAAACGTCATATTCCCGTTGCCCGTGAATATATAGTATTATCCTATATATACGGGGTGACGGGAATGACTTTGCCGGAAGCGGAGCTGCTGCACGATCTGCGGATGCCGCTGCAGCTGATCCTGTCCAGCGCGCAGATGATCCGACTGTCGCTGGACGACCCGACCATCGACGCCGCGCGCTACGCCGACCTGCTGATGGACAGCGTGCACAGCGTCCAGCGCATGCTGAACGATTCCCTGGATGCCGCCCGGGCCCGGCCCGCTCCGGTTCGCCGGGTCCGGACCGACCTGCCGCGATTCCTGCGCGAGCTGTGCCTGCGCTGCCGGCCCTGGGCCGATGAAAAGGGCGTGGCGCTGGTTTGCTCCGGCAACGCCGCCGCGCTGGATGTGCTGCTGGACGAGGACCTGCTGTCCCGCGCGCTGCTGAACCTGATCGCCAACGCGCTGCGGTTCACGCCCCGGGGCGGCCGCATCCGCGTGACCTGGCGGGCGATGGGGGATTTCGCCGAGATCAGCGTGATCGACGACGGCGCGGGCATCCCGCCGGAGAAGCTGCCGGGCATCTTCCTGCGCGGCGAAACCGATGGCGGACACGGCTATGGCCTGGCCAGCGCCCGGGATTGCGCCCGGGCCATGGGCGGCGAGCTTACGGCGCGGTCCCGGCCGGGAAAGGGCAGCGCGTTTACGCTGCGGCTGCCGGTCGGCGCGGAGCGCGCGGGCTGACGCAGCTTGATATACGGGAACCTTCCGGTCCGGAGGGTTCCTTTTTGGTGCGTTCCGCCCGCGCGGATCGTCATGGAACGGCGTTTCCGCGCCGCCGCGGGCGCTTCACCCCTTTCCGGTGCCCGTCATAGCATGGGATGAACAGGAAGGGAGAGGATGCGCATGGATTATATCATCATCGGCGGCGACGAGCGCTTTGCGTGGCTGGCGCGGATGCTGCGCGGGCGTGGCCGGGACGTCGGCACGCTGTACCGGGAACCCGTGCCCGGCGTGCCCGCGCTGGCGCCGGACGCGCTGGCCGCGGCGGACGCCGTCGTCGTCAACTGCCCGCCGCGGCTGAAGGGCGGGGATATGGACGTCGACCGGATCGCCCGGCGGCTTCCCGATTCCGCGAAACTGCTGCTGTGCGGGCCGAAGCACCCGGAACCGCGGGCGGATTTCCGAACGGTCGATCTTTGGGCGGACGAGGAATTGCAGCGGGAAAACGCGAGGCTCACCGCCGAGGGCGCCGTCTGCGCAGCCATGCGGGCAGGGCGGCGCGCCCTGCGGGACACGCGCTGCCTGGTGATCGGCTGGGGACGGATCGGCCGGGCGCTGACCGAGCTGCTGACGGCGCTGGCTGCGGGCGTGACGGTGGCGTCCCGATCGCCGGCAAATCGCCTCTGCGCGGCCCAGCGCGGCGCGGATTTCGTGGATACCGGCCGGATCGCCGAGGCGCTGCCGGGCTGCGGACTGGTGTTCAACACGGCTCCGGCCATGGTGCTGGACGCCGCGGCGCTCACCCGCGCAAAGGAGGACGCGATGATCATCGATCTCGCCAGCCCGCCCTACGGCGTCGATCTGCGCGCCGCGTGGGCCAGGGGCCTGCGGGCTTGGCGCGAACCCGGGCTGCCCGGGCGCTATTGTCCGATGAGCGCCGCGCGGGCGCTGACGGACGCCATTATCCGTTGGGAGGAGCGCGATTCGAATGGCTGAATTGTCGGGTGTGCGCGTGGGCTGCGCGATGACTGGTTCCTTCTGCACCTTCAGGAGCGCCTTCGACGCTTGGCGTGCGCTGCGCGACGCGGGCGCGGAACTGGTGCCGATCATGTCGTTCAACGCCGCTTCGACGGACACGCGGTTTTTCCCCGCGGACGAGGCGCGCAGGATCTTCGGGGAAATCGCAGGCCGGCCGCCGCTGGCGACGCTGGCTCAGGTGGAGCCCATCGGCCCGAAGAAGCTGTTGGACACTCTGGCGATTGCGCCCTGCACGGGCAACACGCTGGCCAAGCTGGCCAACGGCATCGCCGATACGCCGGTGACGCTGGCGGCCAAATCTCATCTGCGCAACGGGCGGCCGCTGGTGATCGCCGTCTCCAGCAACGATGCGCTGGCCGGGAACGCGGCAAATCTCGGACGGCTGATGGCGGCGCGGCATGTGTATTTCGTGCCCTTCCGCCAGGACGATCCCGCCGAGAAGCCCAATTCGCTGGTGGCGCGCTTCGAATTGCTGGCGGAAACCGTCAAAAATGCCCTGGATGGGCGGCAGATCCAGCCCATGCTGAAATGAATATGACGCAAAAGCTCAAGTGAATGTTATAAAATTGTAATACTTTAGCCAAAGCCGTTGACAAGGGTTCTGCTTTTTGATAGAATAATCAAGCTGTCACGCGAACGGGGGACCGCGAACGATGACAGCGAGCGAACCTTGAAAACGATACAGAGAGAGAGAAGGAAGAGCCCTATCGAGGGTGCTGAGAGCCGCGAAAGCGGGGAGCGTCCGGATAGGGAGAAACAGTCAGAATTCATTGAGTGAGACGTCACGGAAGCGGGGAAAGCGGAGGCTTTGGCG
>CACWVN010000136.1 GCA_902764285.1 uncultured Eubacteriales bacterium
CGCCCAGCGGTATGATCTTCAGTTTGGGTTCCCTGTTTCTTCTGGACAAACCATTGCCTCCTTTTCAGTTTGATTTCTCTATCGCTTTATACGCCTCGCGCGACCCGCGGGCGCATGATTCAAAATCCAGTATGCGGCAATCCGGCACACCATACCAAATTAATTATAGCACACTTTCCGTTAAAATCACAGCCCGAGGCATGTTATTATCGTAAAAATGTGCGTAAAAATCGGCGCCGGGCCCGTATGGAGCCCGGCGCCGTCGATGCCGGCGTCCGGTTTCAGCGGTTCCGGTCGATCATGGCCTTCAGCGTTTCCTTGGTCTGAACGCCCATGGTTCTGTCCGCCGCCTGGCCGTCCCTGAACAGGATCAGCGTGGGGATGGCCTGAATGCCCAGGCCGATGGCGATGTCGGCGTTCTGATCCACGTCGACCTTCGCGAAGGTCACGCCCTCGGTCTCGGCGGCCAGCTCCTCCACGATGGGCGCCATCATGCGGCACGGGCCGCACCATGTGGCCCAGAAATCCACCAGCGTCAGGTGGTTCTTCGACAGGTTCTCAAACTTCATGTCCTCGGATGTGTAGACCTTGACTTCAGCCATCGTCGTATCTCCTTTCGATATTCCGTCGTTTAACATTATTCCCTGATCTTCACCGTATCAATCATTTTCCGCCCAGCAGCCGGTCCAGCAGACCGACCAGCGTCTTCTTGGCGCCCGGGCCGGCGGACGCGCCCACGCAGCTGGGGCAGCCGTCCTTGCAGGGGCAGGCCGTGAGCAGCTCCCGGGCGCGGAGGAACAGCTCGTCCTGCATCTCGTACACCCGGTCGGACAGGCCGATGCCCCCGGGCACGGAATCGTACAGGTAGATCGTCGGGCGGCCGGTGAAGGTGTCCTTCACGTGATAGACCACGTTGACGTCCTGCGGCGCGCACATCAGGTAGATCGGCGCGATGTGCCGAAGCAGGTGCGTCAGCCCCACCAGCGCGTTCTTCAGCGGCTCGCGCTCGTATTCGCTCTCCAGCGTCTCCGGCAGCATCCACCAGGCCGCGGTGGTCTGCATCTCCAGTTCCGGCAGCGTCACCGGGCCCCAGCCCAGGTTTTCGTGGGTGTCGAAGGCGATCTTCTTGAACACCGTGACGATGGAAGAGACCAGCACCTCGCCCCGGGCGCGGGCCAGCGGGCCGGGCTCGTCCTCCCTGTCGAACTCGTCCAGCACCTTCAGGCTGGTGGTCAGGTCGGCATCGGTGTAGTAGCCCACGTCCACGGCGCGGATGTAGGCCTTCTTGTCGTCGAAGTCCAGCTGCTCCACCTGGTACTGCCGGCCCTCGTGCATGTAGATGGCGTACTGGTGCAGCAGCATCGGCACGGTGAACCGGTCCATCTCGCCGATCACGCGGTGCTTCTTCGGATCGGTGATATCGACGATCAGGAAGTTCTGGTCGCTGGCGGAGCGCAGGTTGATGCCCGCCTGGGGGAATTCCTCGGCCATCCAGTAGTACTTCCCCGCCACCTGCCTCAGGATGTTCTCGTCCTTCAGGTAATCCAGCAGCTCCGCCGTGTCCTCGACGTCGGCGAACTGTTCGCCCTCTTCAAAGGGCAGCTCGTAGGACGCGCACTTCAGGTGGTTCAGCAGGATGTACAGGTTGTTGGGGTTGATCAGCGCCTGCTCCGGCGACTGGCGGAAGAAGTATTCCGGGTGGTTGATGATGTACTGGTCCAGCGGGCCGGAGGACGCCACCACGATCAGCAGCGACACGCTGCCCCGCCGCCCGGCGCGCCCGGCCTGCTGCCAGGTGCTGGCGATGGTGCCGGGATAGCCGCACAGCACGCAGGCGTCCAGCTGACCGATGTCGATGCCCAGCTCCAGCGCGTTGGTGGAGATCACCGAAGTGATCCGCCCGGCGCGCAGCTCGCGCTCGATCTCCCGGCGCTGGGTGGGCAGGTAGCCGCCGCGGTAGCCGCGCACGCGTCCGGCGTTCCCCAGCGGGTCGCGCACCATGTCCTTTAAATACCGGGTCAGCACCTCCACCGTCAGCCGGGAGCGTGCGAACACGATGTGCTGCACGCCCGCGGACAGCAGCGAGGCGGCGATCTTCCGCGTCTCAGGGATGCTGCCGGCGCGGATGCCCAGCTGCGCGTTCACCACGGGCGGGTTGTAGAACACCACGTGGCGTTCCCCCGCCGGCGCGCCGTTCTCGTCCACCAGCAGCACCTGTCGGCCGGTCATGGTCTCGGCCAGTTCCTTCGGGTTTTTGATGGTGGCGCTGCAGCAGATGAAGGTCGGCTTCGCGCCGTAGAAGGCGCAGATGCGCTTCAGGCGTCGGATGACGTTGGCCAGGTTCGACCCGAACACGCCGCGATAGGCGTGGATCTCGTCGATGACCACGTATTTCAGGTTCTCGAACAGCTTGACCCACTTGGTGTGGTTGGGCAGGATCCCCTGGTGCAGCATGTCCGGGTTGGTGACCACCACGTGCCCGGCCTGGCGGATCGCCGTGCGGGCGGCGGCGGGCGTATCGCCGTCGTAGGTGTAGGCCTTGATCTCGGCGCCCATGTCCTGGATCATGCCGTACAGCTCGGCCACCTGGTCGCTGGACAGCGCCTTGGTCGGGAACAGGTACAGCGCGCGGCTGGATTCGTCCTTCAATATGGCGTCCAGCACCGGAACGTTGTAGCACAGCGTCTTGCCGGAGGCCGTGGGCGTGACCACCACCAGGTCCTGCCCCGAAAGTGCGGCGCCGATGGCGCGGCTCTGGTGGATGTAGGGCCGGTCGATGCCCCGCCGTTTCAGCGCGTCAACGATGCGCCCGTCCAGCGTCTGCGGGAATTCCCCGTACTTCGCCGGGCGCGCGGGCACCACCTGCCAGGACGTCACGTTGTCCATGAAGGCAGGGTCCTGTTTCAGCTGTGAAATGTATTCTGCGATCGTCATAGTTCAGAATCAGCCATCGACCACGATGGTCTCCGTGTTCTCCACGGCCTCGTTCACCAGCGCCTCCACGTCCAGCTTTGATTCAACCTTCGGCATGGTCTCCAGCTTCGGCCGGGTGACGGGATGCCGGGGCGTAAAGACGGTGCAGCAGTCCTCGTAGGGCAGTATGGATGTGTCGTAGGTGTCGATCTTCACGGCGATGTCCATGATCTCGGTCTTGTCCAGGCCGATCAGCGGGCGAAATACCGGCATGTCCACCACGGCGTCGGTGCAGCAGAGCGCCTCCATGGTCTGGGAGGCCACCTGGCCCAGGCTCTCGCCGGTGATCAGCGCCAGCGCGCCGTAGTCCTGCGCCAGCCGCTGGGCGATGCGCATCATGAACCGCCGGGTGATCAGCGTGCCCAGCTCCTCCGGGCACTTTTCGTGGATCTCCAGCTGGCACTTCGTGAACGGCACCAGGTAGACCCGCATGCCGCCCATGTACCAGGCCAGCTTCTTCGCCAGCTGCAGCACCTTGTCCTTCGCCAGCTCGCCGGTGTAGGGCGGGCTCTGGAAGTGGATGGCGCACAGCTTCACGCCGCGCTTCATCAGTTGATAGCCGGCCACCGGCGAATCGATGCCGCCGGACAGCAGCAGCGCCGCCTTGCCGCCGGTGCCCATGGGCATGCCGCCCACGGCCCGGATCTCCTCGACGCAGATGTAGGCGTTGTCGCGGATCTCCACCATCAGCCGGTGCTGGGGATGGTGCACGTCCACCTTCAGGTTCGGGTTGGCTTCCAGCACGCGGCCGCCGATCTCCGCGGCGATCTCCATGGAATTCATCGGGAAGTGCTTGTCGCTGCGCTTGCCCTGCACCTTGAAGGTGCCGGAATAGGGCTGCATCATCTTCACGCACTCCGCGGCGATGACCTCAAAATCCTTTTCCATCTCCACCGCGGGGCTGACGGAATAGACGCCGAACACCTTGCTGACGCGCTCGACGCACTGCTGCATGTCGCTGAACTGGGACACGTACACCCGGGAATCGGACAGCCACACGTGGCCGCCCAGCGGCTTCACGGCGCGCTTGACGTTGTCGGTCAGCGCCTTCAAAAAATGCGGGCGGTTCGCGCCCTTCAAAAACACCTCGCCGTAGCGGACGAGCAGGACCTGCTGCATGGGATATTATCTCCTTTGGAACCGCTTCAGAAGATCGTACTGTGCGCCGATCCGCTGCGCGGCATAATCGATTTCTTCATCGGTCGTATGCGGGCTGAGGCTGAACCGCACGGCCCATTCCGCCACCTGCGGGGAAATGCCCATGGCCGTCAGCACACCCGAGACCTTTAATTTCTTCGACGAGCACGCCGAACCGGTGGACACGTACACGCCGTCGCCCTCCAGCGCGTGCAGCATCACCTCGCCGCGCACGTTGGGGAAGCCGAGATTGACGATGTGCGGCGCCGCTTTTTCCGGGTCGGGGCCGTTGACGATCACGTCCGGCACGGACGAACGCGCCTTTTCGATCAGCCGCAGCTTCTTCGCCATCAGCGCCGCAGGCATACCGCCGCCCATGGCGCGCATGTCGGTGACCGCCGCGTCCAGCCCGGCGATGCCGGGCGTGTTTTCGGTGCCCGA
>CACWVN010000137.1 GCA_902764285.1 uncultured Eubacteriales bacterium
AAGATGCCGTCGGCCATCGCGCCGTACCGCTCCAGCATGGCGTTCGCGCGGGCGTTCAATGCCTCCGCGGCCGCGCGGTCCTTCATGCCCTTTGTGTTGATAAACACGTTCAGCGACGCGCTCAGCAGCGCCGCCTTGCAGCAGGCCGCGCCGCAGCCCGCGTCGGAGACCGCCAGCCGGGAGCCCTTTTCGGCGAACACCCGGATGGCCTCGATGGCGCGGCAGCACAGCTCCATGATCCGCATCGGCGCGGCACAGGCGGCCTGCGAAGCCTCCTCCAGCGCGCGATCGCGGTCCGGATCGTCCTTCGGGATGCCGTAGGCCCGGGCCAGCGGCCCGAAGCACTCGGCGTCCGCCGCCACCTGGTCCATCAGCGCGGTTTGCAGCGCGTCGCACGCGACCTTGAGCTCCAGCATCTCTTCCTCGACGTCGGCGTATTTCGCCTTGCCGACGGTCAGCGAACCGACCATGTTACCCAGCGCCGCGCCGACTGCGCCCACCAGCGCCGCCGCGCCGCCGCCGCCCGGAACGGGCGCGGCGGACGCCAGCGCGTCGACGAAATCGCGGCAGGAGCGCAGCGTGTAGTCCTCGGCCATATTTCTGTCCTCCATGGCGGAATATCGATCAGAACAGCCCCGTCACCTTGCCAGTGTCCACGTCCACGTCCACGCGGCGATAGGCCGGGTCGGACGCCGTGCCGGGCATCATGGAGATGGTGCCGGCCATCGGGCACAGGAACTTCGCGCCGCCGTATTCCAGAATGTCGCGGATCGGCAGCCGCCAGCCCTTCGGCACGCCCTTGAGCGCGGGATCGTGGGTCAGCGACAGGTGGGTCTTGACCATCATGGTGCAGTAATCGGCGTACTTCGGATCGTTTTCGAAGCGCTTTGCCTTCTCCACGGCCAGCGGCGCCCAGTCGACGCCGTCCGCGCCGTAGACCTCTTTCGCGATGCGCTCTACGCGCTCCGTCAGCGGCATGTCCAGATCGTACAGAAACTTGATCTCCGGCTTCTGCTCGCAGGCGTCGGCCACGACCTCGGCCAGCTCCCGCGCGCCTTCGCCGCCGTAGCGCCAGTGGTTGGACGCCGCGCATCGGATGCCGCGATCGGCGCACAGCCGGCGGATCAGCTGGATCTCACTTTCGGTATCGGTGTGGAACCGGTTGATGCATACCACGGGCACGATGCCGGATTTCCGCACGGTGTTCACGTGGTGGAACAGGTTTTCACAGCCCTTTTCCACCAGCTCCAGGTTCTCCTGCGTATATTCTTCGGGCAGCGGGCGGCCGGGAGACACCTTCGCTCCGCCGCCGTGCATCTTCAGCGCGCGCACGGTGCAGACAACCACCGACACGTTCGGCGTCAGCCCGGAAAGGCGCGTCTTGACGTTCCAGAACTTTTCAAATCCGATGTCCGCGGCGAAGCCGGATTCCGTGACGTGATAGTCGAACAGCTTCAGCGCCAGCCGGTCGGCGATGACGGAGCTCTGGCCGATGGCGATGTTGGCGAACGGGCCGGCGTGGACCAGCACGGGCTGGTGTTCCACGGTATAGCACAGCGTGGGGTTGATGGTGTTGCGCATCCAGGCGGTCATGGCGCCGGCCACGCCCAGATCCTCGGTGGTAACGGGCTGGCCGGAGCGGCTGTAGGCCACCACGATCTTGCCGATGCGCTCGCGAAGATCCTTCAGATCCTTGGCCACGGCCAGGATCGCCATCAGCTCGGAGCCCACGGCGATGCCAAACTTGCTCTCCATCAGATAGCCGTCCTTGTTGCCGCCGATGCCCATGACGATGTTACGCAGGCCCTGGGCGCAGAAATCCAGCACCCAGCCCATCTCCACGCGCTTGGGGTCGATGTCCAGGCGCGGGCCCATGTTGTGCTTGGCCATTTCCTCGTCGTTGTAGTTGCGCTCGTGCTGCATGCGGGCGTTCAGCGCCACCATGGCCAGGTTGTGGGCGTTCATGATGTCGTTGATGTCGCCGGTCAGCCCCAGCGAAAACTCCGTCATCGGCATCAGAAGCGCGTTGCCGCCGCCGGCGGCGGTGCCCTTGACGTTCATGGTAGGGCCGCCGGAGGGCTGGCGCAGGGCGCCGCCCACGTTCTTGCCGATCGCAGCCAGGCCCTCGATCAATCCCAGCGACACGGTGGATTTGCCCTCGCCCAGGGGCGTGGGCGTGATGGCGGTCACTTCGATGAACTTGCCGTCGGGCTTGTCCTGCAAGCGGTTCATGATGCGGATGAAATCCAGCTTCGGGGTCTTGCCGTGGGGAATGATCTCCTCGGGCAGCAGGCCCAGCTTTTCACGGAAATACTCCACCGGAGGCAGCGTTTTTTCCGCTTCCTCGGCGATCTGCCAGTCCTTGTAGATGGTCGGATCAAGCATAATGCGATTCCTCCTTCAATGCGCCGTCGTTCGTCGAAAGCCGCCCGCCGTATCCCGGGCTCCCGGGATGGCGGAAAGTGATTTCACTATAGCACCGGCGTTTTCGTCCGTCAACGCTACAAATGCTAAGATTATGGATTAATCGATCCGAGCCGGGTAAAAACAGCAATCTTTGAGCATTTTTTTCATTTTCGAGGCGCCATGGGATTGCGCGAAGCCCAAAAATCCGCTAAAATAGATCAAAGAGGTGAACGAGAAATGTCCGACAAGCACGCGCATGACGAGATTCAGGAGATCCACGACCACGAATACATGCACGCCCACGGCATCGCGCACGCGCATCACGGGCATGCCCACAGCCATGAAAACACCCGCGCCGTACTGAACCGGCTGTCCAGGGCCATCGGGCACCTGCAGCGCGTGCGCAGCATGGTGGAGGACGGTCGCGACTGCGCCGAGGTGCTGGTGCAGATCGCCGCGGTGCGCTCCGCCATCGATAACACCGGCAAGCTGATCTTGCAGGATCATCTGAAGCACTGCATCGTCGAGGCCGCCCGCGAAGGCGACCAGGCGACCATCGACGACCTGTGCCAGGCCATCGACAAGTTCATGTGATTTCTATCGTAAAGCGCCCTGCCGGTTTGACGCGGCAGGGCGCTTGGATACTTCGTATTACGGCAGTTTTCATTCTTGGGCAGTCGCCGCATCGGCGCCCCTGCGCATGTGCGATCACGGATTCCCCATTGGAAACAAGTGTGTTTTATTATTCTCGGCGAAGCCTTTTGGACCGCTTCGCTTTACTCTCATCCCCGATCCGTCGGATCGGTCAGTTCGATCCGTTCGCCGTTGATGGTGATCGTATTTCCGCCCGCCCATTCCACTTCCAGATCGTCCGGGTCGGTCCAGTCCAGATTGGCTTCGCCGCGGATCAGCCGCAGCGTGCCGAATGGCAACGGCACAGGCGCGTAAACCGAGATCGCCGTTTCCCCGCCCAGCGCGCCCGCGTCGGCGATCCATACCTCCGCCTCGTAATACCCGTCGGGATCGTCGAAGCGGCGGACGGTGATGCCGTCGTTGCCGAACATCGCGCCGGCCAGCAGCATCAGGATTGCTGGCAGCAGCATCAAGACGGACAGTACGCCCGCCGCCGCTTTGATCTTTCTGCCCGTCCGCGCCCGGGCAAACAGCACGCCGCCCAGGATCAGCACGACCAGCGACAGGCCGCGCTGCCAGGCGCCCATGTCCCTGGCGGGCAGGAACAGCTTCAATACCGCCGCAGCGAGCACGGGAAGCAGCAGCGTCCAGTGCGCGCCGCGCGGCCCTTCCCGCCGGTTCGCCCACAGCGCCGCGTCCAGCAGCGCCGCCATGCAGACGAGCCAAAGGCCTTTGTTTTCCAGCACGTAGTCCACGCCCGGGATCGCGCCGACGGCCGCGAACACGAGGTTGAACGGCGCGACCAGCCAGCAGGCGACGATCGTGGCTTTTCGGGATATGGACGCCGTCAGGCGCTGTTCCCGGTTCATCGGTATCGTCCCTCCCATCGCAGGCAGTTAGAAATCGGATCCGGCAGCCTCACGCGCCGGCCTTTCGGTACTCCAGCAGGTCGCCCGGCTGGCAGTCCAGCGCCTCGCACAGCTTCGCCAGCGTGGAGACCTTCACGGCCTTCGCCTTGCCGGTCTTGAGGATGGACATGTTCGTCAGCGTGATGCCCACGCGCTCGGCCAGCTCGGTGACGCTCATCTTGCGCCTGGCCAGCATGACGTCGATGTTGAAGATGATCTCGCCTTCCATGCCGCGCCTCCTATATCGTCAGGTCGCTCTGTTCCTGCAGCGACGCCGCCTTGCCTACCAGGTGCGACAGGCACGCCGCGGCCACCGCCACGGCCACGCCCGCAAACGCCACCAGCAGCGACCCCAGCACGACGCCCGGGTGGTTCATGCCCAGCAGCAGGAAGAGGATGTTGCCGGCCAGGAAGAACGCCGTGTCCCCCGCCGCCAGCAATGCGATGCGCGCCAGCCGGCGGGCGTTGTCCGCGGTGAACGATCGATCCTCGCCGACGCTGACGGCGATCCTCCAGCCCAGCGCCAGCACCGCATAGCAGGGCACGGCCGTCAGCCACAGAAACGCCAGCCACGGCCAATACCAGCCGGAGAACTCCGGATAGCGGGCGATGATCGAATGCCCCAGTTCGGGCAGGATCCGGCAATAGAAGACAAGGCCGCAGGCCGCAATGCCCAGTATGATCCATTTCAGCCATTTGGACAGGGATTTCTGATCCATGAAGAACGCCTCCCGATGTGGTTTGTGGCGTCATTATAACGCTG
>CACWVN010000138.1 GCA_902764285.1 uncultured Eubacteriales bacterium
TCCGGCCACTGGCCCTCGCACAGCTTCAGCGCCGCCTCCACGCTCTGGCGCAGCGCCTTCGGGGGAACGCCCGCGACGCTGCGGTAGACCGGGATCAGCCCCTGCGCCGGTTCGATGGTCGGGCTGACCAGCGAAAGACAGCCCTGCTTGTGCTCCGCCTTGCCGTACAAAAGCAGCTCCCGGCCCGGCGTAAGCTGCTTTTTCAGCCAGGGCTGGTTGTACCAGACCACGGGGACGGTGTCGCTGTCGTCGGTCACGTAGACGCGGGTGATCAACAGCCGACGGGCGCGGCGCTCCACCGGCTCGCCAGCCACGCGCACGCGCACCGCCGCGGCCTCGCCGGGCGCCAGTGCCGCCAGCGGCACAACCTGCGTCAGGTCGCGGTATTCCTTCGGCAGGAACATGACCAGCTCCCGCACCGTGCGGATGCCCGCCGCCTCGAAGGCCTTCAGCCGCGCCGGGCCGATGCCCCTGATTTGCGAAAGAGAAATATCCATGGCTTACCCCGCAGCTCGTCAGAGTTCCTTCTTCATGTATCGCGGTGCATACGCCTCGTACCCGTGCTTCGGGTAGAAGGCGTAGGATTCGAACCACTGTTCCCGGGGCTCGCCCAGGTGGACGCGGGACACGCGGACGCCCGCGGCGCGCATGGCGGCTTCGACGGCCGCCAGCAGCGCGGAGCCGATGCCCCGACGCTTCAGCGCGGGCTTGACGAACAGCCGGTGGACGAACGCCTCGCCGGTACCGTCGACGCGGCTGTAGCCGACGCAGCCGGCCACGCGATCCCCTTCGTCGATGGCCAGGAAGAACCCGTCGCCCCGGTCCAGGTAATTCGCGCGCACGTCCAGAAGGTCCGGGTTCAGCCGCGGCGCGCGCCCCAGCGCGTCCTTCGCGGCCAGCACAACGAAAATCATATCGTCGCGGTACCGGTCGTCGTAGGGGATGATCCGAACCGGAAAGGGATTGTTCATGGCCGCTCCTCGATAAAATGTCGGGAATGTCAACGAGGGGCGACATGCGTCGCCCCTCACGATCCTCGTTTTACGCCCGTTATTCCACGGCGATCAGGTAGTAGTACAGCGGCTGGCCGCCGTTCTGCAGCTCCACGTCGCAGTCAGGGTATTTCTCCGCCAGGGCGTCGCACAGCGCCTGGGCGTCCGCCTCGGCGATATCGCTGCCGTAGTAGATGGTGATCAGGGCAGAATCCTCGTTCACCATGGTATCGGTGATATCCGCGGCCACCTGGGC
Organism: uncultured Eubacteriales bacterium; assembly: GCA_902764285.1. Lineage (GTDB taxonomy): Bacteria > Bacillota > Clostridia > Christensenellales > Aristaeellaceae > UBA2862. The sequence goes on from CACWVN010000138.1 coordinate 1,249, forward strand.
CACATCGCTGCCCAGCAGCGACAGCTTGTTGTCCACCATGGCCATGATATCGCCGGAATGGATCTCCTGGCCGTCGTAGTTGGTATCTCGCACGGCGTAGGTGATCGACGCGGTGTGCACCTGTTCGGCGGCCTCCTTCATGGCGGCTTCGTTCTCCTCCGGCGACACGGCGGGATCAAAGGCCAGCGCCGCGGAAATGCCCATGGGCACCGACTTGGTGGGCAGCACGATCACCTTGCGCTTCGTCAGCGCCTTCGCCTGCTGCGCCGCCAGGATGATATTGGTGTTGTTGGGCAGGATGATGACGTTCCTGGCGTGGGTGGCGTCCGCCGCCTCGGCCAGATCCTGGATGCTGGGGTTCATGGTCTGCCCGCCGTCCACCACCTGGTCCACGTTCAGGTTGCGGAAGATCTCCGTCAGGCCCTCGCCCAGCGCCACGGCCACGATGCCGTATTCCTTCTCCTCGGCGGCCTGCGCAGCGGCCTGCTCGGCCATTTTGGCCTCGCGCTCGCGCCGCTCTTCCATCATGTTGTCGATCTTGATGGAATCCAGCTCGCCCAGCTCCAGCGCGTACTGCAGCGCCTTGCCCGGCTCGTTGGTGTGCACGTGCACCTTCACCACGTTCATATCGGAGATGACCAGCACGCAGTCGCCGATGCGCTCCAGCCGCCTGCGCAGCCGGACGACCTCGGCGTCCTTCAGATCCTCCCGGGGATGGCTGACGATGAATTCGGTGCAGTAGCCGAAGGTGATCTCATCCAGCGATTCGTGATCGTCCACAAATTCGCCCGGCATGGGAACGCCGTCCTGGCCCACCGCGGAGATGGCGTCCACGGGTTCGCCGGTCAGCGCCGCGTACATGCCGCGGAAGACGACCATCAGACCCATGCCGCCGCTGTCCACCACGCCGGCCTGCTTCAATACCGGCAGCATCTCCGGCGTGCGCTTCAAAATCGCGTCGCCCGTGGAGAGCACCAGCTTGAACAACTCCACCACGTCGCCCTGCTTGTCCCGGGCCTCCTCGGCCTCCTCGGCGATGACGCGGGCGACCGTGAGGATCGTGCCTTCCTTGGGCTTCATAACGGCCTTGTAGGCCGTGTTCGCGCCCTGGCGCAGCGCCTGGGCCAGCAGCGGGCCGTCGATTTCCTCATGGCCCACCAGCGCCTTGGCGAACCCGCGCAGGATCTGGCTGAGGATGACGCCGGAATTGCCCCGCGCGCCCTTCAGCGCGCCGCGCGCCGCGGCGTTGGCCACGTCCGCCACGCTGGAATAGGGCTTGGCGTTGATCTCCTTGATGGCCGATGCGATGGTTTGCGACATATTCGTGCCCGTATCGCCGTCCGGCACGGGGAACACGTTCAGCGCGTCCACGCTGTCCCGATTGTTGTTCAACAGCGCCGCTCCGGAGGTGAACATCTCCTTCAGTAGCATGCCGTCTATTCTCTTGCCTGCCATGTTAAGCCTCCTATGAGATAGCCGGTTCTCCCGCCTTCCGGCAGCCCGCCGGCCCGCGGAAATCAGACGCGGATATCCTCCACGCACACGTTCACGCGGCCCACCGGGATGCCGGTGAGATGCTCTACTTTGTATTTCACGGTTTCGATGATCGCCGCCGCGACGGCGCTGATCGAAATGCCGTATTCCACGATGATGAACAGATCGATATCCACCTTGTCGCCCGAGGCGCGCACCTTTACGCCGCGGCCCAGGTTTTCACGGCCCATCAGCTGCACCAGGCCGTCCGTGCCGCGTTTGGAGGCCATGCCCACGATGCCGTAGCAATCCAGCGCCGCGTAGCCCGCGACGCGCACGATGACATCATCGTTGACGGTGACAAGGCCCAGATCGGTATTGAACTTGCAATCCATAAAACTGCCTCCTTTTTCCGGCCGCTGCCCGGGCAAACCGGGCGCCGCCCCGTGGGGAAGATTCGAACGCAAACAACTCTCCATTAACAGTATAGCTTTTTTTACGCAAATATGCAAGCAAAAGCCGCCCGCGAACCGCAGATAATCTGCTTTTTTTACAATTCCGGGGTTTTGGACCGCAAATTCCAGACTTTTTACACGGCCAGCTATTGCCTTTTGGCGAAAGAGGTGCTATAATTCTAATGTTTTGATGTGGACATATCCTTGAAGGAGGTGTAATAGAATATGGGAAAGTTCTGTGAAATCTGCGGCAAGGGCGTGGTGTACGGCAACAACGTCAGCCATTCCAACCGCAAGACCCGCCGTACCTGGGCTCCGAACACGCAGAAGGTTCGCATCCTGGTCAATGGCGTTCCGACGCGCATGTCCGTGTGCACCCGCTGCCTGCGCAGCAAGAAGGTCGAGCGCGCCCTGTAATCGCACTTCACCTATATCGAAGAAGCTCTTCTTCGCAAAAACCGGTCTGTCCCGGCTGCCCCGAAACACACATCACGGGGAAAGCGGGAAGGCCGGTGTTTTTGCGCCCATTTTCAATCTGAAAACCGCCACAGCAGAAAACCCACGCTGATAAATACCACGCCCAGCGCCGACGTCCACACCCAGCGGGGAACGAAGATCAAAAACATCAGCGCGCCGATCAGCATCAGCAGTATGCCCGCCAGCTTCAATCCGCCGCCGCTCCTCTTGTACCCGCAGTATCGCGCCATAGGATCGCCTCCCTGGGCTATACTATGATGGGGCGCGCGGCGGCGTGCGGAATGAGGGCGGAGACAGCCGGGACGGCATGATGCGAAGATTCGCCCGGCAAATCAGAATTTTCCCGCCACCTCCGCCGCGTTCTTCCCCACCAGCGCGACGGAATGCGGCGCGGTGAGCGTGGCGCGCATCAGGTCGTTCACATCGTCGTACCGGATGGCGTTGATGCGGTCGATGGTCTCGCTCTCGGTGCGGGTGGTGTTGAGCAGCAGCAGCCGCCGCCCGGCGGACTGCATCCGCGCGGACGTGGATTCCAGCCCCAGGATATACCCGGCCTTCATCTGCTCCCGGGCCATGGAAAACTCCTCCCGGGTCATGCCGGAACCGGCGATGGCCTTCGCCTCCTCCAGAATCATGCCATACACCGCCGGAGCGGTCTCCGGGTTGGTGGCCGCGTAGACCGACAGCATGCCGGAATCGGTGTAGGCGTTGGGATAGCTGTACAGCCGGGAGGACATCGCCCCGCCGAACACGCTGTTGAACACGGCCAGCTCGTAGTTGCGGTCGTCGTTCATCGGCAGCGCCGGATAGCCCAGGCAGATGTGCGCCTGCTCGATGTCCTTCTCCCGCGTCAGTATCGAAGGCTTCGCCGGCGCCGTCGCACAGTCGCGCTTTTTCAGCCCTTCGGCCGGCCATCCGCCCAGCAGCGTCCCGGCCAGGTCCAGCACCGCCTGCCATTCATAGTTGCCGGCGATGGCCAGCACGGCGTTCTGCGGCCGGTACATGCGCTTCCAATAGCGCTTCAGGCCGGCGGGCGTCGCAGCGGAAACGCTCTCGCAGGTGCCCAGGATCGGCCGCGCCACCGGCTGGTCGCCGTAATGGGCCAGCATCAGCAACTCGTGCACCAGGTCCTCGGGCGTATCCTCGGCCATGGCGATCTCCTCCAGCACCACGCCCTTTTCCTTCTTCATCTCGGCGGCGTCAAAGGCCGGCGCGGTGACCATGTCGGCGACCACGTCCATCGCCAGCGGCAGGTGCTCGTCCACCACCTTGGCGTAAAAACAGGTGCACTCCTTGGCGGTGAAGGCGTTCAGCTGGCCGCCCACGGCGTCCATCTCCTCGGCGATCTGCCGCGCGGTGCGCTTCGCGGTGCCCTTGAACACCGCGTGCTCCAGGAAGTGGCTGACGCCAGCCTCCTTTTCCGTCTCATACTGCGATCCCGCGCCCAGCCACAGCCCCACCGAAACCGAGCGGAAGTGATCGATCCGCTCGCCGATGATCCGCAGCCCGTTGGGCAGGGTGATTTGGTCGAATGTCATATGGTTTGAACTCCTTGCATCATTGTTCGCGCTCGTCCGTCACGAAGTGCTTCACCGCGTCTGTCGGGTGCAGAAGCTCCGTCCGGTAGAACGCCGGGTAGATCATGCGCGGGTCGTCGGGCGACACCCAGCACATCGTCTCGCGCACGTTCCCGTCGTCGGTGGCGCTCTCGCCCACCGGCTCAAAATCCTCCGGCACCTTCATGTAGAAATAGAACGAAACCTCGTAGACCAGCTTGCCGTCGTTCACGCCGGGCACGTCGCCGTAGAAATAGTTTTCGTGGACAAAGCCCAGCCGGTCGATCTCCAGCCGCCGGCCGGTCTCCTCCTCCACCTCGCGCACGACGGCCTCCGCGGCGGTCTCGCCGAACTGCAGCCGCCCGCCGACGGAATACAGGTAGTCGTCGCGCTCGTTGCCGGCCATCAGGAACCGGCCGCCTTTCAGGATGATCGCGCCGACGCGGATGTTGATCAACCCGCCGCCGCAGTCGACGGTCATATTCTGCGCCATAGCCGCCTCCTTATGCGATTCGCCTTCAGGGCGTCACTTCGTCTTCTTCCAGTGCTGCCAGCGGACGACCCGGTCAAAACCGATCTTCCGGTAGAACGGATCGCCGCCGCCGGTCATGACGCGCGCGCCCAGCGGCCGCAGCCGGCGCACGTGCTCGGACAGCGCGGCCTCCGCCAGGCCCAGCCGGCGGTATTCCGGGATCGTGCACAGCGGTTCCATGTAGGCCAGGCGGTTTTCCGCGACCCACCACATGCCCGAGAAGCAGGCGTATTCCCCCGCCGCGTCGGCGATCGTCACGTTGTGTTCGTAGGTGGAATGGGGCGGCGGCGCCACGCATTCGCCCAGCACGCCGTAATAGGACCGCTGCGCGTTCCATTCCGGGCCCTCGACGCGGTCCGTCCAGTTCTCGAACGGCGCGCGCTCGGCGTGACCGAAGCCCTTCCAGAAGCAGCGCGTCAGCTTCACCGGGTCGCAATCCCCCGGACCCACGAAGTGAAAGCCCTCGGGCAGCAGGCGGTTCAGGTCGCGGGCGGCGAAGTCGAAATCGTATTCCACGTCCTCGCATTCCAGGGCGTACCCGCCCCGCCGCTTCACCGCGTCGATCAGCGCCGCCTGGCCGGAGGCCAGCACGAACGCCTTTTCGCCGCCGAAGCGGGGCATCTGCGTCTCGCCGTATTCGACGATTTCGTCCGCGAGGAATTCATAGCCCGGGCGCAGGCTGACGTACACGTCGGTGCAGGGCTCCTCGTAAAACGCAAAGGCGACGATCTTCTCGCCGTCCAGCCACATCCGGTTCATGTACAGGTAGTTTTTATCCAGCCAGCTGGAAGTCAGCGCGTACTCGAAGAACGGCGCGCCGACGCCGTTCGATCGGTCCGGATCGTAGATATCCACCATGAAATCCCAGATCCGGTTGACGTCCGTCAGCAGCTGGAACGGTTTGGTGGTAATCGGATTCATCAGCATCAACTCCCATGTAGAAACACCGGGATTTTGCGCTTGAATCAGTGGCGCAAAATCCCGGATTTGGATGCGCGGCAGCGATTGCCGGCGGGCGCCGCCCGCTTAATCCCTGCGGCGCGGCCTGCGGTCGCGGTCGCCGAAGCGGCTGCCGCGGTCGCCGTCGCGGCGCGGCGGACGGCGCACGGGCATGGAATCGTCGTCGTACACGATGTCGTTGCGGACCAGGTTCACGCGGCCCTGGGCGTCGATCTCGCCCACGCGGACCTCCAGCTCGTCGCCGATGTTCACGACGTCTTCCACCTTGTCCACGCGCTCGTTGGACAGCTTGGAGATGTGGATCATGCCGTCCTTGCCGGGCGCGTACTCCACGAACGCGCCGAAGGACATGATGCGCACGACCTTGCCGGTGAACACGTCGCCCACCTGCAGATCCTTGGCGATGCCTTCGATGATCTGACGCGCCTTCTTGGCGGCCTCGGCGTTCTCGGTGGCGATGAACACGCTGCCGTCGTCCTCGATGTCGATCTTGACGCCGGTCTCCTCGATGATCTTGTTGATCGTCTTGCCGCGCGGGCCGACGACCTCGCCGATCTTCTCGGGGTTGATGAAGAAGTGGACGATCTTGGGCGCGTACTTGGACAGCTGCTCGCGGGGCGCGGGCAGCACCTCGAGCATCTTGCCCAGGATGTGCATGCGGCCGTCATAGGCCTGGGCCAGCGCCTGGCGCAGGATGGCCTCGTCAATGCCCTTGATCTTGATGTCCATCTGGATGGCGGTGATGCCCTGCGCGGTGCCGGCCACCTTGAAATCCATATCGCCCAGGAAATCCTCCAGGCCCTGGATGTCGGTCAGCACGGCCACCTTGCCGGTGTTCTCAACGTCCTTGATCAGGCCCATGGCCACGCCGGCCACGGGGCGCTTGATCGGCACGCCCGCGTCCATCAGCGCCAGGGTGCTGCCGCAGACGGAAGCCTGGGACGTGGAGCCGTTGGAGGACATGACCTCGGAGACCAGGCGCAGGCAGTACGGGAACTCCTCCACCGGGGGGATCATGGGCAGCAGCGCGCGCTCCGCCAGAGCGCCGTGGCCGATCTCGCGGCGGCCGGGGCTGCGGCTGGGCTTGGCTTCGCCGGTGGAATAGCCCGGGAAGTTGTAGTGATGCATATAGCGCTTGTGGTCCTCGGTGCCGATGCCGTCGATGATCTGCTGCTCGGACACGGGGGCCAGGGTGGCCACGGTCATCACCTGAGTCTGGCCGCGGGTGAACACGCCGGAGCCGTGGGGACGGGGCAGCACGCCGACCTCGCACCAGATCGGGCGAACCTCGGTCAGCTTGCGGCCGTCGGGG
>CACWVN010000139.1 GCA_902764285.1 uncultured Eubacteriales bacterium
CAGCTCGGCGACGGCTTCCTGGACCGCGGTGGAGGAGACCGTGACGCCGGAGATGGCGTCCACGGACTGCTTCGCCACGATCTGGTCGGCCCAGCCGCTGCGCTGGTCGTCGGTCAGCAGGTCGTTGGCGCCCTCGGAGGTGACGGTGGCCTTGGCGACCTTGCCGCCCTCTACGGTGATCTCCACGGTCACGGTGCTGAAACCGGTGTCCTTCTGAACGGTATACGTGCCGTCTTGGTACGCCGCCGCTTCCGCGGGTTCGGCCTCGGCGGGCTCGGCCTCGGTCTGTGCCGGTTCCGCCTCGACTTCCGCGGGCGCCGGTTCGGCGGGTTCGGCTTCTGCCGGCGCTTCGCCCGGCTCCTTCAAACCGGCCTGGACCAGGATGTCGTTCGTGGCTTCCTGGACGGACGCGGCGGAATAGACCAGCGTCGCGCCGGAGATGACGTCATTCTCGGCGGTCTGGTTGTCCACGATGGACTGGGCCCACTCGGCGCGGGTCGCGTCGGTCAACAGGTCGCTGTCGCCGGAGGACGTGATCGTGCACTCGGTGATCTTCCCGTCCTTCACGGTGGCCGCGACGTTCACGGTGCTGAAATTGTTGGTGCTTTCAGCGGTATAGGGGCCGGGCAGCTGATAGGTTATGTCGCCGCCGTTGGTCAAACCGCTGCCGAACACGATGGCGGCGATCAGTATGACGGCCGCGACGGACAGCTTGACAATCGTCTTCTTCTCCATTGATATCATCCCTTCTCTCTTGTCCGTCGGGCGGTTATCGGCCCAGCGGCGGGGTGATGACCTTGACGGGGCACTTATCGACGCACTTGCCGCACTGGGTGCAGTTGGCGTAATCGATCTGCGCCAGGTTGGCGTTGACGTGGATGGCGTCGGATTCACACTGCTTGGTGCAGATCATGCAGCCGATGCAGCCGGCGGAGCAGACCTTCTTCACCGCGGGGCCGCGGTCGCGGTTCGAACACTGCACGACCACGTGCTGGGTGGCGGGCACCAGTTCGATCAGCCCGCGGGGGCAAGCCTTTACGCACAGGCCGCAGCCGATGCACTTGCTTCGGTTCACGAAGGCCACGCCGTTGACCACGCGGATCGCGTTTTCGGGGCAGACCGTCACGCAGGAGCCGAGCCCCAGACAGCCGTAGCCGCATTCCGTCACGTTGATCCCGGACAGCACGGCGCTGCGGCAATCCTGGATGCCGGTATAATTGCCCTGGTTGCGGGTGACGTCGCAGGTGCCCTTGCACCGGACGAACGCCACCTTCGGCTGCACGGCTCCGGCGGTCTGGCCCATGATGCCGCCGATCGCCTCGGCCACCTTCGCGCCGCCCACCGGGCAGGCGTTTACCGGGGCCTTGCCCTGGGCGATGGCCGCGGCCAGCGCGTCGCAGCCCGCGTAGCCGCAGGCGCCGCAGTTGTTGCCGGGCAGCGCTTCGCGGACGGCGACCTCGCGCTCGTCCACTTCCACATGGAATTTCTTGCCGGTGGCGACCAGCCCGGCGCCGACGACGGCGCCGATGACGGCGATGACCACCGTTGTTATGATGATTATCTGCATACGTCCCTCCCTCAGAACGACAAGCCGCCGAAGCCCATGAATGCGATGGACATCAGCGCTGCGGAGATCAGCACGATCGGGGCGCCGCGCAGGGGCGCGGGAATGTCTTCTTCGTTGATGCGGGTGCGGATGCTGGCCAGCAGCACGATGGCCAGCGTGAAGCCGACGGCCGTGCCGAAGCCGGAAAGTACGCTTTCGATGAAATTATAGCCGTTCTGCACGTTGGTCAGCGCCACGCCCAGCACGGCGCAGTTGGTGGTGATCAGCGGCAGGTAGATGCCCAGCGCCTTGTACACGCCGGGGGATTTCTTCTTCAGGAACATCTCCACGATCTGAACCAGCGCGGCGATGACCAGTATGAACACGATGGTCTTCATGAAATCCATGCCCAGCGGCGCCAGCACGAAATTGTACAGCAGGCTGGCCACGGCGGAGGCGATGGTGATGACGAAGATCACCGCGCCGCCCAGGCTGGCGGAGGCCTTCATCTGTTTGGAGACGCCCAGGAAGGAGCAGATGCCCAGGAACTGGTTCAGAACGACGTTGTTGATCAGCGCGCTGCTGACGATAATCAGGATCAGGCTCTTCACTTCGCGTCGCCTCCCTTCACCTTGTCACAGACCGCCGTGCAGGATGCGCACCGGCCGTCGCAGCCGTCCTCCACCAGGTTGCGCTGGCGCGTCTTGATGCCCAGGGCGTTCATCACCGCGATGATGAACGCGATGACCAGGAACGCTCCCGGAGGCTGTACGAAGATGCCGATGGGGTCGACGCCCTTGGGCAGCAGCTGCGCGCCGAACACGGTGCCGTTGCCCAGGATCTCGCGGATCGCGCCGGCCACGGTCAGCGCCAGCGTGAAGCCGATGCCCATGCCCAGGCCGTCCATCACCGACAGCACCGGCGTGTGCTTGTTGGCGTAAGCCTCGGCGCGGCCCAGGATGATGCAGTTAACCACGATCAGCGGGATGTAGATGCCCAGTTCCTTGTACAGCGCGGGCAGGTAGGCCTCGATCAACAGCTCGGTCACCGTCACCAGCGATGCCACGATCACGATGTACGCGGGCAGGCGCACCTCATCGGGGATCGTCTTGCGCAGCAGCGAGATCACCAGGTTGGAGCAGATCAGCACCGCGGTGGTGGAAAGGCCCATGCCGATGCCGTTCATCGCCCGGGTGGACACCGCCAGCGTGGGGCACATGCCCAGCAGCAGGATCAGCGTGGGGTTTTCCTTGACGATGCCGTTATAGAGCCGCTCAAGATACTTTTTCACGTCAGTTTCCTCCCTTCACCACGGAGTGGAAGAAATCGAGCCCGGCGTTGACGGCGTTGACGACTGCGCCGGAAGTGGTGGACGCGCCGGAGACAGAATCGATCTCATCGTCGGCGGTGGATCCGCCGGCCTTGTTCAGCGTGAACTTCGTCACGGATTTGCCGGCGAACTGGGCTTTGAATTCGTCCTCGTCCACGCGCATGCCCATGCCGGGCGTCTCGTGCAGTTCGGTAAAGGAGATGCCGTTCACGGTGCCTTCGGTGTCCACGCCCAGCGCCAGCGTGACGTTGCCGTCAAAGCCGTCGGCGGAGGTGACGCTGATGGCGTAGCCCACGGGGTTGCCCGCGGCGTCCACGCCCACATACGCCTCGTTGATGGTGGCGCGGCCGAAGTCGGCGCCGTAGACCTGGCCGTTCAGGTCGGCGATGGCCTTGTCGATGTCCGCGTCCACCTCGAAGCTCTCGGCATCGGGCAGGACCACCTTGTAGGAGGCGGCCTGCTCGGCGCGCTTCTGGTCGGCGATGGTATCCTTCGTCATGGCGTAGACGCCGCTGAGCGCCAGGCCGGCGATTAGCGCGATGCACGTCAGCACGATGACGGGCCGCGGGATGCGCTTGTACCAGGGGTCGCCGGCGGCGCTGTGCTGCCGGGCCATGGCCAGCTTGCGGTAGGCGAAGGGCTTGGCGATGATGTACTCGTCGATCAGCGGCACGAACAGGTTGCCGGTGATCACGCAGTAGCTGAAGGAATCGGCGGTGCCGCTGAACAGGCGGAAGATGCCGCCCAGCAGGCCGATCAGCACGCCGTACACCATCTGGCCCAGCGGGGTGGCCGGGGAGGTGACGTAGTCGGTGGCCATGAAGAACGCGGCCATCACCACGCCGCCGCCGCTGATGTGCGCCAGCAGGAATTTCGGGTCAAAGCCCTGACCGCCGAACAGGCCGATCACCAGCGTGAACATGGCCAGCACGGAGAAGCAGATTTCGCCGTGGATGATGTCCAGCGCCCACAGCACCAGGCCGCCGGCCAGCAGCGCCAGCGCGGAAGAACCGATGACGCCGGTGGTGGTGCCCAGGAACATCTTCGTGACGTTCACGGCGTCGCCCTGCAGCAGCTCCGCCACCGGGGTGGCGGTGGTCACGCCGTCCACCACCTGATAGGCGGACATCAGGCTGCCGAAGGAGATCAGCAGGAAGCAGCGGCCCGCCAGCGCGGGGTTGATGAAATTTTTGCCCAGGCCGCCGAAGCAGCACTTGGCGACCAGTATGGCGAACATGCTGCCCAGCACCGGCAGGTGCAGCGGCACCCGGGGCGACAGGCACAGCGCCAGCAGAAGGCCCGTGACCGCCGCGCTGCCGTCCTTCCAGGTATCCGGCTTGTGGCAGAGCTTGTCAAACAGGAATTCGCACAGCACCGCCGTGACGACGCTGACCAGGATG
>CACWVN010000140.1 GCA_902764285.1 uncultured Eubacteriales bacterium
CCGGGGCCGCGGCGTGGTGCTCAGGGACGGACAGACGCTGGAAGCGCTGTACGAGGAGCGCGCGATCCTCTACCGCCGCTGGGCCGATTTGACGGTAAATGAGGACGGTCAGGGCCTTGAAGCGACCGTGGAGGCCGTCCGGCGGGCTCTGGAGGGGAAAGTCTGACAAAGCATCGCATAAAAAGGCCCGGGCGTTTTCACGTCCCGGGCCTTCTTTTATTATGGCATTGTTCCCCTATTTCAACTCCCGGCGCAGCAGCGCCTCGTCCACGTCCGGCATCAGCCCGCGCAGGTGGGCGACGATCCGCTCAAAGGATTCCTCCGGCGTCCGATCCGGCAGCGCGAAGCCGTCCAGCCAGTCCTCGGGCCGGATCAGCGCGGCGTTGCCCCAGCCGTAGGGCCGGCCCTGCCGGTCCACGCTGTAGCGGAAATCCTGGTTGATGATCCAGGTCTGCATCTCCAGCCGCGTCAGAACGGCCTCGTAGCCCCTGTCGACGCCGGATTCCCGCCGGGCGTATTTGGACAGCTCGCCCGGATGCGCCGCCACGTAGCGCATCAGCAGCCGGTCGCGGCGGGGCGCTTCCCCGGCCTCATCCATATCATCAAAGGCCACATAGCCGCCGCGGCGGTAATTGGCCAGCTCCGCGAACCAATCGGGCCGAACGAAGGCCGCCTTGCCGCGGATAAACTTGCCGTACGCGCAAATCTTTTCGCAGGCCAGCGGCCCCTTCCATTCCCATGGGCCGTCGTCGCTGGTGAACCAGACGCCGGGATCGATGTTTTCCTCCACCGACCAGCCGGGCACGCGGTTGTCAAAAAACGGCAATATGCCGACCTGGCGGATCAGATCCGCCAGGTCGTTTCGGCAATAAATGGTTTTAAAACGGCTCATGGGGCGCCTCCCGCGCGGTCATTTCCCGGCAAATTCCGCCTCGTCGGCCTTGCGGATCTGGGCGCGCTTGATCTTGCCGCCGATGGTCTTGGGCAGCTCGTCCACGTACTCGATCACGCGCGGATACTTGTATGGCGCAGTCAGCTTCTTCACGTGGTTCTGAAGCTCCTTGGTCAGCTCGGGCGAAGGCGTCCAGCCCTTGGCCAGCACGATCGTGGCCTTCACGATCTGCCCGCGGATCGGGTCCGGCGCACCGGTGATGGCGCATTCCACCACGGCGTCGTGGGCGATCAGCGCGGATTCCACCTCAAACGGCCCGATGCGGTAGCCGGAGCACTTGATGACGTCGTCGTTGCGGCCCACGAAGCGATAATAGCCCTCGCTGTCGCGCCACAGCACGTCGCCGGTATTATAACCGATGCCGCCCAGCTTCTCTTCGGTCATCTCCGGGTTGCGGTAATAGCCGGTGAACAGGCCGACGGGCGGGCGGTGCTTGACGTCCATGATGGTCAGCGAGCCCTCCTCGCCGTCCTCACACACGTTGTCGTTGGCGTCCAGCAGCTGGATATCGAACAGCGGGTTCGGCTTGCCGGTGGAGCCCTCGATGGGCGGGAACCACTCGCTGCCGAAGTTGGCGATCAGCACCGGGCCCTCGCTCTGGCCGAAGCCCTCGTAGATCTGCTGGCCCACCAGTTCCTTCCATTTTTTCACCACCTCGGGGTTCAGCGGCTCGCCGGCGGTGGCGCAGTGGTGCAGGGATGACAGGTCGAACTGGGACAGGTCCTCCTGCAGCATGAACCGGTACATCGTCGGCGGCACGCAGAAGGTGGTCACGCGGTATTTTTCCACCTTGGACAGCAGGTTTTTCGGGTTGAACCGGCCCACCATGTCATAGCAAAAAATCGTGGCACCGCAGATCCACTGGCCGTAGATCTTGCCCCAGCCGAACTTGGCCCAGCCGGAATCGGACACGGACATGTGCAGGTGGTTTTCCTCCACGTGCTGCCAGTATTTCGCAGTGACGATGTGGCCCAGCGGATAGGCGAAGTTGTGCTGCACCAGCTTGGGCATGCCCGTGGTGCCGCTGGTGAAGTACACCAGCATCACGTCGTCCCAGCGGGTGGCCCCGTCGCCCGTCGGGCGGGCGAAGGCCTCCGGGTATTTGTCCATCTCCGCGTGCAGGTCCAGCCAGCCCTCGCGGGGCTTTCCCACCAGGATCCTGTGCTTCAGAGACGGGATCTCCGGCGCGGCGGCCTCCATCTGGCCGACGACGAAATCGTCGTCCACGCAGATCACGGCCTTCACCTCGGCGGCGTTGCCGCGATAGACGATGTCCTTTTTCGTCAATTGCAGCGTAGCGGGGATGAGGATCACGCCCAGCTTGTGCAGCGCCGTGGCGCACACCCAGTATTCCCAGCGGCGGCGCAGGATCATCATGGCCACGTCGCCCTTCCGAAGGCCCAGGTCCTTCAGAAAATTGGCGACCCGGTTCGACATGCGCTTGATGTCGGTAAAGGTGAAGACGTGTTCCTCGTCCTCCTCGTTCACCCACACCAGCGCGCGCTTTTCGGGCTCTTCCTCGGCCCAGGCGTCCACGACGTCGAAGCCGAAATTGAAATCCTCCGGCACGCTGATGGTAAACTTGTCCCGGAATTCCTCGTAACTGTCAAACTCAATCTGCGGCAGGAACTTTTTCAGCAGGTAATCCAAGTGCTTCTCTCCCCTTCCACGCGGTTATTCCGCGATGACCGTCAGGAACCGCGCCTTCTCTTCGCCGCCGCAGCGCTGGCCGTGAGGGATGGTGGGGTTAAAATAGATGGAATCGCCGGGAACCATGGTGAATTCCTTGTCGCCCAGCGTGACGATGACGGTGCCCTCCAGCACCAGGTTGAATTCCTGGCCGCCGTGGCTGATCAGCTTCGCCACGTCGTCGGTGGGCTCCAGCGTCACCAGCAGCGGCTGCATCACCTTGTTGGCGTAGCGATAGGCCAGATCCTCGAAATGGTATTCCGGGTTGCGGTTCACCACCTTGCCGCCGCCCCGGCGGATCAGGTGGTAGGTCTCCAGCTTGGCGCTCTGCCCGGTAACGATCTCGGTAAAATCCACCTTGAACTTGCAGGCGATTTCGTAGATCACGCTGATGGGCACGTCCCTGCCGTCCTCCTCATAGGAGGCATAGACCTCGGGGCTGAGGTTCAGCTCGGCGGCCAGCTCCTCGATGGTGTAGTCGCTCACTTCCCGCAGCTCGCGCAGTCGGGCGCCGATTTCGTTGTAATCGTTCATCGCCAACACTCCTTTTTCCGGTCGGGCTTTATGGATGCAAGTATTATAGCATAGCTTGCCGCCACCGACAAGCGCAGTTCGCCTCCGTAATGGTAAAAAATTGCCAACGAAACGCCTTTGGCGCGCCGAAATCCCGCGGCCCGCCTCCGTTTTCCAGGAATCCTGCGTTTTTCTTCATATTCGATTCATAATATTATAGTAGAATTTAAGTGTAGAATTATACCTTGGAGGCAGCGTTATGCTATCCAGGATCAGCGTAAAAAAACCATATACCGTGATCGTGGGCATCATACTGGTGGCCGTGCTGGGCGTTATTTCCTTCCAGCACATGACCACCGACCTGCTGCCCAGCATGAATCTGCCCTATGTGGTGGTGTATACCCCCTACATCGGCGCCACGCCCGAGCAGGTGGAATCCAGCCTGACCCGGCCGATGGAGGCCGCCTTCGCCACGCTGACGGACGTCAAGAAGATCACTTCCTCCTCCCGGGACAATGTCTCCATTGTCGTCATGCAGTTCAACGACGGCGCGAACATGGATACGGCGCTGATCGAGATCTCGTCGCGCCTGGACCAGCTGCGCGGCGGCTGGGGCGACGATATCGGCGCGCCCGTGACCATGAAGCTGAACCCCGACATGCTGCCGGTGGCCATCCTGTCCGTCACCCGCGACGACATGGATATCCTGGAGCTTTCCGATTACGTGGAAGACGAGCTGGTGCCGGCCTTCGAATCGCTGAACGGCGTGGCCTCAGCCAACGCCTCCGGTCTGATCCAGCAGAAGATCGACATCACCATCGAACAGGCGCGCATCGACGCGCTGAACAGCGCCATCCTGCGGGATATCGACGCGAAGCTGGCCGACGCGGAGATCCAGCTGAACGACGCCCAGGCCCAGCTGAGCGAGGGCAAAAAGGAGCTGGCGCGCCAGAAAAAGGCCATACTGGGCCGGATCGACGGCGCGATCCGCGACATCGACAAAGGCGCCGCGCGGCTGGATTCGGCCATTGAAGAGCTGGAAAAGCAGCGCGGAGAACTGGTCAAACAGCGCGACGC
>CACWVN010000141.1 GCA_902764285.1 uncultured Eubacteriales bacterium
ATATTATACACTTTTTCAAAGGCTTGTCAATACCCTTTTTGCGATTTTTACTTTGCGCGCATTCCTGACAGAACCCGCCGAAGGTGCGGGCGAGGGCCGCGTTCGCCGGCATAATCCGCCGGGTTTACGGCCTTTGGATGCCCGTGATGATCGCCTGGACATCGGGATCCTCCAGCGCGCAGCCGGCGAACTCGCTGGAGTCCACGGAAACGGAGATGCTGATACAGCCGGAGGGCTCCGCCGGAAGGAAGAGGCTGGCGTAGGTCCAATAGACCGGCTTGGAGGCCATCCGCATCGTCGTTTCCAGCGCGCGCACGGGTTCGCCGTCGATCAGAACCTCGATGTCGCGGTATTCGTCGCTGAACATCATGGCTTCCGCGCGGCGGGTTTTCACATCCTTGGAATCGCTGAAGACGATCTGTACGGACGGCGCTTCGCCGTATTTGCCGTCGCCCCGGATGAGCAGCAGCTGGGTATCCAGGTAGGATTCCTGCACGCTCCAGCCCTCGGGAACCGGCGCGGAAAAGCCCGCGGCCTCGGCCGTTTCCAGCCCTGCCGCGCCGCCGCTGGTCAGGCTGTGACGGTCTTCGGGCGCGATTTCAGCCTGCGGTGCTTCTTCGACGGCATCAAAGCCGTTCGCGCGGATCGTGCCTTCGATGATCGCGAGGATTTCCGGATCGTCCCGCTCCATCCCTTTGATGGCTTTCTTCTGCACGATCAGGTTGAAGCGCAGCGTCCGCCGGCTGTCGATGGAATAAAACAGCTTGTCGATCACGACGTTATTGACCGTTTCGCGGTATCCGCGCAGCGTGAAACTGCCCGCTTGCAGCGTAAAATCGGTGTCGCTGCCGGCGGTGCCTAAAAGGGCCTTGGCGGCGAGGATGCTGTCATCGATGTCCATGTCGTCGATAAAGACTCTCATGGTCGGGTCGTTGCCGGTCCAGTGTCCCTCCTTGTAGAGCTCCACGGTGCCCAGCCCGGGCAGGTATTGACCCCGCCAGGTTTGGTCCAGGCCCGCGATTTCGAGCTTGCCGAACACCTTCGCCTGTGCGGACGCCAGGATCATCATCATCAAGAGCAGTGCTAAAAACTTTTTCACGATCCAACATCCTTTCCGCGCGCTTCCGTGAATACCTGCGATTTGAACTATATCATCTCCGGCTTTCATTGTCAACCGGGGCCGATGCCCGGGGATTGCGGCGCTGCGCGCGGATTCATCGAATACGACGCCGGCAGCTTGTTTTTTTCGGCGTTTTTTGATAATATGGAAGGGTACGGGAGGGTGAACGCCGTGAGAAAGAAACTGCTGATTGTCCTGGCTGCGATTCTCGTGATCGCCCTGATCGGGTTCATCGTGTACTGGGAGACCAACCACGGCAACCGCCGGTTGATCGATACCAAGTACCGCTTCAACCGCGCCGTCATCCGCCTGCCCAACGGCGAAACCGTGGAGGGCAAGGTTTCCTCCTGGCTGGATTACAGCGATTCCGACGCCGTGCAGGTGACCATCGGGGGAAAGACTTATCTGACGCACTATACAAACGTGTGCCTGATCAGCGACTGACGGGCGGACGCCGTCGAAGCGCTCCGCGCGGCGGATGGAAGAAATACGACAGGAAGTACGATTTATGCTGAATATCAGATCCGCGCTGCTGTATGCCGGCCTTGACAAGCGGGAGCTCGAATCGCTGCTGTCGGAAGCGATCGGGGAAAACAGCCGGTATGTGGGCATCTATGCCGCCGCGTCCGCGCCGGTTTTCGCCCTGTGCTTCCTTGCGGGCACGGCCGCCGGGGGAATGCTGGGGGAGAACCGCCCGGTCTACTTTGCCATGGCCTGCTTCTGCCTGCTGCTCTACGCCTATTCGCGGTTGGTTTTGCCGAAGCGGCCCGCGATGTCCACGCTGCTGGCGGTCGGCTATCTGATCGCGCTGTACGCCTTTTCCTTCAGCGTGTCGATGCTGCATCCGGACATGCCCGGCGTGGCGCCGATCGCGGTTTTGCTGGTGGCGCCCTTGCTGTTCAACTACCGGCCGATCTACATGACCGCGCTGACCATCGTTGCCGGCGCGGCGTACTGCGCGCTGTCGTTCGGGCTGAAGGAGAGATCCCTCGCCTTTTCGGATTTCTGGAACACGCTGTTTTTCGGCGGCGCGGCCGTGCTGCTCTCCGTGTTCCAGATGCGGGTGAAATTCCGGCTGCTGCGGCAGAAACAGAAGATCCGCCGCATGAGCGAGACGGATCTTCTGACCGGCGCGAAGAACCGGAACTGCTTCGAAAACAGCCGGGACCGCTATGCCGAACGGTGCCGGGAGAACATGACCTGCGTGTTCGTGGACGCCAACGGCCTGCACGAGATGAACGACACCCGGGGCCACGAGGCCGGGGACATCATGCTGCAGACGGTGGCCGCGGCGATGATCGACCGCTTCGGGGCCGAGAACACCTACCGGATCGGCGGCGATGAATTCGTGGCGCTGCTTACGGACACCGCCGTGAAGGATGCGCGCGAAAAAATCCGGGGGATGATCGGCGTCGTGAACGAAAAGGGTTTCAGCGTGTCCGTCGGCGCGTCCTTCCAGGAGAAGGCGGAACTGGACACAAAGGAACTGGTGAAGCAGGCCGAACGCTATATGTACAAGGAAAAGAAGGAATATTACGAGGGGTGCGGCCATGACCGCCGGCGCCGGGTGATGGGTCAGTAGCGCCGGAATGCCTGCGAAGAGACCGCCCCGCCCGGGACGGCCTCTTCGCGTTCTGCCGGGGCCACTTGCCGAATCGGCGGATATTTGGTATCATGGAAGTGCGGAATGTGTCTTTCGAAGGAGGGCGAGAGCATGGACGGCGGGACGCTGGTCAGATGGCACGTCGTTTTTTCGGGCCGCGTGCAGCACGTCGGCTTTCGCTATACGGCCTATTACCTGGCCCGCGACCTGTACCTGACCGGCTGGGTGGACAACCTGCCCGACGGGCGGGTCGAAATGGAGATCCAGGGCGGCGCGGCCCAGCTGCGCAAGCTGGTCATCCGGCTGAAGAGCCAGCCGCATATCCACATCACCGGCATGGAAATCGACGAGATACCGGTTCAGCCGTACGAACGAAAATTCGGCGTTCGCGGTTATTGACCGGCGCGGGCGGCGCGGTTGCCCGACGAAAACCCGCGGGGGAGGATTCATGAGATCGTTTATGTACACCATCAAGGCGCCCGTGGGCATGCACGCGCGCCATGCGGGGCTGCTGGTCAAAGAGGTCGGCCGGTATCAATCCGCCGTCACCTTTGCCAAGGACGGGCGCAGCGTCGACGCGCGGCGCATCCTGGCGCTGATGGGACTGGGCGTGAAGCAGGGCGACCTGGTCACGGTCACCGTCGAGGGCGAGGACGAAGACGTCGCGGCGACGCAGCTGAAGGCGTTTTTATGGACGAATTTCTGAACGCGCGCGCCAACCCGGCGCGCCGTCTCTGCGCGCTGGGCCTGGCGCTGGCGCTGCTGCTGGCCGCGGCGGCCGCGGCGGAAGCGGCGGTCCTGCCGGAGGACGGCGCTCGGGCGGTGGAGCTGTCCGATCCGCCGGATTTCTCCGGCTGGGAGGACGGCGAGCCCTTCATCCGCTGCGGCGGGCTGGACGGCCTGGGCCGGCCGGGGCCGGCGTTCGCGCTGCTGGGGCCGGAGAACCTGGCTTCGGAGGACCGGCCGGATATGTCGCAGATCCGGCTCGTCGGGCTGCACAACGCGCGATACGATTTTATACGCGACGGGTGGGTGTACAACCGCTGTCACCTGATCGGCCATCGCTTCGGCGGCGCGTCGGTCGCCGAAAACCTGATCGCCGGCACCCACGCGCTGAATTACGCCGGCATGATGCCCTGGGAGGACCTGGTCGCGGCCTGCCTGCGGCGCACGGGCGGCCACGTGTTCTATCGCGTGACGCCCCTGTATGACGGCGACAGCCTGGTCTGTTCCGCCGTGCTGATGGAGGCCATGTCCTGCGATGGCGGCGAAGCGCTGTGCTTTGCGGTGCTCTGCCCGAACATCCAGCCCGGCGTGGCCATCGACTATGCCACCGGCTATACCACGCTGGCCGACGACTGGCGGTCCGGCGGCACGGCGGCGGGGCCGAGA
>CACWVN010000142.1 GCA_902764285.1 uncultured Eubacteriales bacterium
ATAACCGCTTCGGCAAGCTGCTCCTGCCCTACGCGGCCGTCGCCGTCGTCCGCGCCGTCGTGGAGCGCTGGACGGCGAAGGAAGCGGCCATGCTGCTGTCGGGCTACGCCTTCATTTTCAAAAACGCCTATTCCTTCCTGTGGTACGTCCAGACCATCGCGGTGTATTACCTGTTGTTCCCGCTTTACTACGCCGGCATGCGGCGATCCCGCCGGCCGATCGCCTATACGCTGGCGGCGCTGGGCATCTGGCTGACGCTGACGCTGCTGGCTACCAGCCCCGCCTTTGACAATCTGAAGGTTCTCACGAACAGGATTCCCGTATTCCTGATCGGCGTGCTCTTTGGCGAACTCGCAAAGCGCGATCGCCTGCCTTCCTGTAAAAAGCTGCTTCCCTGCGCCGCGGTGCTGTTTGCCGCGGGCCTGTTCACCTGCTTCGTAGATTTTTTCTACGGCGTCCCGGCTTCTCTGAAAATCCTGGCCTCTCCCGTCGCGAACATCCTGACGGCGCTTCCCCTGTGTCTGTTCCTGTCGCTGTTATTCGACCGCCTGCCCCGGGGGCTGTCGTTCGTCGCCCGCTTCTTCGGCTTCCTCGGAACCATTTCCCTGGAGCTGTACTGCGTGCAGGATCTCTACGCCAGGAACATTCTGATCGGATGTCTGCGGGGCCTGCCCGCTCCGGTCTACAACGTGGCCGTTTTGCTCTGGACGATCGCCATCAGCTGGCCCGCGCACTGGCTTTTCACAAAGGCATGGAACGCCATAAACAAACGCAGGGCGGCAAAAAACGCCGGCAAAGCGTAAAAAAAGCCGCCCGCGGCGGGCAGCTTCCATCGATCGCCTCCGGTTCCCGCCTTCGCATGGCCGAAGGCGCCCTCCAAAGACAGCCAACCCCTTCGTCACCGCGTGGCGAAGGGGTTGGTTTGCGTTCTGCCGGCCCGGCGCCGTAAACAATGCGCTTTGCGGAACGGCGGCCGGCGTTTTTTATTCGTCTCCCTGCGAATTCTTCCAGCCCTTCAGGGCTTCGTTGATCTGCCGGATCTCGCGCTTGCAGCGCAGGTACATGACCAGCCAGATGATGAAATAGGCGACCGTTTCGCTGAGCAGTATCCACAGCGTCAGCGGATCGCCGATGCTGAACCACCCGCAGGAGAAGCCGACCGCGCAGATGGTCGTCATGGCGATGGCGAAGTGCGTCAGCGTGCACCGCAATAAGCCCCAGTGCTCCAGGGAATAGATCGTCGTGGTGCCCTCGTTTATCGCGCCCAGCAGGCCGCTCATCGCCAGATACCGCGCCAGCTGGCCCGCGCCGTTCTTCGCGAAAAACGCCTGTACGCCGCTGCTGACGGCCAGTATTCCCAGTCCCACCAGCACGCCCGCCACGAAACCAATGGCCGCGCGAATCGCCGTCTGTTTCCAAAAACCGCGCATGGTTTCGCCTCCTTTCACACCAGGCCCAGCGTTTCCTGGATCGCGCGCACGTAGCGCCGCGCCACCCAGGTGCCGCTGCCATCGTCAAAATTTACCTGTATGGTCCCCGAAAGGCTGAAATCGAAATTGGAGACCTTGTAGAGATTAATGATTTCGCTGCGGCTGATGCGCAGGAATCGGCGGCGGTTCAGCACGGCCTCCATCTCCGCCAGCGTCCCCCGCGCCACAAAGCCGCCCCGGTCCGTCCAAACGACGAGCTTCCGGCTCTCCAGGTACACGCGGATGATTTCGCGCTGGCTGAGCAGCACCATCGTGTCGCCGGCATAAGCCCTTACCATGGGGTAAGCGCTCTCCGTGCTGCTTTCGATGGCGTGAACGATGTCATCGATCTCCGGCGATATGCGGTTCGTCCGAATGATGACCTTCGGGTCGACGCATGCCGGGTCGATCTGTATATCGATGTCGATGGCGTTTTTCATGGGATTCCCCTTGTTCGGGACGGGAATGGCTGCGCGTTCTCTCCGCCCATTATAGCATGTTCGCATTTTGGGCGCAATCGCCCGGCGTCCCCGGTTTCTTCTATTGTATTATAAAGGCTCTGAACGCCCGTGCGCACAACCGTTTAGACATCCAAATCAACCGTTCGGACAAAACACCTTGTTTTTCGGCGTTTCGTTCCCTTAAAATGTTAACATGGTGTTTACAACAAGACACCTCGTGTTTTCTTGCCCATCGAACAGGTAAGGAGGTCAGCAGGATGAGGCTTTGGAAGATGAACGGGAGTGCGCGCCGCGCCTTCAGCGTGCTGGTGGCGATAGCCATGCTCTGCGCGCTGGTTCCGGCAGCGGGCCTGGCCGTCAACGATCCCTGGACGGAATCCGTCATCGCCGACAACGAAGACAAAACCGAACAGTTCGAAAGCATAACGTCCTCGGAGGAAAAGCCCGGCGGCGTCCGTATCGCGGCCGAGAACGGCCACGACGCCAACGTGACCGTATCCGGCGCGATCCAGTCGGAAGGCACCGCCGCGTCCATCGAGGCGAGCGGGGAAGATTCGGACGTCACCTTCAAATCGGGCAACGTGACGGTGCAAACCGAACACGAAAACTGGAGCGGGTACGGCGTCGATATCTGGACGTCCAACCACGCGACGGTCAACGCCGAAACCGGCAGCGTGTCGGCGCCGGGCGAAGCGGTAAATGTATACGCCGAAGAACAGAGCGAGGCGCATGTCACGGTAAACGGAGACGCGGTTTCCCGCGACGACAACGGCGTGCAGATCTGGGCGGGCGAGAACTCGACCGCGGACGTGACCGTGACCGGCAACGCGCAGGGCTTGACAGGCATCGGCGCGCAGGGCGTCGCCGGCTCCGCATATGTGAGCGCCGGGGATGTGACCGCGACGCACAACGGCGTATTCGCCTGGGCCGGCCGTGACGGCTTCACCCAGGTTGTCGCGGGGAATGTGGACGCCGGCGACGTCGGCATCCAGGCGAGCGCCTCCGGCGACGGGGAAACCACCGTCATCGCCGACAGCGTGACGGGCGAGACCGGCGTGTACGTCGAAGCCAGCGGCAATGGCAGCTATGTCGAGGCCTACATCGGCGGCGGCGAAAGGGCAGCGTGACGTTCACGTCGATGGACGGACCGCAGCAGAGCATCGAAGCCACGCTGGACCCGATGACGATCGCGGTGCTCCGCGCCGCGCTGGGATGAGGGCGCGGGCAGCGCTTCCGATATCAACCAAATACATATGAAAAGGAGAGGTTCTGATGCGCAAGTTTGTGGCAATCCTGCTGACGGCGATCCTGCTGGCGGGCCTGGTATGCGCGTGCGCGGAAACGCAGACGGAAACCGTGGACCTGACCGGCGACTGGACGATGGACTATTTCGGCATCCCCATGGTCTACTTTTTCTATGAAGACGGCACGTTCGAAGCCATCATCGACATGGATATCCCCGTGGCCGACGACGGCTCCAACAGCTTCCCCGGCACCTGGGAATTTGACGGCACGACGCTCTCCCTGCACGGCGACGACGGCGACGCGGAGCTGACCTGGGACGGTGAGATGTTCACCGGCGTCATGTTCGAAGAGACGGTCAACCTGGTGCGCGCGGTGGAACCCGAAGAACCGGCGGAATGATCCCCGAACCCCTGCCATCAACGATTACGAGAGGAGAAAAAGCATGAAGTATCAAATCAAGGGCGAACCGATGCCCGTCGTGATCTGCCATCTGAACGAGGGCGAAACGGTAATCTGCGAATCCGGCGCGATGAGCTGGATGAGCCCCAACATGGAAATGCAGACCTCCGGCGGCGGCGCCGGAAAGATGTTCGGCCGCATGTTCTCCGGCGAGAGCATGTTCCAGAACCGCTACTCCGCCAGGAACGGCGCGGGCATGATCGCCTTCGCGTCCAAGTTCCCGGGCGCACCGAGGGCGTCGAGATGAGCGTGGCCTTCCAGCAGAAGATCTCCACCGGCCTGTTCGGCGGCGAGGGCTTCATCATGCAGAAGCTGACGGGCAGCGGCCTGGCGTTCATCGAAATCGACGGCTCCACCGTGGAATACAACCTGGAGCGCGGCCAGCAGATGCTGATCGACACCGGGTATCTGGCCATGATGGACGCCTCGGTGAAGATGGAGATCCAGCGCATCAAGGGCGTGAAGAACGCGCTGTTCGGCGGCGAGGGCATGTTCAACACGCTGGTGACCGGCCCCGGCCGCGTGGTGATCCAGACGATGCCGATCTCCGGCTTCGCCGCCTTCATCGCCAGCCTGCTGCCCAAGAAGAACTGATGAACCCGCAGAGGGTTTTTCGAAGCGGAAAGGAGTAATACCATGAAAAAAATGCTCGCTTTGGTCCTGGCGCTGATGCTGGCGCTGACCTGCACGGCCGCGTTTGCGGACACCGTGTACACCAGGGTCACGATTGATCGCGACCTCGCCAAACAGCTGCTGCCCGGCATGGGCGTCGGCAAAGACGCGATGGCCATCGTCGATCCCGTCCTTGCGGTGGTAAACGCGCTGGGCGTGAACGTCACCAGCGTGGAAGACGGCGTCCAGGTGGATCTGGACATCAACGGCAATCCGGCCCTGACCCTGGGCTGGGCGACGGACGCCGAGGGCGCGAGCATCGTCTCCACCCTGTTCCCGAACTACATCCTGACCATCAAGAACGAGACCATCCAGGCCATCATGCAGCAGATGGCCGCCAACACGCCCGGCGGCGGCGCGGGCGGCGCGGGCGGCATTGACGCCGCCGCCCTGCAGCAGGTCTTCGGCAGCTACTTCCAGAAGTGGATGGCCGCCTGCGCCGCGGCGGGACATCCCGGCGATCCGGTGCCCGGCGAATACGAATTCGACGGCGTGACCTTTGACACCATGGTGCCCGTGACCGTGGATATGCCCGCGATCAAGGAAGCCACCCAGTCCCTGCTGGACGAGCTGCTGGCCGATCCCGCGGCCATGGCCATGCTCCAGGGTATGACGCAGGGCATGGCCCAGGGCATGGGCCAGGCCGGCGGCGCGGCAGACGCCTCGGGCTTCGAAGCGCAGTTCAAGGCCGGCGTCGAGGAATGGATGACCCACTTCCCCGATACCGTGACCGCCGAAGTCTACGCCAACGATGGCGATGAGAGCGGCGCGTTCTACATGTACGCCGAGTCCTTCCGCGAGGGCGAGGACGACCCGTTCTTCACGGCCAACATGCTGTTCAAGGACCAGCAGAACATGACGATGGGCTACCAGATGACCGAAGGCGAGCAGATCACCGAGGCGGGCTTCGCGATGGAAGGCAGCGACATGAGCATGTTCTTCTCCATGGGCGGAATGTATATCGGCCTCGATATGAGCATCGAAGATGACCACTTCGCCATGGGCCTCTACTTCATGAATCCCGACGCGCCGCTGCTGACCGTGGACGTGACCACCGCCAAGGGCGGCGAGCGCACGCTGGCCGTGGACGCCGCCGGCAAGACCGCGCTGGCCGTGGAGGACGTCATGGGCGACCAGACCGGCCAGGTCAGCCAGGGTCTGATGATGGATATCCAGACCAACGGCCTGGGCGCGCTGATGGGCGTGGCCATGCAGCAGATTCCGGAGCTGGCCTCGCTGATGGCCGCGCTCTCCGGCGGACAGGCGACGGCCGGCTGATCTGACCGGGCGGATGCGGGCCGCCGGAGGCTTCGGCGGCCCGGCATTGTTAAGGAGGATGCGTATGAATCTCAAGAAACTCAGCGGGATCATTCCCATCGTTTCCGTCGGCGTGATGATCGTATGGGGCACGCTGGCGAAGGACTACCGGCACAGCTGGCTGGCGGTGTTCGTTGGCGGCATCCTGGTGGCCGTCATCAACGTTCTGGGCAGGAAGGACAAAAACGATAATGACGACAAGGACGAATGAGGAAGAGCGAACCATGAAACGCAGCCTTATTATCATCGCGCTGGCGCTGTGCCTGGCGCTGCTGGCGGCCTGCGCCGTCGCCGAAACGGGCACGAAGGTTTTCCAGCTGGGCACGTCGGTCTACACCGTTGAAATCGACGAGAGTTTCGTCGAGGGCGAGCGCAGCGAAGAGGACATTCAGGACGACATGGTCGCCTATATGCAGAGCCCGAACACGCTGCTGGACTTTGACGTCTACCAGTTCAGCAAGGAGGGCTATCCGGACACCCTGGCCGAGTTTGCCGCCCAGGAGGCCGAGGATTACGGCGCCGTCGAGGTCGTGACCGACGGGGAGATCAACGGCATCGCCGCGGCCTGGTACCGCGCCGTCGAAGCCTATGATGACCAGGAGTACGCCACCCTCACCTATGTGCTGGAGGACGGCGACGAGTACGTGGAAATCACCTTCTGGCTGGACGGCGAAGACGCCGAGCAGGAGGCCCAGGCCATCATCGAAACCCTGTCCTTTGTGACCCGCTGAACGCGCACGGGGCGTGTTTCCGGATTTCGTGAGAGATCACGCTTCGGGGCACGCTCCTTTGCTTGACCCTTGAATTTCAGAAAGGAAGGTCATCGACATGAAGAACATCATCATTCGCCTGGGGCTGCTGATCCTGGCGCTGGCGCTGGTCGCCGCGTCCGCCCTGGCCGAGCCGGCGGCGGGCGGCTGGGATATCCCCGCCTATGAAGCCGGCGCCCTGCCGGAGGACGCCCAGGCGGCGTTTGACAAGGCCACGGAAGGCCTGGTCGGCGCGGGATACACGCCCGTCGCGCTGATGGGCACCCAGCTGGTAGCGGGCATGAATTACTGCATCCTCTGCCAGATCACGCCCGTCGTCCCCGATGCCGTGCCCGGCTGGGCGCTGGTGTACATCTACGCCGATCTGGAGGGAAACGCCGAAACGACCAACGTGGTCGATCTGGACATCCCCGGCCTGTGGAACCCCGCGGAATAACACCCACCCGAAAGCAAAGGAGGAATACCCTTGAAAAAGAAGATACTGGCCGCGATCCTCGCGGTAATGATGGTTCTCGGCGCGCTGGCCTGTGCGGCGGCGGAATCCGCGACGGCGCCGAAGATCAAGACGGCGACCTGTCTCAACGACGGAACCATCCCCACCGTCACCATGGAATACTCCGATCCCGAAAACCGCACCTGGATCGAGGTGTACCTGCTGAAGGAAGGCGATGCGCAGCCGAACATGGGAACCATCGAAGTCGGCGGGAAGACGTATTCCGTCGTAGGGATCCAGACCATCGACCCCGACGACCCGAGCGCCTATTCCCTGCTGGATGACGGCACGGTTTCGCTGAAGACGGATCTGTATTTCGGCAACTGCCCCGTGCCGGAGCCGGGCGACGACCTGTTTTTGACGGTGGGCCTGACCGCCGAGGGCAGCGAGGAAGAGCTGGGTGAGCTGATCCCGATCACAATTCCCCAGAGCGGCGAAGCCTTCACGAACGGCCCGGAGGCTGTGGAATAAGCCGCGGCGGAACGCCCGCCGGACACCCCGAAAAGAACCCTGACCCAAAGGAGGCTTTGATATGAAGAAGACCCTTTCCATCGCCCTGGTCCTGGCCCTGTGCCTGTGCGGCGCCGCCCTGGCCGACGCCG
>CACWVN010000143.1 GCA_902764285.1 uncultured Eubacteriales bacterium
CTGGTGCTGATCGCCTTCCGGCGCACGCGGCGCATAGGACTGACCTGCGCGCTGGCGATGCTGTTCGGGCTGATGCTGACGAACCTGCTGATCAAGCCCCTGGTGGCGCGGGTGCGGCCCTATGAGGTCGTGGAGGGGCTGACGCGGATCATCGAGGCGCAGCGGGAGACCTCGTTTCCCTCGGGCCACACCACCTGCGGGCTGGCCTGCGCGTGGGTGATCTTCCGCATGGCGCCGAAGAAGTACGGCGTTCCGACGCTGGCGCTGGCGATCCTGATCGCGCTGTCGCGGATGTACGTGGGCGTGCACTATCCCACCGACATCCTGGGCGGCGCGGCGATCGGCCTGTCCTGCGCGGCGCTTGCGCTGCTGCTGGTGCCCCGGGCGGAAGAGAAGTGGCCGCGGCTGCGGAAAATGCTGTAAACGACGGGGCACGTCTGCCGGGAATGATGATTCCCCGCGCCATTGATCTGGCGCGGGGAATCGCGTTTTGCCGGGCAACAGCTGCCGGCACCGCCCGCCGACCCCGCCGGACGCAGACGCTCGCCCCATTCAGTACGGGGCGGGCGGATGGATCATGTACGCAGTAGCAAATGGGTGCGGGCACCGCCCGCCGGCAGCAAATGGGGTCGAGCGCACCGCGCTCGGGCTTACAGGCTGTACAGCTCGCCGTATTTCTTTTTCAGGTAATCCACGTAGCAGTTCGGATCGAAAGGCGCGCCGCAGGCGTTCTCCAGCAGCTGCTTCGGCAGCAGCAGCTGGCCGTGGCGGTGGATCTTCTCGCGCAGCCAGGCGGTGATCGGCGCCAGGTTGCCCGCCGCCGCGCAGCCCCACACGTCCACGTCCTTCTCCATGGCGGCGAGCATCTGCACGCCGTAGGCGCTGCCCAGCGCATAGCTGGGGAAATAGCCGATGGCGCCGAAGGACCAGTGGCTGTCCTGCAGGCAGCCGCGCCGGTCGTCGGGCACGTCCACGCCCAGGTATTCCTTATACATGCGGTTCCATTCGCCGGGGATGTCCGCGGTGGACAGATCGCCGCCGATCATCGCCTTTTCCAGCTCGTAGCGGATCATCACGTGGATGGAATAGGTCAGCTCGTCGGCCTCGGTGCGGATCAGCGACGGCTCGGACAGGCACGCCGCGCGGTACAGCATCTCCGCGTCCACGCCCGCCATCTGCGCGGGGAACAGCGTCTTCATGATCGGCAGCAGCGCCCGGCAGAACGGGCGGCTGCGGCCGATGATGTTCTCATAGAACCGGCTCTGGCTCTCGTGGATCGACATGCTGCTGCCGCCCGCCAGGCACGTGCCCTGCAGCTCGTCGGCCACGCCCAGCTCGTACAGCGCGTGGCCGCCCTCGTGGATCACGCTGAACATGCTGGACAGCACGCTGTCCTCGTGGTAGTGGGTGGTGATGCGCACGTCGTGCTTGTTGAAGCCCTCGGTGAACGGATGCTCGGTCTCGCCCACGGCGCAATCGTCCCGGTCCAGGCCCAGCAGGTCCATCAGCCGCTCGGTGAATTCCCGCTGCGCCGGGATGGGCCAGGACTGGTTCAGGAACGCGGTGTCGGGCCGCGGCCGCTTCGCCACTTCCAGGATCACCGGCGTCAGTTCCTTTCTCAGAAGCGCGAAGAACGGGTCCAGCGTCTCGTGGGACAGCCCCTTTTCGTAGGTGTCCAGCAGTGCGTCGTAGGCGGGCCTGTCCGGGGCCTTCCGCGCGGCCAGCCGGCGGTTAAAGGCGATGATCCTGTCCAGGTACGGCGCGTAGGCGGCGAAGTCGCTGGCCAGTTTGGCGTCGTGCCACACGGCCATGGCCTCCTGCATCAATTGCTGGTAGGCCATGTATTCGTCGGCGGGCACCAGCGTCAGTTCGTCGCGGCTGCGCTTCAATTCCTCCGCGCGGCGGCGGGTCTTCAAATCCAGCCCGTCCGCCTCCGCCAGGATGGCGTCCAGCATCTCGCCGGTCTGCGGCGCGGTGATCTTCTCGTGCACGATGCCGCTGAGATAGCCCACGGTCTCGCCGCGGGCTGCGGCGGAATTGCGCGGGGCGACGGTCTCGCCGTCGTAGTTCAGGCAGCCGATGGCGTGGCCGTAGGCGTTCAGGGTCTTTTCCAGCGCGTCCAGGGCGCGCAGCGCTTCGTTCAGGGTCATGACGGGTTCCTCCGTTTCAGATAGAATCATGTATCGGCCGTTACGGCATCTTTTCGCAGATGATCGTGTCCATGCAGTGGAAGTGGGGCGCGCCGCCGCTGTCGTCCTCGAAGATCCGCTCCTCGACGCGGTGCACCTTCCAGTCCGGGAAGCAGGTGAACAGTTCGCCGCTCTTCCACATCTTTTCGCCGACGTCCCAGTCCGGCGGCAGCGGCAGAAACGGCTTTTCCACGAACACGTTGAAATAGGCGATGCCGTGGACGCGGGTGATCCGGTTGATCTTTTCGAAAAACGCCGCCCGGTTTTCGTCCCGCAGGTACTGGATCGTGCCGGTGGAATAGACGATGTCGAAGGTCCCGTCCGTCCGGAAGGCGTTGATGTCGTCCGTGTAAGCGTCGATGGCCACGCCACGCTCGCGGGCCAGCCGCTTCGCCTTGGCCACCCCCGACGGCGCGATATCGAAGGCCGTGACGGCATAGCCCTTCTGCGCCAGGTACACGGCGTCCTTGCCCTCGCCGCAGCCGATGTCCAGCACCCGCGCCCCGGGGACGGGCTTCAGCGCGATCAGCTCGTCGCAGAAGGCGCCGGGCTCGGTGCCCCAGTAGTATTCCGCGCCGGCATACCGTTTTTCGTAATTCGTGAGGATGGGGTCCATGAGCATCCCTCCGGCAGGACGCTGCGGGGACCGACGGCCCCCGCAGCGTTTCGGCGAAAATCATTTCGATGTCAGGCGATATGCAGGATCATCGTCGCCAGCGAGAACAGCACCAGCAGCGACAGCACGTCCACGATCGTGGTGATGAACGGGCTGGCCATCACGGCCGGGTCCAGCTTGGCCCGCTTGGCCAGCAGCGGCAGCGTACAGCCCACCAGCTTCGCGATGATGACGGTGCAGAACATCGCCACGCAGATGGTGGCGGCGACGGGCATGGTGATGTCGGGATTGATGAACTTGCGGTCGAAGAGCATCAGCTTCGCGAAGTTCGCCAGCGACAGCGCCGCGCCGCACAGCACGGATACGCGGAACTCCTTCCACATGACGCGGAAGACGTCCTTCAATTCCAGATCGTTCAGCGACAGGCCGCGGATGATGGTGACCGACGCCTGGCTGCCGGAGTTGCCGCCGGTGTCCATCATCATCGGGATGTACGCGGTCAGCACCGGCACCAGCGCCAGCGCGTCCTCGAACCGGGAGATAACGATGCCGGTGAACGTGCCCGAGATCATCAGCAGCAGCAGCCACGGGATGCGGTTCTTCCAGATTTCCAGCACGCCGGTCTTCAGGTAGGGCTTGTCGGAAGGCGTGATAGCGGCCATCTTCGCGATGTCCTCGCTGGCCTCTTCTTCCATGATGTCCAGGGCGTCGTCGACGGTGATGATACCGACCATGCGGCCCTCGGCGTCCACGACGGGCAGCGACGTGAAGTCGTATTTCGACATCGTCTGCACGGCGGTTTCCTGGTCGTCCTGGGTGGTGACGCTGATGGGATCGGCGGTCATCAGGCTCTCGCAGGTGTCGTCCGGCCTGGCCAGGATCAGCGTGCGGATGGTCACCGTGCCCATCAGGTGGTA
>CACWVN010000144.1 GCA_902764285.1 uncultured Eubacteriales bacterium
CCGCACCGGCCTGCTGGCGGAGCTGTCCGTGCTGTTCGCCTCCATGGACGTCCCCGTAAACGCCATCTCCGCCCATACGCTGAAGGACAACACCTTCATCATCAATATCTCGCTGATCATCAAGAACACCCAGCAGCTGGCCAAGATCATCAAGGAGCTGAACAAGTGGCCGGATATCATCGAGGTCAGCCGGGTGAGCGGATAAGGGGAGAGTTGAGAGTGCAGCGCTGAAAAGCGTCTGAGAACGGCCGGCGCCGCTTCGCGGCAATATACGGATGATCGTTTTTACGGCGTTCTGCGCGCGGCTGAATCCCCTCAACTTTGAACTCCGAACACTTTTCACTTTTCCGATGACAGGAGGAAATCCATGCGCTGCGTCATCCAGAAGGTCACGTCCGCTTCCGTCGAGGTGGCGGGGGAGGTCGTGGGCCAAATCGAAAACGGATTCATGGTGCTGGTGGGCGCGGGGGGAGGTCGTGGGCCAAATCGAAAACGGATTCATGGTGCTGGTGGGCGCGCAGGACGGCGATACCGAGTCCGACGCCCGCTATTGCGCGGAGAAGATCGCCGGGCTGCGGGTATTCGAAGACGAAAACGAAAAGATGAACCTGTCGCTCAGGGACGTGGGCGGCAGCGTGCTGCTGGTCAGCCAGTTTACGCTGCTGGCCGACGCCCGCCGCGGCCGCCGGCCCGATTTCATCCAGGCCGCGCGCCCGGAGGTGGCCGAGCCGCTGTGCGAGACCGTGAAGGCCATCATCGAGGAAAAGGGCATCCGCGTGGAGACGGGCCGGTTCCGCACCCACATGGTGGTGTCGCTGGTGAACGACGGCCCGGTGACGATCCTGCTGGACAGCCGAAAGGGGTTTTGACCGATGGTGCGCGAGGCCCGACCCGAAGACCTGGACGAGCTGCTCCGGCTGTACCTGGACCTGCACGAGACCCGCGTGCCGGAGGATTCCCCGGCGCTGCGCGAGGCCTGGGCGCGGATCATGGCGGACGATTGGCACCACCTGCTGGTGGACGAGGTCGACGGGCGGCTGGCGGCCTCCTGCACCTGCGTGATCATTCCCAACCTGACCCGCGGCGCGCGGCCCTACGCGCTGATCGAGAACGTGGTGACCCGCGCCGACTGCCGGCGGCAGGGCCACGCGAGGGCCTGCCTGGACCGCGCGCGGGAGATCGCCGCCGCGGCGGGCTGCTACAAGATGATGCTGCTGACCGGCGCGAAGGACGCCGGCACGCTGCGCTTTTACGAAAAATGCGGCTACAACGGCGCGGACAAGACCGCGTTCGTCCAGTGGCTGTGATCCCCCGGGAGGAAAGATGACCGTCGACATTCGCGCCGTGTCCTGCGGCATGATCCAGGAAAACGCCTACATCGTCCGGGCCGAAGGCCGGGGCGATTGCGTCGTGGTCGATCCCGGCGACGATTATCCGAAGCTGAAGCGGGCGCTCGGCGACCTGCGGGTGGCGGCGATCCTGCTGACTCACGGCCACTTCGACCATATCCTGGCCGTCGGGGCCATGGCAGCGGAGACCGGCGCGCCGGTATACGTGCATCCCGACGACGCCCAGATGCTCAACGACGCGGGCAAAAACGGCTACCTGGACCTGATGGACGGCGCCGCCATGCCCGGCCCGGCGGTGGACGCGCTGGCGCTGGGCGAGCGGCTGAACGCCGCGGGCATGGATTTCGAGGTGCTGCACACGCCCGGCCATTCCCGGGGCTCCGTATGCCTGTACTTGCCCGGCGAGGGCGCGCTGTTCAGCGGCGACACGCTGTTCTGCGGGGGCTTCGGGCGCACGGACCTGTACGGCGGCAGCCAGCGGCAGCTGGTGGAATCGCTGCGGCGGCTGTTCGCGCTGCCCGCCGAAACCCGGGTGTATCCCGGCCACGGCGGCGCGACCACCATCGGCGCGGAGAAGGCGAGGTACCGCCTATGATCCGGCTGATGACCGATTCGCCGGAGTTCTACCACGATCTGAGCGACGTGCTGCGGCTGTTCTACGGCGACGTGAGCGTCAGCCTGGAATCGGGCGAACCCGTGTTTGAACATCATTTCACCGAGGCGGACGGCCGGTGGACCGACGTCTGGGCATGCGGCGGCAGGCGCGCGGCGCTGTCCCGGCCGGCGGTGGCCGGCGACCCGCTGGAGGCGAAGCGGCTGCGCAAGCGGCAGATCAAGCTGGCGCTGTACGACTTGCTGAAGGACCTGACCGGCATGCGCCCGCCCTGGGGCAGCCTCACCGGCATCCGGCCCACGCGCCTTTTGTACGAGGCGATGGAGGCCGGCATGGCGCTGGACGAGGCCGTCGAACACGTGCAGTCCGCCTTCGATGTGTCGCCGGACCGCGCCGCGCTGCTGGGGGAGATCGCCCGTATGCAGGCGGGCATCCGAGAAGCCGCGCCGGGGCAGTTCGACCTGTACATCGGCATCCCCTTCTGCAGGACCCGCTGCTCCTACTGCTCGTTTTCCTCCGGGGAGATCGGCGACGGGCGGCTGGTGGCGCCGTATGTCGGGGCGCTGCTTCGGGAGATCGAGCTTTGCCGGGCGCTGATGGACGAGGCCGGCCTGCAGCTGCGCGCCGGGTACGTCGGCGGCGGCACGCCCACGGCCATTCCCTGCGGCGACCTGGAGCGGATCCTCGCGGCGGCGCAGGCGGCGTTTCCCGGGGCCGTGGAATGGACGGTGGAGGCCGGCCGGCCCGACACCATCGATGAAGAGAAGCTGCGCATGCTGCGCGACCGCGGCGTGGGCCGCATCTCCGTGAACCCGCAGACGTTCAGCGACGAGACCCTGCGGCGCATCGGCCGGGCACACACCGGCGCGGACACGATCCGCGCCTACGAGCTGGCGCGGTCGCTGGGCTTTGACGACATCAACATGGATATCATCGCCGCCCTGCCGGGCGAGACCACCGCCGATTTCAGCCGCACGCTGGACGTGATCGAGCGCCTGGCGCCCGACAGCGTCACGGTGCACGCGCTGGCCATCAAGCGCTCGTCGCGGCTGCACGAGCAGCTGGCGGTGGCGGGAGAAGGCTACGGCCAGATCGAGCGCGAGGGCGCGGCGGAGATGATCGCCGCGGCGCGGTCGCGGCTGATGGCCGGCGGCTGGCGGCCCTATTACCTGTACCGGCAGAAGTACATGGCGGGCAACCTGGAAAACGTGGGCTACGCGAAGCCCGGCAAGGCGTGCCTGTACAATATCGGCAACATGGAGGAGACCGTCAGCGTGCTGGCGCTGGGCGCCGGCGCGATCTCGAAATGGCTGTTCGACCGGAATCTGCGCATCGAGCGCGCGCCGAACGTGCGCAACATCGAAGAATACATCCGCCGCGTGGACGAGATGGTGGCGCGCAAGCGCGCGGTGATCTTCGGGAGTAATCCATTGGAGGCAGACCGATGAAGCGATACGGAGGCCGCCGCGGCGGCATCATCACCGACTGGAAGCAGGTCGCGGCGCTGGCCGTGGTGGCGGTGCTGGCGATCGCGCTGGTGGTGGTGCTGGTGACGCGGCAGCGGGCGCCTGAGCCCGAGCCGGAGGCGCCCGTGCCCAATCCGGTGGCGACCATCACCATGCGCGATGGCAAGCGGATTCGGCTGGAGCTGTACCCGGAGTACGCGCCGAACACGGTGGCCAATTTTGTGAAGCTGGCCAACGACGGGTTTTACGACGGGCAGGAGTTTTTCCGCATCGTATCCGGCGTGTTCATCCAGGGCGGCGACCCGAACAACAACGGCACCGGCGATCCAGGCTACGCCATTAAGGGCGAATTCGAGGCCAACGGGTTTAAAAACGACCTGTCCCACGTCCGCGGCACGATCTCCATGGCGCGGCCCAGCGGCTACGACACCGCGGGCAGCCAGTTCTTCATCATGCAGGGCAGCTATCCGGAGTACGACGGGCGCTACGCCGCCTTCGGCCGGATCATGGACGAGCAGAGCCTGGCCGCGCTGGACAGCATCGCCGCCGAGCCCGTGGACAGCAACTACCTGCCGCTGAACCGGCAGGTGATCATGACCATCCGCGTGGAGACCTTCGACGCGGAATACGAACCCGAAACCATGGCGCGCCCGCAGCCCGCGGAGCAGCC
>CACWVN010000145.1 GCA_902764285.1 uncultured Eubacteriales bacterium
GGACGACCTGACCGACGAACAGCGCCGGGAATACCTGGGCATCATCGTGTCGGAGTCCGACCGGCTGGCGAACATGGCCAGCAACGTGCTGCTGCTGTCCAAGCTGGAGAACCAGACCATCGTGACGGACCGCGCGCGCTATCGGCTGGACGAGCAGCTGCGCCGCTGTATCCTGCTCCTGGAAAAGCAGTGGACGGAGAAGGGGCTGGATCTGGACCTGGACCTGGACGAAGTGGAATACTGCGGCAACGAGGAGATGGTCAGCCACGTCTGGGTGAACCTGCTGGGCAACGCCATCAAATTCTCGCCCGCGGGCGGCACGCTGAACGTGCGGCTGCGCCGCGAGGACGGCCGGGCCGAGGTCACCGTTCGCGACGCCGGGCCGGGCATGGACGAGGCCACCCGCCGCCGCGTGTTTGAAAAATTCTACCAGGGCGACACCGCCCGCGCCACCGAGGGCAACGGGCTGGGACTGGCGCTGGTGAAGCGCATCGTGGACCTGTGCGGCGGCACCGTGGACGTGGACAGCGCCCCCGGGCGCGGTTCGGCGTTCACCGTCCGCCTGCCGCTGGACGAGGCGCAGACCGACCTCTCCGCGGCGGCCGGTTCGTGGGGGCGGATCGCCTGAGGGCGGTTCGCATGCGGCCGGGCTGCCGGCGGCGGTCCGATTGATGCGGGCCTGCGATGTCGGCATGGCCGGGACCGGCTCGGTTCCGCACCGCCGCCTTTGCCCGCCGCGTAAAATTCCAATTTACGCCTTGACAAGCCCCCGGGAAGATGATATAATAGCTTTGCGTTTTTGAAAAGCGCAAGTTGAATAAGGTCGCATGGCTCAGTTGGTAGAGCACATCGTTCACATCGATGGGGTCACAGGTTCGAGTCCTGTTGCGACCACCAAAGCAGAGCCACCCCGAAGCGGGTGGTTCTGCTTTGGTAGATGAATGAGGATTTGAAACCGCGATCCCGGAGATGTGAAACATCGATGGGGCGCCGGAGCCGAGCGCGCCCAGTGGGCGAAGCAGCGAGGCGGAGGCGTACTGAGCAAGGGAGCGTCGCAAGCGGCAGCGCGGCGAGGCGACCATTGCGAAGTTGACCGAGCACAGCGAGACCACAGGTTCGAGTCCTGTTGCGACCACCAAGTTCCCCAGGCCGAAAGGCCTGGGGATTCTTTTTGCTTGGGTGACAGCAAGAACCGTCCCCTTTGTCATAGATGGATTTGCTGTTTATGTCTGCAAATGCCGCCCGCGGGGGTGGCGCATTTTTGTTGTCGGAATAAGGATCGCTGTGGTATAATGATGATGTTGGTTTGACAAATCGGGATTTGCCGAGGTATCACGGTTTGATTTGCGAGAGATATTTGAGGTAACAAACAAAATGCTGATTAATATACTTATGGAACTTCTTGGAATCGTTATCATTTGGTTTGGGCTTGCTTTTTCTGTACTGATCCACGAAACGGGGCATATGACAGGATACAGGCTTGCAGGGGGGAAACAAGACTGGATCATTCAGGTTGGATTTGGCAAAGCTCTCATTAAGACGAAGCATTTTGATATTCGCTTGATTCCTTCTTCGGGAATGTTTATTGATCAGACTCCTGAGAAAGCATATACGAAAGCTCAGGCGTTGTTATGTGCTGCGGGCGGGCCTCTTTTTAGCCTGTTGTTTATTCTTATTCTCTTTGCCCTGCGATCAATTTCGCTTAACGAGTGTTCAGCGTTTATTGATTATTATGGACCGACATGGGATTTTATACGAACGTATAATGTGATAATGTTCCTTTCAGCGATCATTCCGATGCGGTATCCTGCTTTCTTTCCAATCATAGGAGGGATGGAAAGCGATGGAATGCATATGCTGAAAGCCTTACCGAATAAAAGATAGAATATCCATGTCTGCAAATCCGGGGTGTATGGCAGAGCACATCGTTCACATCGATGAGACCGCAGGTTCGAGTCCCGCTGCGACCACCGGAGCAGAGCCACCCCGAAGCGGGTGGTTCTGCTTTTTCGCTTGTCAAAGGTTTGGGCATAGGTTATAATGAGGGAATTAAATTCGTAAGGAGATTTCCCAATGATGAAAAGAATCCTTGTGCTCTGCGTGATTCTCATGCTGACTCTCTGTGCCTTTGCGGAAGGATCCGCGCCTGCGGCGGACTTTGACCGTGCTTCCCTGATCCAGATCGCCATTGACAACCAAAAGAACTCCTACGCGCCTTACTCCCATTACAATGTCTCGGCTGCGGTGCTGATGGACTCCGGAGAAATCTATACCGGCGTCAACGTCGAGAACGCCTCTTACCCGGCGGGCATCTGCGCCGAGCGGAACGCCATAATCCATGCGATCGGAATGGGGGAGAAGGCGATCGTCGCCATTGCCATCGTAGGCGGCCCCAACTACGAAATCCACGACTACTGCGCGCCCTGCGGCATTTGCAGGCAGGTCATGCGCGAATTCTGCGTGCCCTCTGAAATGAAGGTGATCTTTGCCAAGAGCGTGGACGACTACAAGGAGATGACTTTGGAAGAACTGCTCCCCGAGAGCTTTGGGCCGGACGCGCTGGAGAAGTGATCTCTCCTTTTCCGGGTGTTTATTGACGAATCCTGTCTATTCGGGCGGAGGCAGCTGTGCTCAGCAGCGATAACGCCGGTCTTTGGGCAGAAATCATGCCGCGGGCATTCATCTGTTGATGAATGCCCGCGGCGATTCGTCATGAGAGGATGACGGAAAGGCTCCGCGCGGGTCAATATTCGGTTTCGGCCTCGAACACCTGCTCCACCCGGCCGGTCAGGTG
Source organism: uncultured Eubacteriales bacterium (assembly GCA_902764285.1). GTDB lineage: Bacteria > Bacillota > Clostridia > Christensenellales > Aristaeellaceae > UBA2862. The sequence continues at coordinate 2,795 of CACWVN010000145.1, forward strand.
CACGGCGTCCGCGCCGACGCGCACCCACAGGCTGCCGCCGGGCACCAGCACGTGGATGTCCGTGTCGGCGGGGCACAGCCCGTTCTCCACGGCGGCGGCCGCCGCGGCGCAGGCGCCGGTGCCGCAGGCCATGGTTTCGCCGCTGCCGCGCTCGAAGCAGCGCATGCGCAGCGTGGTGCGGTTCACGACCCGCACGAATTCGGCGTTCACCCGCTCGGGGAACAGCGGCGCGTTTTCAAACTTCGGGCCCAGGGCGTTGAGATCCAGCCCGTCCACGGCGTCGGTAAACACCACGCAGTGGGGATTGCCCATGGATACGCAGGTGACGCGGTAGTCCGCGCCGGCGATATTTACCGGGACGTCCACGGCGCGTTCGCCGGGCAGCGTGCAGGGCACGTCCGCCGGGACGAAGGAGGCCGGGCCCATGTCCACGGACACGGACGTGACCTTCCCGAACCGGGTGTACAGGTGCAGCCGCTTCACGGCGCCGGCGGCCTCGACGGTGATGTCCGGCTTGCGGACGATGCCGTTGTCGTACAGGTACTTGGCCGCGCAGCGGATGGCGTTGCCGCCGATGCCGCCCTCGGTGCCGTCCCGGTTGTACTGCCGCACGCACAGCCGCACGCACAGGCTTTCCGGGCAGGCGATGCCGCCGTCCAGGTTGTCGATCAGGATGTAGTCGTTGCCGGTGGCCTGCAGCTTCGCGAAGCGCAGCTTTTGATGTTCCGCGCGCATGTGGTTGATGTCCACCAGCTCGGTGTTCCGCTGGCTGTAGCGGCTGAGGATGATGTCGGCCAGCGCCCGGGCGGTGTCCAGCGACGTCAGGCACGCGATGTTCAGTTGCAGCGCCTTGCGGTGCAGGGCGATGTAATCGTCGATGGTACTGTCCAGCAGCGCGCCGGTGTAGATGATGTAGTTGATCTTCCCGGTCTCCAGCAGATCGAAGCAGTGGTCGCTTTCGCGGATGCCGGGGATGGCCGTCACGGGGATGCCCAGCGTGGCGATAGTCTGGGCGGTGCCGTCGGTGGCGTACAGCGTGCAGCCCAGGTCGCTGAACCGGCGGGCGATGTCCACCGCCTCCAGATAATCGTATTCGTCCACGGACAGCAGCACGCCCGTCGCGTCGCCCGGGTGCGGCAGCCGCATGCCCGCGCTGACCAGGCCCTTGAACAGCGCCTCGGACACATCCTTGCCGATGCCAAGCACCTCGCCGGTGCTCTTCATCTCCGGACCCAGGTAGCTGTTGGCGTCGGTCAGCTTTTCAAACGAGAACACCGGCACCTTCACGGCCCAGTAGGGCGGCGTTTTGTACAGGCCCGTGCCGTAGCCCAGGTCCGCCAGCCGCTGGCCGATCATCACCCGGCTGGCCAGGTCCACCATCGGCACGCCGGTCACCTTGCTGATGTAGGGGATGGTGCGGCTGGCCCGCGGGTTCACCTCGATCACGTACAGCTCGCCGTGGTACACCAGGTACTGGATATTCACCAGCCCCTTCGTGCCCAGCGCCAGCGCCAGCTGCTGGCTGCTCTCCACCACGGTCTCCATCATCCGGTCGTCCAGCGAAAACGGCGGGTAGACCGCGATGGAATCGCCCGAGTGCACGCCCGCACGCTCTACGTGCTGCATGATGCCGGGGATCAGCACGTCGGCGCCGTCGGAGATCACGTCCACCTCCAGCTCCACGCCGGACATATATTTGTCAATAAGTACCGGGTTATCTATCCCGCCGGCCAGGATGCGGGTCATGTAGGCGCGCACGTCGCGGTCGGCGTGGGCGATGGTCATGTTCTGGCCGCCGATGACGTAGCTGGGTCGCAGCAGCACCGGGTAGCCCAGGGCGTTGGCGGCCTCCAGCGCCTCGTCCATCGTGCGCACGGCCATGCCCTTGGGGCGGCGGATGGCAAATTGCTCCAGCAGCGCGTCGAAGCGCTCGCGGTCCTCGGCGATGTCGATGCCCTCGGCGGAGGTGCCCAGGATTTGGATGCCGGCGTCGTCCAGCGCCTTGGTGAGCCGGATGGCGGTCTGCCCGCCGAAGGCCACCACCACGCCCACGGGCTTTTCCACTTCGATGACGTGCATCACGTCCTCCGGCGTCAGCGGCTCGAAGTACAGCCGGTCGGCGGTGTCGTAGTCGGTGGAAACGGTTTCAGGATTGTTGTTGACGATCACCACGTCGTAGCCCAGCCGCTTCAGCGTCCACACGCAGTGCACGCTGGAATAATCGAATTCGATGCCCTGGCCGATGCGGATGGGCCCGCTGCCCAGCACGATGATCACGGGCTTGCCGCTCCGGGGGAAATTCCTGGAATCGCAGGCGGCGTCGCAGGTGGAATAGAAGTAGGGCGTCTCGGCGTCGAACTCCGCCGCGCAGGTGTCCACCATCTTGTAGGAGAAACGCCCCGCGGGCAGGTCCTGCCGCCCGGACAGCCGACGGAGCGCCGCGTCCGTATAGCCCAGGTTCTTGCCCAGCACGTAGTCGTCGTCGGACAGCCCGCCGGCGATGCGCGCTTCGTATTCCGCCAGGTTCATCAGCTTGTACAGGAACCAGCGGTCGATCTTCGTGATGCCGTAGATCTCGTCCACGGAGATCCCGGCCTTCAGCGCTTCGAACACGGTGAAGATCCGGTGGTCGTCGGGCACGGCCAGCCGTTCGCGGAGGTCGCCCCCGCCGCCGGGCCGGTTCAGCGTGTCCAGCCCGATCTCCGCGCCGCGCACGGCCTTCATCAGCGCCATCTCGAAATTCGGCGCGATGGACATCACCTCGCCGGTGGCCTTCATCTGGGTGCCCAGCCGGCGGGACGCGGTGACGAACTTGTCGAAGGGCCACTTGGGGAATTTGACCACCACGTAGTCCACCGCGGGCTCGAAGCAGGCGCAGGTCTTGCCGGTGATCTCGTTCTTGATCTCGTCCAGCGTGTAGCCCAGCGCGATCTGCGTGGTCACCTTGGCGATGGGATAGCCGGTGGCCTTGCTGGCCAGCGCCGACGAGCGGCTGACGCGGGGATTGACCTCGATGACGGCGTATTCGAAGCTGTCGGGGTCCAGCGCGAACTGGCAGTTGCAGCCGCCGACGATGCCCAGGGCGTTGATGATGTTCAGCGACGCGCTGCGCAGCATCTGGTATTCCCTGTTGGCCAGCGTCAGCGCCGGCGCCACGACGATGGAATCGCCGGTGTGGATGCCCACGGGGTCCACGTTCTCCATGCTGCACACGGCGATGCAGTTGCCCGCGGCGTCGCGCATGGTTTCAAATTCGATCTCCTTCCACCCGGCGATGTACTTTTCCACCAGGATCTGGGTGATGGGCGAGGCGTCCAGGCCCGTGCGCGCCGCGGTCTTCATCTCCTCGGCGTCGTACGCCACGCCGCCGCCGGTGCCGCCCAGCGTGAAGGCCGGCCGGATGATCACCGGATAGCCGATCCGCTCTGCCACGGCCAGCGCCGAATCCACGTCCTCGGCGATGTCCGAGGGGATCACCGGCTCGCCGATGGCGGTCATGGTGTCCTTGAACAGCTGGCGGTCCTCCGCCTTGTCGATGGCCTGGGCGTTGGTGCCGATCAGCCGCACGCCGTGGGCCTGCAAAAAGCCCTCCTTGTCCAGCTGCATGGCCAGCGTCAGGCCGGTCTGCCCGCCCAGGCCCGCCAGCATGCTGTCGGGCTTTTCCTTTTCGATGATGCGCTTCACGGTCTCGACGGTCAGCGGCTCCAGGTAGATCTCGTCCGCCAGGGCCTTGTCCGTCATGATGGTGGCGGGGTTGCTGTTCACCAGCACCACGTTCACGCCCGCCTTTTTCAGCACGCGGCAGGCCTGGGCGCCGGCATAGTCAAATTCCGCCGCCTGGCCGATCACGATGGGCCCGGAGCCGATCATCAGCACTTTTTTGATGGATGGGTTCAGAGGCATATCGCCGGGGGTATCGGGGGACGGCAGCCCCCCGATGTCAAATCGTTTCCGGCGACATGCACGTCGGAAACGAGAGCATTTTCACGGCGGGGAGCCTGTCGACCAGAGTGAAAATGGTTTCCCTGCAGATTCGCCGCCCGGAAACCGCTTGCGATTTCAGGCGAATCTGGCAAAGGGGTGGCCATGGCGGGGGAAGCAGGTCCCCCGCCATAGAGGAGGTTACCCTTTCATCATATCCACAAACCGGTCGAACAGCACGCTGGTGTCCCTGGGACCGGCGCAGGCCTCGGGGTGGAACTGCACGGAAAAGGCGTTCCACTCGGGGTAATCCACGCCCTCGCAGGTGCGGTCGTTGGCGTTGATCCAGCGCACCTCACCCGCGGGCAGGCTCTCCGAAACCACCGCGTAGCCGTGGTTCTGGCTGGTGATGTAGGTGTGGCCGGTCTTGACGTCGATGACCGGCTGGTTGCCGCCG
>CACWVN010000146.1 GCA_902764285.1 uncultured Eubacteriales bacterium
CTGATCCTGATCCTGATCTTCATGCTGGTCATGTACCGGCTGCCGGGCGTGGCCGCCGACATGGCGCTGCTGATCTACATCCTGATCGTGTTCTACGCCCTGGCCATCACCGGCGCGCAGCTGACGCTGCAGGGCGTGGCCGGCATCCTGCTGGGCATCGGCATGGCGGTCGACGCCAATGTGGTCATCTTCGAACGCTTCCGCGAAGAACTGAAGGAAGGCCGCACGCCGCTGAACGCCGTGAAGTTCGGCTTCCGAAACGCGGGCCGCGCCGTGCTGGATTCCAACGTTACCACGCTGATCGCCGCCGTCGTGCTGCTGATCTTCGGCACCGGCACCATCAAGGGCTTCGCCACCACGCTGATGATCAGCGTCATCGTGTCGTTCTTTACCGCCGTGGTCATCACCCGCGGACTGCTGATCCTGATCTGCAAGCTGGGCTTCAGCAACCGCAAGCTGTATACGCGCTAAGGGAGGGGAACGAGCATGAAGAAAAAGATCTTTACCGGAAACACGCGCCTGTTCCTGTGCATCTCGGGCGCCATCATCGCCATCGCCCTGATCATGCAGATCTGCGGCGTGGGCCTGAATTTGGGCATTGACTTCACCGGCGGCTCCATCCTGAACTATTCCGTCGGCGAGGATTACGACGTGAACGACGTCGAGACCATCCTGAACGCCTCCGGGCATACCGACAACCAGATCACCAAGGCCGCGCCGTCCGAGGCGTCCCGGCAGCTGCAGGCTGCGATCGCCGCCGAAGCCGCCCGCGCCGCCGAGGAAGCCGCGCAGGCGCCTGAAGCGACCGCCGAGCCTGCCGAAGCGACCGCCGAGGCCGCGGAGGAAACCGCCGAGGCCGCCGAAGCGACCGCCGAGGCCGCGGAGGAAACCGCCGAGGCCGCCGAAGCGACTGCCGAGGCCGCCGAAGCGACCGCCGAAGCCGCGGAGGAAACCGCCGAGGCCGCCGAGGAAACCGTCGAGAGCGCCGAGGACATCGCCCGCGCGCTGGGTATCAGCCTGGACAAGTCCGGCATCAAGGCCGACGGCATGACCGACCTGCAGATCCGCCTGAAGCTGGCCGACGCCACCGAGGGCCTGGAGCAGACCGTGGCCGACGCCGTGAAGGGCGTAGCTGCCGGCGCGTCCGAGACCAGCTACCGCACCGCCACCAACCTGGAGATCAGCAACCTGGGCTATGAGCTGACCTACGCCGGCGGCAACATCATCGAGTTCGACATGGGCGGCGAATACGACAAGGCCGCCGTGGAGGACGCCGTGAAGGCCGCGCTGGAAGCGGGCGGCTACAAGCTGACCGGGATCCTGTTCGTCAAGTACGACGCCGAAGCCGAGGCCGCCGCGCTGGCCGAGGCCGAAGCCGCGACGGAAGAGCCCGCGGAAGAGGCCGAAGCCGAGGCTTCCGAAGAGGCCGAAGCCGCGACGGAAGAGCCCGCGGAAGAGGCTGAAGCCGAGACTTCCGAAGAGGCCGAAGCCGCGACGGAAGAGACCGCCGAAGAAACCGAAGCGGTCCAGCCCGAGGAAACCGGCACCGCGCTGCGCATCGTGATCGACATGGACGACGTCACCAGCCAGGTGCGCGCGCAGCTGGAGAAGGGCATGACCGCGAAGTATCCGAACTTCCGCTTCATCTCCATCGACCACGTCAGCGCCATCGCCGGCCGCGACCTGCTGTCCAACGCCATCAAGGCGCTGCTGATCGCCTTCGCCTGCATGCTGATCTATATCGCCATCCGGTTCAGCCCGCTTTCGGGCGCGGCCGCCATCTTCGCGCTGGTGCACGATATCCTGATCATGTGCGCGTTCATGGTGTTCTTCCGCTTCGCGTTCCAGGTGAACAGCCCGTTCATCGCGGCCATACTGACGATCGTCGGTTATTCCATCAACAACACGATCATCATCTTCGACCGCATCCGCGAGACGCGCAAGAAGCCGGGCTACACGCAGATCGACATGATGGAAGTGGTCGAAGTCTCCGTCGCCAGCACGCTGGCCCGTACCGTCAACACCACGCTGACCACGCTGTTCACGCTGGTGTGCCTGTACATCTTCGGCGTACCCTCCATCAAGGAATTTGCCTTCCCGCTGCTGGTGGGCATGCTGGCCGGTACGTATTCTTCCGTGCTGATCAGCGGCCAGGTCTGGGCGATGTGGGACAAGAAGCTCGCCGCCCGCCGCGCTGCCAAGGGCAAGAAGAACTAATCGCATAAACGCTCTGAATTAGGAATCGACTGCGCGCCGGTTCCTAATTCTTCTTTCCATTTGAGCGGGACGGGCTGAGAGCTTCCGACTGAAAATTCCCCCAAGAGGTACCTATGCTGCGACTGATCTCCCGCGCCGCCGGATCCGGCGGCTTTCCGCGCCCCGAGGGCATGCCGCCTCTGCTGCACCGGCTTCTGGTCGGCCGCGGCATCGCCTCGGCGGAGGAAGCCGACCGCTTCCTGAATCCCGACGGGCGCAGCCTGATCGACCCCATGCGCCTGAGCGGCATGGCGGCGGCCGTCGCGCGCATCCGCGCGGCGATGGCGGCGGGCGAGACCATCTGCGTCTACGGCGATTACGACGTGGACGGCGTGTGCGCCTCGGCGATCCTCTCCGGCTGGCTGACGGAGGCCGGTGCGGACGCGCGGGTGTACCTGCCGTCCCGGCACAGCGAGGGCTACGGCCTGAACGAGGCGGCGGTGCGCCAGATTGCGGGCTGGGCGAAGCTGCTGGTCACGGTGGACTGCGGCGTGACGTCGGCGGCGCTGGTGGCGCTGGCGAAGGAACTGGGCCTGGACGCGGTCGTCACCGACCACCACCAGCCCGGCGGGACCCTGCCCGACTGCCCGGTGGTGAACCCGCTGCTGGAGGGCTATCCCTGCCCGCAGCTGTGCGGCGCGGGCGTGGCCTGGAAGCTGGTGTGGGCGCTGGGCGGCGCGGACGCCGCCATGGACCGGGTGGACATCGCCGCGCTGGCCACGGTGGCCGACGTGGTGCCGCTGACCGGCGAAAACCGCGCCATCGTGCGCATGGGTCTGGACCGCATCAACGCCTGCGCGCGCCCCGGCATCGCCGCGCTGATCGAATCCGCGGGGCTGGGCGGCAGGCGGATCACCTCGACCTCCGTGGCCTTCCAGCTGGCGCCGCGGCTGAACGCCGGCGGGCGGCTGGGTTCGGCCCGGCGGGCGCTGGATTTGATTATGGCCCCGGACGCCGCCGCTGCCGCGCCGCTGGCCGCGGAGCTGGAGGCGGAAAACGCCCGGCGCCGGCAGGTGGAGCAGCAGATCCTCGCCGAGGCGGAGGCGCAGCTGGAGGACTTCGATTT
>CACWVN010000147.1 GCA_902764285.1 uncultured Eubacteriales bacterium
AAGGGCTGTCTCAAAAAAGAGGCTGCCCTTTAACTATGGGTATGGGGATATGAAAAAAAGTAATGCCAGGTCTTGCGCAGACCTGGCTTTCATTTTGGAAAGAAGTTTCAGGGGGAAATGGAAGGGGTCCTCATGGCCCATTCGCCTGTCAGCGCCCGTTCCCGCCGGGCTCTAGCGGAACGACTTGGTCTTCCGGCGGAAATAGGCGGGAATGAGAATGAGGTCGGCCCCGATCCAGGCGAGGATTTCCGCCCAGAAAAGGCCGCTGTAGCCAATATAGCGCGGCAGCAGGAGCGCCGCGCCGGTGCGCATGACGAACTCCGCCAGGCCGGAAACCATGGGCATGAAGGTGTCGCCCACCCCCTGCAGGGTCGAGCGGAACACGTAGAGTATGTAGAGGATGGGCAGGCAGGCGCTCATCAGGTAGAGAAACTGACAGGCGTATTCGATGGACTGACCGCCGTTGGCGGCGGGGTCGACGAAAAGCGAGAGAATAGACCGGCCCAGCGCGAACATGACGCCGCCGATGCCCAGGGCGGTCAGGCAGCCGGCGACGCAGCCCGTTCGCACGCCGCTTCGGATGCGGTCAAACCGGCGCGCGCCGTAGTTCTGCCCGGCATAGGTCATGAGGGCATAGCCGTAATTGACCGCAGCGATTTCGAGAAGCCCATAGAGCTTGTTGGTCGCCGTATATCCGGCGATGAAGGCCACGCCCATGGGGTTGACGGCGGACTGGACAATCATGCCGCCGATGGCGATGATGGCGTTCTGCAGGGAAACGGGCACCCCCAGGCCTAGCAGGCGGGAGATGCGCTCGCGGCGCAGGGCAAAGTCGCTCCGGGAAAGGCGCATGAAATCGACGTGCCTCAGGCGAAGCAGGCAGAAGAGGGTGGCGCAGACCTGGGCGATGACCGTCGCCACGGCAGCGCCGGCGACGCCCCAATGGAAGGCCATGACAAACAGCACGTCCAGCACGATATTGACCACGGACGCCAGCACCATGGCGATCAGTGGCGAGCGCGCGTCGCCCAGCGCGCGCAGGATGCCCCCCAGCAGATTATAGGCCAGCACCACGGGAATGCCGCCAAAGAGCACATGAAGGTAGATGGCCGCCGTGGGCAGAATCTCCCCCGGCGTGCCCAGCAGCCGCAGCACCGGGCGAATGCTGAACTCTGCCGCCAGCACGAGCGCCGCCGCGCTGAAGCCCGACAAGACCACTGCCGTGCCGGCCCACCGGCGCAGGTCCGGCATATCGTCCGCGCCGAAGGCCTGGGCGATGGGAATGGCAAACCCCTGCGCAAGCCCCACGGCCAGGCTCAGCCAGAGCCAGTTGAACCAGTCGGCGCTGCCCAGGGCCGCCAGGGCGGAAAGCCCGATGCCACGGCCCACCACGGCGGCGTCGACGACGGTATACAGTTGTTGGAACAGGCTCCCGGCCATCAGGGGCAGGGCAACCTTCATGATCAGAGGCAGCGGACGGCCTTCGGTCATATTTTGTGTGCGCATGGGGCTTCCTCCGGGCGGTCCGGCCACGGGCGGTCCGGCCACGGGCGCCCTCGCGCCGGTAAAGGCCGGAATCGATGCAAACGAGATGGTCCAGCTGGGCATAACCGGTGCGGCGCGCGCATCGAGCGGCCTCGGGCCGGGCCCTCAGGGGGGGTCAGGCCGGCCCGTAGATGCGCCGCCATTCCTCGGTAAAGCTGCCGTCGGGGTGGCGGAGGTTCAGCGGGGGCAGCCAGTGCAGCCCCTCGCCGCCGTCGCGCACGCCTTCGATCAGCACCTGCTTCGGCGGTCGCCCGGCCACGCCGTGCACGCTTTGAATCGCTGCCTTCCGAAACGCCGTGGCGAACCGGCATCCGGGGCAGCGGCTGGTGATCCACACGGATCGCGGCTGCCAGTATACCTCTTGGGACTTCCGGCGCGAGGTCGCGTCCATCGGCGGAATCCAGAGCATGAGCCGTCCGGGCACACCCTATGACAACGCCTGCGCTGAGACGTTCTTCAAGACGCTCAAGGTGGAATGCGTCGACAGAACGCATTTCAGGACCCGTAAGGAGGCTACAGACGCGATTGCGGCTTACCTGCTGTTCTACAACAGACGCCGCATCCACCAGTCCCTCGGCTACCTTACCCCTGTCGCCTTTGAGCACCTGTTCGCCGCTTGATTCCCTTACCATCCTTTCCCTTTGTCCGATGTTTCGGGACCATACCAAGGTCTTGCGCAGACCTGGCAGCGTTGTTAGAATTAAGGTGTGAAACAAAACTCAAACACGCAAATTGATTATACCGCATATGAGGTGGGAAATCAACTGCTGATTTCACTGGAATGCGATGTGCGCGTTCCAAAGGATGACCCGGTGAGATTGCTCAGCGCCATCATGGACAGAGTTGACTACAGGAGGATCAACGCGGCGTACTCCCGACTGGGGAGAAACGAGTATCCCACAAGGCTCCTGACGAAGGTATGGATCTACGGGTACATGAGGCGAATGGTACACACGCGGGCTGTGGAAGCGGCCTGTCGGGAGAATCTGAGATTCATGTATCTGCTGGAGGGGCACAAGGCGCCGGACCACAACACGCTGGCGCGGTTCCGTTCGCGTGTATTGCGCAGCGAGATCGGCGAGGATCTGCTGCGACAGGTGGTGGAGCTGCTGATAGGGGCCGGTTTCATAGACATGGCAAACGTGTTCATCGACGGGACGAAGATCGAGGCGAACGCGAACAAGTACACGTTTGTCTGGAAGAAGGGCACCGAGAAGCAGCGGGAGAAGCTGAATGCGAAGGTGGCGGAGCAGCTGCCCGGGCTGCTGGCAAAAGCGGGGATAAAGTACCGTCTGGCCGAAGAGATCGCCGTCCGGCACCTGAAGAAGATCCGCAAGAAGCTGTACGCGCAGAAGCGGGCGGAGGGGATAGAATTCGTCCACGGCAGCGGCAAGCGCAAGACGCCCATCCAGCGGGCCATTGAGACGTTGGAGGGATGGATCGAGAAGTACAAGTGCTATACCCGGGACATCCACATCTGCGGGGATCGGAACAGCTACTGCAAGACGGATCACGACGCGACGTTCATGCACATGAAGGAAGACCACATGCGCAACGGACAGCTGAAGCCGGGGTACAACGTCAACGTAGCGACCGCCAACGGCTTCATCATCGGGTATTACATCTCTGCCGACCGCAGCGATGTGCAGACGCTGATCCCGTTCATGAAGAAGCTGCGGGAGGCCTATCCGAAGCATCATCCGGGGCGGGTCGTGGTGGATTCCGGCTACGAGAGCGAGGA
>CACWVN010000148.1 GCA_902764285.1 uncultured Eubacteriales bacterium
AAGGTGTCTTGGCACACCAATAGGGCGTGTCCAGCGGGTTGACGTACAGCTCCCGGCTGGTTTTCGCATATTCATCCATATCCGCGACGTAGAGCCATACCGGCTTCCCGCGCAGCGCAAAGTCGCCCGCGGCGCAGGAGTAATCAGATATCATCGCGTCGGCCACTCGCAGCAGCTCTGCCATCTCCGGGTAATCGGTCGCATCCCGAAGGCGCGGCGACAGATGTTCCAGATTCAGCCCGAGGGACAGGTAGTGGGCCCGGTACAGGCACAGCCAGCGCTCACTCGTGGTTTCCTCCAATACGTCCAGCACGCGATCGATGTCCAGCGCGACGGCCTCCCGGCGGCCCTCCCTTCGGTTCAAATCCCGGTAGGTCGGCGCGAAGAGAAGAATCTTCGTTTCGGTGTCGATGCCGAGGCGCCTTCGGATGTGTGTCTCGTCCGCCGGATCGTTGCGCACCAACAGGTCGTTGCGCGGCAGGCCGACGTCCAGATACGGCCCCTTGAAACGAGCGGCCCTGCGGAGGAACGCCTTGTTGAAATCCGATCCCGTCGTGACAATCGATGCACGCGATTCCACCATGCGGTTGTACAGCCGGTCCTTTTTCAGGAATCCGCCGCTCTTGAAGCTGCGGTCGTGATGGGGAGAGAACAGATAGGTCTGGCCGCGCCCAAGCCGAAGCCAATCGGGCTTCTGCCAGTTGTCCACGATCACCCGCGCGCAGCCCAGAAAGAGGCAGGACATGGGCGTTTTCCACTCCACGCAGCGGATGTAATCGGGGATATCATACTTCGCCCTTGCCGCCTGCACGTCCCGGAACAGCCAGACCAGCGCCGTCTGCGGCCGCATTTCGTGCATGGCTTCGCAGATATATTTTGGATTGTCATTATAGGAGCGCATATTATAGGAGCTGAACACGACCAAATTGTCGTCAACGCCCCATTGTTTCCGATTGTCCCGCAGGGCGCGGTTGGTCCGGCGCTCAAACCATTGGGAGAATACGCGGTACAGGTATTTGTGTCGCTTACAGTACAGCCGGAACGCCTGCTTTTGCTTCGTCAGCATCAGAACACCCCGTTTCTCAACCTCGCCAGCGCGGGAAACGCCCGGTCGGAAAGGCCTTCGAGGCAGTCCAGCCATGCGCGATAGCTTTCATCGTATCGCTCGGCATGGCCCGGAACCGGTTCATACCGCCGCTTCCTGCGCGTCATGCCGCGCACCGCGTCCTTCAAACCCGGATACAGTCCCGCGCCGGTGGCGGCGATCATGGCCGCGCCGAGGGCGCTGGCTTCCTGGCAGGCGATGGTCTCCACGGGGCAGCCGTAGACGTCCGCCTGCATCTGGTTCCAAAGTTCGGAGCGGGCCGCGCCGCCGAGCAGGCGGATGGAGGCAAACGCCTGCCCGCTGGCTTCAAGGATCTGCCGCATTTCATAGCAGATGCCCTCCAGCGCGGAGCGCACCAGCGCCGGGCGCGTCGTGCTCAGGGATGCGCCGATCCAGCCGCCGCGGATTGCGTCGTCGGCCTTCGGATAGGCGCTGCCCGCCATCAGCGGCAGGAAACAGATGCCGTTTGAGCCGATGGGAACAGTCGCCGCTTCCGCGTCCATCTGCCTATAAATGGCATCATGGCGGTATGCCTCCGGTGGGTACAGCATATCCCGCACCCAGCGGAACGCGGACGCCGCGACCCGCACGCCGATCTCGCCGGCGAAACCGCCGCCCGGATAGCAGACGACGGGATAGCGCCCCAGGGGATCGGGAACGGGTTTCTCGGACCAGTTCATGAGGACGCCGGCGGTGCCCATGCACAGGGTGCCGATTTCGGCGGAGCCATAATTGCCCGCGCCGAGCGCCGCGCAGCACTGGTCCACCGCGCCCTGATACAGCGGAGTGCCGGCCTTCAGTCCCGTCCGTTCAGCCGCGTCTGCCGTCACCCGGCCGACCGGCTCTCCGGGCGCACACAGCCGCGGAAAGATGCCGGGGTCGAGCCAGAAAACCCCGATCAGCTCAGGGTCGAGCGCCAGCGTCGCGGAATCGTGGCACAGCCACCAGCCGCCGTCCGTAGGGTCGATGGTCACTTCCTCCGCGCCGAACGCCCTCAGCAATATGGCCTGCGGGTTGGCGAGCCTGTGAATCCTGCCGTACAGGGCCGGCTCCCGCTCCCGCAGCCAAAGCAGCTTCGCGCCGGCCAGCAGCGCGTTCATCGGCCGGAGTGTACGCCGGTAGAGTTCGGCCTCCGTCATGCCGCGCGCCGCCAGCCGCTCGCGCATCCACGGGAACATCGAAAGACCCCGCGCGTCCTGCCAGACGATGATGTTGGTCAGGAAATTGCCGTCCCGGTCGACGGGCGCGAAGGTGGCCTGCGTGCCGGTCGCGGTGATCCCCGCGATCCGCGAAGCGTCGATGCCGCCCCGGATAACAGCGCCCCGGACCGCGTCCCACGCGCCCTTCATCAGTTGGATCGGGTCCTGCTCCGCATGGCCGTCCGGCGTATACAGGGTCAGCGTTTCCCGGTAATCCTCGCTGACAACATTTCCCTTCACATCAAATATGACGCAGCGCACGCCACCCGTTCCGGCGTCAATCGCCGCGAGATAATCGTTCATGGTTGATCTCCTCTTCTCTGTCGTAATAACAGATACCCTTCGAACAAATCCCGGTCGTGGGGCGTCGTGATCTTCATGCGTCCCGCCTCAGAGCCGCGAACATACCACGCCTTGCGTCCGTCTGCCAGCCAGAGGCTGAGCGTGCTGTCGGCATCGGTAAGGACACGGCCTTCCGCAGTCAAACGCTGATACAGCTTGAAAACGTCTGCGTATCGAAACGACCATGGCGCATTCAGTTCAATATACTCTTCCTTCGGCGCGTCCCGGTCGGTCCAGCCATCGTTGCCGCTCTGCGCCATGCAGATGCGAATGGGATGCATGGTGAAGCAGCAACCCTTTTCCTCGCACATCGCAATGGAGGAGGCGATGTCTTCAGGGGATACCAGGGGGCTGACACCCACATGCGCAACGACGATATCGTCATCCGCCAGGCTCTGCTGCAATGCAAGGACAGCGTTCCGGAAGGATTCGGGGCGCGTGCTCCCGCCCTCTGTGATCCATCGAATCTTATCGATCCTGTAGTTGCGGACAATCTCAATAATACGATCCTTATGCTCCGGCTGGCAGACGATCTGAATCGCGTCTATTTCCGATGAATTCTGGAACGTTTCCAGCGTATAGGCGAGTATGGGCTTTTCAAGTACCTCGACGAATTGCTTGGGCACATCC
>CACWVN010000149.1 GCA_902764285.1 uncultured Eubacteriales bacterium
CCACATCGTGATCGGCAAGAAGGCCCCCGAGGTGTGCCCGGTGTGCGCTCATCCCCAGGCCTATTTCCAGATCAAGGCGGAGAACTACTGACCCGGCGGGGAAATCAACAGTTCAGGGAGTAGGGAACAGGGAATAGGGAACAGGGAACAGGAAATGCCGGACGACGCTGCGGTTGTCCTTCCTGTTTCCTGTTTTATTGGAAAGGGGGCGGTCGGCATGGAAACCCTGCAGCAGATCATCGACAGGGCGAAGCGTATCGTGTTCTTCGGCGGCGCAGGCGTTTCCACGGCCAGCGGCATCCCGGATTTCCGCGGCGCGGGCGGGCTGTACGGCGAGGAATGGGCGGGCCTGACGCCGGAGATGATCCTCAGCCAGTCCTTCTTCTACCTGCACCCGGACCGGTTCTTCGAATTCTACCGCGCGAAGATGATCTACCCGGAGGCCCGGCCCAACGCCGCCCACCGCAAACTGTTTGAGCTGGAGAAGGCCGGGAAGCTGCGGGGCGTGGTCACGCAGAACATCGACGGCCTGCACCGCGACGCCGGCAGCCGGCTGGTGTACGAGATCCACGGCAGCGTGCGGGAGAACTACTGCATGGACTGCAACGCCTTCTACGGCGTGGAGAAGATCCTGAATTCCGCGGGCATCCCGCGCTGCGACCGCTGCGGCGGCGTGGTGAAGCCGTGGGTGGTGCTGTACGGCGAGGCGCCGGACAAGTATACCTGCATGGGCGCGTGCCGGGAGATCTCCAACTGCGACGCGCTGATCGTGGCGGGCACGTCGCTGTCGGTGGAGCCGGCGGCTTCCTTCCTGGAATACTTCCACGGCCGGCGGCTGGTTGTCATCAACGCGGAAGCGACGCCCGCCGACGCCCGCGCGGATCTGGTGCTGCGGGGCGACGTGGCGGAGATCATGGGTGAAATCGAGGTGCGGACGGAAGCGTGAGGAGAGTGAAGAGTTGAGAGTTCAGATGAAGTCAGCCGACAGTGGAAAAACCATCTTGTACTCCTCACTCCTCACTGACTTCTCGGGCGATAACAAAGTATACGTGGTTATGGAGGAGGATAATGCGATGGATACTTTTTCCGAAGCGCTGTTAAGCGAAAAAACCGACAAAATTCCTGACGCCTATGACTGGTTTGCTCCGCTGCTCGGAGATTGGGACTGAGACTATTTTGACGAGCCGGAAAAGGGCTGTCAGCGTCACGTCGTCGGAGAATGGATCTTCAGAAGGATTCTGGAGGGAGCCGGCGTGCAGGATGTTTTTATCTTTCCGTCCAGAAGCACAAAGATAACCGATCCGCAGCCGGATGGTGAATACGGCACGTCCCTTCGCATGTTCAACAAGGAACGATGCTGTTATGACGTGGTCTATACCTGCGAAAGATGCATGAAAAGGCTGACCTTCACCAAGCAGCAGGACAGACTTGTCGGCGAGGTGCTTGATGAAGATCACGCTTTCTGGATCTTCTCTGAGATCACGTCGGACAGGTTCCGCTGGGAAAACGTTCGGTTCAGAGAAGACGGGTCCAAAGAACTGGTCTGTGAAATCATAGGGAAGCGGATCGCCGATTGAAGCGAGGCAGCGCGGGGGCGGAAAGGACGCCCATGTTGAGAGTGGAGAATGAAGAGTTCAGAGTGAAGATAAAGTTACCCGACGGCGCGGAGCGCCCCTTGGGCTAATTTATCTAAACTCTGAACGCTACACTCTCAACTCTTTCCATCGGTGTCGCCGGAATGCATCCGCCCGCCCCATTTTGTACGGGGCGGGCGGATGGTTTATGCTGGCGGCAGCAATCAGCCGCGGGCCTTGCCCGCTCAGAGGCTTTCCAGCAGCTTCACGGCGGCGTCGGCGTAGGCGTCCAGCATCGCCTGGGTCTTCGCCGGGTCGTCGGAGACGGCGTTCACGTACAGCTTGATCTTCGGCTCGGTGCCGGAGGGCCGCACGCAGATCCACGCCTTGTTATCCAGCTCGAAGTACAGCACGTTGCTCCTGGGCAGCGTCAGCGCCTCGGTCGTCCCGTCGGCGGCGGTGCGCACGGAGGTCTGATAGTCGCGCACGGCGGCCACCTTCTCGCCGGCGAAATCCTTCGGCGGATTGGCGCGCAGCGCGGCCATGGTGTGCTGCATCTTTTCCAGACCGTCCTTGCCGGGCAGCACGAAGGACGCCACCTTGTCGCCGTAATAGCCGTATTCCCTGTACAGCATTTCGATGGCGTCGGCCAGGGTCTTATTGTACATCTTCTTGTACCAGCTGGCGGCCTCGGCGATCAGCAGACAGGCGTTCACGCCGTCCTTGTCGCGCACGTCGGTGCCGGACAGGAACCCGAAGCTCTCCTCAAAGCCGAACATGAACGTGCCCTTGCCGGTGGTCTCGAAGATGTGGATCTGCTCGGCGATGTACTTGAAGCCGGTCAGCACCTCGATCATCCGGCAGCCGAAGCTCTCCGCGATGGCCCGGGCCATGTCGGTGGACACGATGGTGGTCACCGCCGCGGCGTCGGCGGGCAGCTCGCCGCGCTGCTTCTTCTGGGACAGGATGTAGTGCAGCAGGATGCAGCCGATCTGGTTGCCGTTCAGCAGCTTCACGCCCTGATCGGTCATGCAGGCGATGCCCACGCGGTCGCAGTCGGGGTCGGTGCCCACGCACAGGTCGGCGCCCAGCTCCTGCTGCATCTTCAGCGCCAGCGTGAACGCGGCGGGATCCTCGGGGTTCGGCACCTTCACGGTGGGGAAGTTGCCGTCGGGCAGCTCCTGCTCCTTGACCACGTAGACGTTCTTCATGCCGATCTCGTCGAAGATGCGCCGCACCGGGATGTTGCCGGAGCCGTGCAGCGGCGTGTAGACGATCTTCAGCTTCTGGCCCATCTCCCGGGCCAGCTCGGGATTGACCGACAGCTTCTTGATGGCGGCGATGTAAGCGTCGTCCACGTCCTTGCCGATGTAGTTGAGCAGCCCCGCGTCCAGCGCCGCCTGCTCGTCCATCGGCAGCGATTCGGCGAAGGTGGTCTCCGGCAGGCGGTCGGTGATGCCCTTGACGGACTCCGGCGGCATCTGCGCGCCGTCGGTCCAGTACACCTTGTAGCCGTTGTACTGGGCGGGGTTATGGCTGGCGGTGATCACGATGCCCGCGATGCACTGCAGATGGCGCACCGTAAACGACAGCACCGGCACGGGCCGCAGCGATTCGTACAGGAACACCTTCACGCCCGCGGCGCACAGCACCAGCGCGGCCTGCCTGGCGAACTCATCGCTCTCCGGCGTGGTCAGGATGTACTTGGCCAGCGCCCGGGACACCCGGCGCACGTTGTACTTGTTCAGCCGGTTCGTGCCCGCGCCCAGCACGCCGCGCATGCCCGCGGTGCCGAACTCCAATTCGCGGTAGAAGCGGTCCTCGATTTCCTTGGGGTCATCCTTGATGGACAGCAGGTCCTGAACGGTCTCCGGGTCGTCGGCAAAATCCTTCAGCCACTGTTCATACAGCTTCATCGGGTCCATAAGGTCAGCCTCCTGTCTTAATGAGGCGGGGGAAACGGGTTCCTCCGCCGTGTTTTTGCGTCGTATTTACCGGGCGCCGCGCTCAGGCCTGGGCTTCCCGCTCGGCCAGATAGGCGTTCAGCCGCGCCACCAGCTCGTCGGCATCGGTGCCGTGGGCCGCGCAGCCCATCTCCAGGCTCTCCATCATGGAATAGGGGCAGCCCATGCAGTGCATGCCGTATTCCATCATGATCGGCGCGGTGGTGCGGTCCAGCTCCAGCACTTCGCCGATGCTCATCTGCTTGTTGACAGTCGCCATAAGAAATACCTCCATAATATTCGCGTTGGCGGATGGAACAGCGCCATCCCGATTCCAGTGTACAACAAAAACCGCCCGATTGCAAGCCCATTCCGGGCCGGCGCGGGTGGTTTTTTCGAAAGGGCGCGGGTCAGACGGCGACGCCGCTGATCAGCAGGCCGATGTACACCGCGTAGATGCCCAGCATGACGGCGCCCTGGGCCCGGCGGAACCGGCCGGTGATCATCGGCGGCACCACCGCCAGCAGGCACAGCCCCAGGCAGAACGGCATATCCAGCAGCACGTTCTGGCGCAGGATGGGCAGCGCCTTGCCGGAGATGACGCTGCACAGCGGCAGGATGAGCGCCAGATCGATGATGTTCGCGCCCACGATGTTGCCGATGGACAGGCTGGCCTGTTTCTTCACCAGCGCGGTGATGGTGGTGACCAGCTCCGGCAGCGACGTGCCGATGGCCACCAGCGTGGCGCCGATGATGCTCTCCGGCACGCCCAGCAGCCGCGCCAGCTCGGTGCCGTAATCCACCATCAGCCGCGCGCCGATCACGATGCCGGCCACGCCGGCGACGAATTTAAAGGCGTTGATCAGCACGGTGCGCCGGTCGCGGGCGGGCTTGTCGTCGCCGGAATCGGCGCGCATGGCGCTGCGCGCGCCCATCACGCTCTCCACCATGTAGGCCAGGAACATCGCCAGCATGATGACGGAGCCGACGATGCCCAGGCTGCCGCCGGCGGAGAACGCGTACAGCAGCGCGATGGCGGCGGCCATCATGATGAACTTGAAGGCCTGCTGCCGCCGGTTGATCACCGAGGCCATGCACAGCACGGAGATGCCCATGATCAGGCCCACGTTGGCCGTGACCGAACCCACCGCGTTGCCCACGGCGATGCCGATGGAACCTTCCGCGGCGGCCATCAGCGAAACCAGCAGCTCCGGCAGCGTGGTGGCCAGGCTGACGATGGTGGCGCCGATCAGGAATTTCGGGATGCCGGAGACCTCGGCGATCCACGTGGCGGCGTCCACGAAGAAATCTCCGCCCTTGATCACCAGCGCCAGGCCCAGCAGGAACAACAGGACAACGACCAACGCGCTCATAGCAATACCTTCCCTTCACTTCATGGTTATGCGGCGCGCCCCGAAAAAACGAGACCCACGGCGCGGAAAACCGCGCCATGAGTCTCATTATTTCAAGCACGCCAGCCCGCCGCAGCGGGCGCGATTGTTGACGTACTGCATGTCGCCATGCCAACTACTCCCTCATGACGGGGACCATGTTAGCACGGGCGTCCGGGGTTAGTCAAGCCAAAATTCGGAACCCGTCCGGGCTTGGATTACGGGTTATCGGCGAACAGCCGCTGCTGGAAAGCGTTGTCGGCGACGCCGGTGACCTCCATTTCGAAATCCTTCTGCGCGTCCTTGACGGCCTTTTCGGTGTTCTTTCCGAAGATGCCGTCGGGCTTTTCAGACAGGTATTTCAGCTCCACCAGGCGGGTCTGCAGGGCCTTGACGGCTTCGCTCCGGTCGCCCTTGGTCAGCGTGGGATAGGTGGTTTCGGGCTCGGCGATCGGCTCGGCCGCGGGGCGCGCGCCCTCCAGGTCGAACAGCACGATGCGCTCCTGGCCGCCCACGAAGGAGCAGACGACCAGATACCGCATTTCCTCGCTCTCGGCGTTCCAGGCGTAGCGCTTGTACAGCGTGCTGCTGACGCCGGGCGCCACCGTCACGTCGAAGCTGCCGCTGATCTCCGCATCCATGATCTGGAAGCCGCGATCCACGGTGTTGCCGGTGGCGCTGCAGAAGGCCACGTCGATGATGTTCTGGGGCTTCACGGCCGCTTCCACGGGCGTGTTCAGCAGCAGGTCGAAGCTCGCGCCGGCCTCGTCGCCGGACAGCCGGAATTCCCCGGCATAGCGGTCGGCGAAATCGGAAGGCAGCAGGTATTCCTTCACCGTGGCGGTGAAGCTGATGGTTTCATAATCTTCGTCGTCGGCGTCGAGCCGCGCCTTGCCGTCGGACGTGATCTCGGTATCGAAGGTATAACTCTCTCCGAAGGGCACCACGGCGAGCACCTGCGCGCCGAGATTGTCCGGAGCCTGCGATCCCGCGTTTTCGGGTTCGGGCTCGACGGGCGCGGGCTCAGGCTCGACGGGCGCGGGCTCAGGCTCGACCGGTTCCAGCCCGGACTGGCTGGCCAGGGCATCCTGATCCATCGTGTATTCCACGGGCACGTCGTC
This sequence comes from uncultured Eubacteriales bacterium, assembly GCA_902764285.1. Classification (GTDB taxonomy): domain Bacteria; phylum Bacillota; class Clostridia; order Christensenellales; family Aristaeellaceae; genus UBA2862. The sequence goes on from CACWVN010000149.1 coordinate 6,030, forward strand.
CTCTTCGGGGTTGAATTCCTCAACCTCGTCGGGTTCGGGCTCGGGTTCGGGCTTGGGTTCCGGTTCGGGCTCGGGTTCCGGCTCGGGCTCGGGTTCCGGCGCGGGCTCGGGCTCCGGCGCGGGCTCGGGTTCCGTTTCGGGCTCGGGCTCGGGTTCCGGCTCAACCGGTTCGGGCGCAGGCTCAGGCTCGACGGGCGCGGGTTCGGGCTCGACGGGCGCGGGCGCGACGCCGGGGACGAAGCCGTAATCGGAGGGGATCATCAGCAGCATGCGCCCCTGATAGCTGGGCAGCAGGAAACCCTGCACGCTGCCGCTGGCGAAATACACCGCGCTGTTGCCCTGCTCAAAGCCCAGG
>CACWVN010000150.1 GCA_902764285.1 uncultured Eubacteriales bacterium
TGGACGAATGGATGGCGGCGAACGTCGATCCCCACGCATGGATTCCCGCGCAGGAATACGACGCGGAGATCGACTTCGACGCCGTCACGCCGGGGCTGATCGCCGCGCTGGAGGGCCTGCAGCCCACCGGGTTCGGCAACCCCGCGCCGCTGTTCCGCGCATCGGCGGACGTGGTGGACGCCCGGGCCGTGGGCGCGGAGGGCGCGCACCTGAAACTGACGCTGGCCCAGGGCGGGCGCCGGCTGGGCGGAATCGCCTTTCGGGAAGGCCCGCGGGCCGGAAATATGCCCGAAGCGGTGGACGCGCTGTTCTCCCTGAAGCTGAACGAATACATGGGGCGGGTCGAACCGGAGCTGGAGCTGCGGGCGATGGCGGACGCGGACGCGGTGCGGCAGGTGCAGGCAAAACTTGCAGGGGAATCGCGGCTGCAATGCAATTTCTTAACAGAGATATTCTATAATAAAAAAATAGACCCGAATTTTCCGGCCGCGGAGGAGACGGATATCCCGTCGATTTTGCGCTGGATGGGGGAAAGCCCCCAGGGCACGCTGGTGCTGACGGCGGATCTGGCCGGCACCGCGCGGCTGATGAAGGCGCTGGAGCCGGAGGCGCCCGATATGTTTATCGCCGCGCTGCCCGGCGATCCCCGGCGCTTCAACGCCGTGTGCGCCTATCCGACCGGGAAGGGCGCGGGGAAGGGCTGGCGCAGGGTCGTGCTGGCGGGACTTCCCGCCGGATACCGGCCGGAAGCGCCCGGCGCGCGGGTGTTTCGCCTGCCGCTGCGGCCCGAATGGGCGCGCGATCTGCCCGACCTGGAGGGCCTGCGGTCGGCCTACAAGGCGCTGATGCGCGTGGGGCAGCGGCCCGCCTGGTGCCGGACGCTGGCCCAGCTGACGCGGCTGACGGCGGACGAATCCGGCCTGGAGGACGCCGCCGCGCTGGCGTCGATCCTGGCGATGGCGGACATGGGGCTGTTTGAGCTGTCGATGGACGGCGAGTCCGTTCACATCCGCCGCAGCGGAGCGGGCCGCGCCGATCCCGATGAGAGCGCCGTCTGGCGCGCGATCCGGCGCTGGCGGGAAGACGGCTGACGCGCCGAAGGGACATGGACCACCCGACGAAGGACAGAGGAGGTGCTTTAAGATGTTGGACGGCAACGTGTGCGCGTACATGAGCGTGGACGAGCTGGTTTCACGCATCCGAAAGTATCATCCCGAGGACGACATGGACCTGGTGCGCCGCGCCTATGAATTTGCGGAGAAGGCCCATGCCGACCAGGTGCGCAAATCGGGCGATCCCTATTTCAGCCATCCCTGCGCCGTGGCGGTGATCCTGACCGACCTGATGCTGGACGCCACCACCATCGCCGCCGGGCTGCTGCACGACTGCGTGGAGGACGTGGAGGGCTGCACGCTGGAAGGCATCCGCGCCATGTTCGGCGAAGAGGTGGCGCTGCTGGTGGACGGCGTGACGAAGCTGTCGCAGCTGGATTTCGCCAACCGCGAGGAGGCCCAGGCCGAGACCCTGCGCAAGATGTTCCTGGCCATGGCCAAGGACATCCGCGTGGTGCTGATCAAGCTGGCCGACCGGCTGCACAACATGCGCACGCTGAAATACCAGCGCCCGGAACGGCAGGTGCCCATCGCCCGGGAGACGCTGGACATCTACGCGCCGCTGGCCCACCGGCTGGGCGTATATACCGTGAAGTGGGAGCTGGAGGACCTCGCGCTGCGCTACATCGACCCCGAGGGCTATTATGAACTGGTGCGCCTGGTGGGCATGAAGCGCGAGGAGCGCGAACAGCTGATCGCCCAGGTGACCCAGGAACTGAAGGCGCGGCTGAACGAAGCCGGCATCAAATGCGAGATCGACGGCCGGCCCAAGCATTTCTATTCCATCTATAAAAAGATGAAGAGCCAGAACAAGACCTTCGACCAGATCAACGATCTGATCGCCGTGCGCGTTCTGGTGAATACCAAGCAGGACTGCTATTTCGCGCTGGGCATCGTGCACACCATCTGGCCCCAGGTGCCGGGTCGGTTCAAGGACTACATCAGCATGCCCAAGGCCAACATGTACCAGTCGCTGCACACCACCGTGGTGAACCAGGGCCGGCCCTTCGAAGTGCAGATCCGCACCTTTGAAATGCACCGCATCGCGGAATACGGCATCGCGGCCCACTGGCGCTATAAGGAGGGCAAGGCCGCCGACGAGCTGGACACCAAGCTCAGCTGGCTGCGGCGCATCCTGGACTGGCAGTCCGATGCCAAGGACCCCGGCGATTTCAGCGAGCTGCTCAAATTCGACCTGTTCGCCGACGAAGTGTTCGTGTTCACGCCCAAGGGCGACGTGGTTTCGCTGCCCCGGGGCGCCACGCCGCTGGATTTCGCCTATCGCATCCATTCCGCCGTGGGCAACCGCTGCATCGGCGCGAAGGTGAACGGGCGCATCGTGCCGCTGGCCCACCAGCTGGAAACCGGCGATTTCGTGGAAGTGATGACGTCGTCCTCCTCCCACGGGCCCAGCCGCGACTGGCTGAATATCGTCAAGACCAGCGAGGCCAAGGCCAAGATCCGCGCCTGGCTGAAGAAGGAGCAGCGCGACGAGAACATCGTCCACGGCAAGGAATTGCTGGAGCGCGAGGCCAAGCGCCTGGGCTACAGCCTGTCGCAGCTGTCCAAGCCGGAATTCGTGGAGACGCTGTACAAGCGCTATTCCGTGCAGAGCTATGACGACGTGTGCGCCATGGTGGGCTTCGGCGGGCTGAGCACCGTGCAGGTGCTGAACCGGCTGATCGACGAATACAAAAAGACCCAGAAGCCCGAGGACGTCGCGCCGATCCTTCCGGAACAGAAGCCCGACGAACCGTCGCGGCGGACCAGCAGCAGCTCCAACGGCGTGATCGTGAAGGGCGAAAGCGGCATGCTCGTGCGCTTTGCGAAGTGCTGCTCGCCGCTGCCGGGCGACGAGATCATCGGCTACGTCACCCGCGGGCGCGGCGTGTCCGTACACCGGGCCGACTGCGTCAGCCTGAAGGATGCCGGCGTGGAAAAGGACCGGCTGATCGAGGTGGAATGGGAAAACCAGGATTCCTCCGGCACCTACGAGGCCGAGATCCGCATCATCTGCTACAACCGCACCGGCCTGCTGGCGGAGCTGTCCGTGCTGTTCGCCTCCATGGACGTCCCCGTAAACGCCATCTCCGCCCATACGCTGAAGGACAACACCTTCAT
>CACWVN010000151.1 GCA_902764285.1 uncultured Eubacteriales bacterium
CCGTTTCGAATTCAAACTCCCCAAGAACGCCAACAACGGCGATGGAATCCGTACGACCGCCGCGAATCTCGACGCCGCCTACAACGGCATGGAGATTCAGATCATCGACGAAGACTATCCGGGAATCGCCGAATGGCAGCGTCATGGCAGCATCTACGGCGTCGTCCCCGCTAAGACCGGCGCCCTCAAGCCGATTGGCGAATGGAACTACGAAGAAATCGTCGCGATCGGTCCGCAGATTAAAGTGACCGTCAACGGCAAAGTCATCGTCGACGCCGATATTACGAACGCCAAGCCGATTCACAACGCCGAACACCCCGGCCTCCACAACAAGTCCGGCTTCATCGGCTTCCTCGGACACGGCGATCCCGTTGAATTCCGCAACGTCCGCATTCTGTCCCTCGCGAAAGACGAGCCCGCCGCGACCGACGCCGCGAGGCATAGCCCAGCCAATCGAACCAATAAGTCCATCATGAGAACCCGAACAGCGTCCGGATCAGGTCGAACAGCGAGCGGATCTCGCGCACGAGCAGCATCATCGTCGTCACCAGCCCTGCCAGGCTCACCAGCATCGCCTGGTCCGGCCGGTCCGAGCGGATCAGCAGCTGATTGAGCCGGTCGCGGTCCGCGCGCAGCATGGACGAGTAAAAAAAGCTCTCCTTTTTGAGCGCCAGGCTTTCATCGACCACCGAAAGGTCGCTGTGCACCAGGCAGGGGATCTCGGGATGCCCGTTTTCGGTCTCCCGCATTTTGCGCAGCGTCATGCCCACCTTCTGCGGGAGCCAAACGTCGTCCTGGTCGCAGTACATGATATAATCGTACGCTCCCGCCTGCCGGGTGAGCAGCATAAAATTGTTCATGCTGCTTCCGGTCGGCTCGTCGGGCCCGACCAGGGTGATCCTTCCCGGATATTTTTGCTGGTATTCCCGCAATATATCCACCGTGCCGTCCCGGGAGCCGTCGTCCGACGCCAGCAGATGCCAGCCCTGCTCCCGCTGGGCGAAGAGCGAATCCAGCTGCGGGCGCAGGTAGCGGCCGCCGTTGCAGGTGGCCAGCAGGATGACGATTTCAGGCTGTCGCATGATTTTCACTCCAAATCAGACAGTATCTTGCGCACCCGCGCCACCGAATAGTTTTCCTCGAACAGCCGCACGGCGTTCACGCGCATCCGCGCGTTTTCCTCAGGCGTCATCAGCGCGGCGCGGCGGGCGGTCGCGGCCGGGTCGTTCCGGTCGACCTCGATGCCCGCGTCATACCTTTGGATCATGGCGCGGGTATCGCCCGCGATGGTGTTGAGCACCGGCAGCCCGCCGGCGAAATAATCCAGCGATTTCATGGTCAGGCCGACGACCACGCTGGTTTTCATCATGTTGATGCCGAAATGGCACAGGTCCAGGATCCGCTGGCGCTGTTCCACGTCGTATACGATGCCGTGATCCACCGTCTGCGCTCCCGCCGCCCGGGCGGCCTCCAGCAGGCTTTCCTTTGTTTCGCCCACGCCGATCACATGCAGCGTGACCGGCCGCAGCCGCGCGGCTTCGGCGATCAGCGCGCGCAGCGCTTCGATATCCACCAGCTTGCCCACGTTACCCAGATAGCAGAGCGACAGGGCCTCGCCCTCCGGCGCGCGCGGCTCGGCGGCGGCGGTCACCCGCTCCCTGCACAGCGGCAGCACCCGCGTTTCCTTTCCGTCCAGCCGCGCGCCGAGCACCTGCCGGTAAAGCGCGCACTCGGTACAGATCAGATCGGCGTGCCGCAGGCCGGCGTCGCGCATTTTTCCCCACAGGGCGAACACGGGGGCCGCGAGCTTTTTCGCCCGGTCGCTGGGAAAGGTTTCCGGCCACAGATCGTACATGTCCAGGATCAGCCTGGTCTGCGGATGCCGTTTTTTATAGGCCGCCGCTCCCCGGCTCAGGCTGTTGGGCGGAACCATGACATAGAGCAGATCGGGCCGCAGCGTTTCCACGCGTCTGAACACGTCCCGCGTGAATTTGATATGCGAAAGGATGCGCGCCGGGGAAACGTTGCGCCTGTACAGCATCGTATGCACCTGCTCGCCGTCCGGCACGCGCAGCGAAAAGCGCTCCCGGGTAAAATGGTTGAAATCGCCGGTGATGTAACGGCATTCGTATCCCCTGTCCCGCAGCTGATCCATGACCAATTCCACGCGATGATCATAGAAATTGAAGCAGCTGATGCAAACCGCTCGTTTCGCCATGTTCCGTCCTCTTTCGTCCGCGTATCTTCGTATGCGGATATTATACCATTGAATCCGGAAAAAATCCACCCGCCGGGCGCGCCCCCGTCAGCGCATCAGAACGAGTCGTTCCCCCGGGCCGGTTATCTTTTCCGTTTTGCCGTCCCGCACGCGGTAAGCCTCGCCGTATATCGTTTCCCTTCCGTTTTCCCCGAGCAGATAGCTGCCGTCGGGCAGGGCGAAAAAGGTGCGGCCCATGCTGTCCGGATACGTGATCTCCTCAAACAGCCGCAGCCCGTCGACGCATTCGTTCCTGCACCGCTGGTAATGCGGAAGGATCATGGTGCGCGTGACGCCCAGGCCGGGCAGAAAGCGCCTGTATTCCGGATCGACGGCCTCGCCGGGCTCTTCGGGCTGAGCGTACACCGGGTCGCAGCAGTTCATCGTGCCCGCGCTGATGCCCACCAGCACGCCGGGATGCTCCCGCAGCAGCTCCCTGAGCGCGATCCGCCGGAAAAAGGCGTTCTGGGTGGGCACATGGCCGCCCGCGAGCACAATCAGATCGGCGTCCTTTACCAGCTGCGCGGCCGATCCCGCGTTCATCCCGTCCAGCACCCGCCAATCGGAAAAGCCGAACCCCGCCGCCTCGAAAGCGTCGCGCATGTCCTGTCCGAAGCCCGCCGTCAGCGCGTGCAGGTCGGGCGAGGAGCACACGAAAAGCCCGCGGCAGCGTTCGGGAATGACCCTGCGCATGTTTTCGATCTGCGCGTTGGCGGGATTCAGCAGGCAGGCGTCGGCCAGAAAGGGGCTGCTGGTGAGAAAATAAATCATGGAGGTTTTCTCCTTTGCGCGTTTCATCCATTGTATCACAAACTCCGCGCAGCGGCAAAAGGGAGCGGCAGCACTACGGCAAAAGGGAGCGACGGCGTACCAGATTTCCCGAAGATATATTATAATAAAAGCAGACACTGCAGTTCACATTCCGGGGAGCGATCATGCGGAGAAGAAGTCTTTTTCACAATTTCAT
>CACWVN010000152.1 GCA_902764285.1 uncultured Eubacteriales bacterium
GTTGTGTGAAACGGGATAAGAACTGATATATTACAGCCCCGGGGATTGTGAATCTCCCCGGGGCCTCGTTGCTATATTTATTCCTCGAATAACGGCGCGAGCGCTTCCTGATTTTCCTGCAGCGCCTGCAATACCCACTCGCTCCAGTGGCGGGCGTCTGTGTCGCTATCGCCGAATACGTAGTCCTCCTGACCATAGTCGATCACGTCGAAGCCTGGGACGGCCTTGCTTGCTCCCTTGGTGCGGTAGGCCATGCCGTCCGCCAGGGAGAAGGATACATTGCCTTCGCCGTCAATGCTGACCCAATCACTCAGATCTGTGCCCGTCGCGGATTCAGCCGTGCCGTTGGCAGTCTGAGGCTCGGCCTCGGCCTTCACGGTTTCGACGCCGCTGACATATTCGCCATACATCATGTCCACCCACAGCGGCAGGCTGTTGCCGAGCACCTCGCTGGGCACATGGCCGCCGTCCCACTGCCATTCAATCGTGGCATCGATGCCCGCGTTGAGCGCGGCCAGCTGGATATTCAGCGAGTTGAACATGGAGATGTCACCCTCCACCGCGCCGCACACAATGCGCATCCAGGTGGGATTGACGGTGCCTTCCGCGCCGATGTAGTTCAGCGGATTGTAAAGATCCACGATGTTCTTGCCGTAGGCGTCGCCCGCCTGGATCTCGGCGATGTCCGCTTCGTAGGCGGCCATCATTTCCGCATAGCTGGAATAGTTGTTGGAGTTGGTGCTGCTGCCTGCGGCCTGGGTCGTGCCCGCGTCAGGCGTGCCCACATCCATTTCGTCGCCGCTGCTGTTCTCAGCCACATCGGCATTGTCAAAGCTGCGCTCGGAGGATTCAGGTTCAGCCTCGTCCATGTCGGAAGGCATTTCACCCGTATCGGAGGGCGCTTCGCCCATATCGCCCATTTCCTCTGTAATGGCTTCGGTGGTTTCATCGGCGTCCGTGCTGTTCGCGTCAGAAGGCATTTCACCCATATCGGACGGCATTTCGCCGTTGCCGGGGCCGCCCATACCGCCATCCGGAGGCGTGCCGCCAGGGCCGCCGTTTCCACCGGGGCCTCCGCCGAAGTCCGCCGCGCCGTTCATGCCGCTGGGGCCCATCATGCCGCCGCGACTACCCATGCCACCGGTGCTGCCCTTGGCATAGCGTCCTTCGATGAACGCCTGCGCCTTATCGGCGGTGGTCATAGCCGCCACGGCCTCATCAGATAGCGCCTCGCCGTCGCCGTCGAACCAGGTCCAGCCCTCGGCGTAATCGAGGTTATCCACGTACCACTGCAGGTTCTCGGTCAGCTCGGCCAGATACAGGTCGATGTAGCTGCCGCCGTAACCGTTGGTTCCCGGATACTTTTCCGTGTCGTATTCGATGGTCAGACTGACGGCGCTGTTCAGCTCTCCGTCGCCGTCAAGGTCAAAACCGACCTTCACTTCCTCAACGGTCAGATCCTGGCCATTGATGTATTCCATGTATTCCTGAGAGAGCACTTCCGCCAGCGCCTGCTGGAAGTCGGTGTTGAAATTGAAATCGGGATTCATCGTATATTCCAGAGACATTGCCATGTCGGCCTCGTACAGCGAGGTGATGGCGCTGTAGGCGACGCAGCCCCACGCGCCGTCGGAGAGCTCGACCTCCTGGCCGTCGATGGTGACGGTGGTGCAGTAGCTGCCGTCTTCATTGCGGTATACGCCCACCGCACCCACTTCGATCTGATAATCATAGAAGTCCGGGTTGTTGCTGGTCGCCGCGAACATGGCCGCGTGCGCGCCGCCGCCAGAACCGCCAGTGGAGACCCAGTAGTCCACGCTGCCCGGCAGGTTGCCCAGCAGGATGTTGTACTTCACATAGCGGGTGGCCGCCTTCTGATCGACGAGACAGCTGGGTGCATCGCCGGTATACACGGTCTCACCGGAGGCGTTGGTATAGCTGTCTTGCTTGCCGCGATTGCCGCAGGCAACGTTGATATAGCCCTCGGCGGCGTAGGTCGTGGCGGCGGTCGTGTTGCTGGAATTGCCGTAGCCCGCCGCGCCGGTATTAAGGATCACGGGGGCGGTGGCGGCGGTGTAGGTCTGGCCATTAGTGCTGGTGATCTCGGCCTCATAGTCGATCACCAGACTGCCCTTCACGGCTTCGGTCGCGGTTTCCGCCGTCACATCCGCAACGCCGTCGCCATCCGTATCAATGCCGGTAACATATGCGCCAGGCACACAGACCGACACGCCTTCCTCATTCTCGATCACTGGATTGGTGACCGCGATGACGACGGAGAGCACCCAGGCGTCCGCATCGGAATTATATGTCCATTCCTGATCCGGATTGTTGGCCAGATTCAGTGCCGCCTCGATGGCTTCCTTGTCGGAAGCGGCAGATTTCTCCGCGAAGCAGGCGCAGAATGAGGTTAACAGGATCATCGCCAACAGAATCGACAATAGTTTCTTCATAGCTTTTCCCTCCTGTCATGACAACGGTTTTGACCGCTGTGCCGCTTTCAAGTATGGGCATAGTATACCAGGAGAACCTTAAAATAAGTTTAAAAGAATCAAGCTTAATTGACGATGTCTTTCTATCCGTACACGGATTACACGAATTACACGGATTACACGCCGTACACGCGGTACACGATAAATCCGGGGAAAACCACGGGGAATCGAATCCCGGCGTGGCTGATCCGAACAATTTACAAACGAACCCGGCCCATGATGCAGGCCCAACCGTGTATTCCTGCGGAATACGGGGGATAAGGGCGGCATTGGGCCGGGTTTTGCATATAGAAAAGCGAGCCCGTCATATCTGACGAGCTCGCTTGCAGCACCTATTGTCAGTGCTGATGGTGCGCCAAGGCAATCCAAATCCGAACCGCATTCAGCCTTTTCGACGGCCTCTTTGGCATCGTCCCACGTGATCGTTTTCGTACCGTCCTTATAGTTGAAGGTCAACACCAGCTTGTCATCGTAGAGATAGATGGCGTTGATGAAGCTGTCGATCAGCAACTGCCGGTGTTCCCTCTTCGTGACATCCAGCTTGCGGAATCGTTCCAACCAGAAGGTCAGGTATTCAGCAGGAATCCGTGGCTTTTCCAGCTTTTCGTTGGCAATCTTGTTCTCCACTTCCTCTTTGGCGGCTTCGAGCTCTTCAAGACGGGCCTTGGTTGACTTGGTAAGGATGCCCTGCTGTATGGCGTTCAGTATATTCTCAATGCCCGTTTCCGCCTCACGCAGCTGCTGCTCCAGCAGAGGTAACGTGGTGTTCTCGCGGTCCTGCAAATCCATGAGCATGGAGACGATGGCTGCAACCGCATTGTCATCATACAACATTCTCATAGTCTCGTCAACGACCAAATCCTCCAGCCATTGCTTACGCACCGGCTTCTTGTGGCAGCCCCGATGCTTCTTCACGCCGACGCACTTGTAATAGTGATAGACGTTCCCCTTGTGGCTGGTGCCGGCTTCACCGCATAGGTACGCGCCGCAGTAGCCGCAGAACAGCTTGGTCGTCAGCAGGTAATCGTCCTCGGCCTTATGACGGGCCGGAGCCTTCTTATTCTTCGCCATCCTTTCCTGCACTCTATCGAACAGATCCTTCGGCACGATTGGCGGGATGCCCGTCGGAACAACGATGTCACGGTATCGGAACTCGCCGATATAACGCCGGTTGTGCAGCAGAAGCTGCACATTGTTGTAATTCATGGGCATGCCGCGCTTGCTCCGCACTCCCTGTTCGTTCAGCCAATCCCTGATTTGCGTCATGGTCATACCATCCGCGTATCGCTTGTACGCCTCCAGAATGAACGGCGCGGTCACGGGGTCGATTTGTAGGTGATGTTCCTCGTCTACCACATAGCCAATGGGCAGCCGCCCGCCGTTGAACTTGCCCTTCAGGGCGTTCTCCGTCATCCCGCGAATGACCTTCTCTGACAGATCGGCGGAATAGTATTCCGCATAGCCCTCCAGCACCGAT
>CACWVN010000153.1 GCA_902764285.1 uncultured Eubacteriales bacterium
ATTGGCGTCGCCGTCCACGATGAAGGTATGCTCGTCGATCTGGACGATCTCGTCCTCCACGGCGTCGCGCTCGTCGTATATCTCGCCCACGATCTCCTCCATGATGTCCTCCATGGTCAGCATGCCCAGCGTGCCGCCGTACTCGTCCACCACGATGGCGGCCTGGATATGGCGGTCGCGGAAATCCTTGATGATCGAGGACACCATGCGCGTTTTGTGCACGAAGAGCGGCGGCACCATCAGATCGTCCAGCGTCACGCTTTCGCCCGCCGCGATGGCCTTGATCAGCTTTTTGGTGGACATGATGCCGATGATGTTGTCGATGGTATCCCTGTACACCGGGATGCGGGTATACTGCATCAGCTCGTCGCTGAGCTCGGGAATGCCGTCCTCGTAATCGATGGCCAGCAGATCGACGCGCGGCGTGAGCACCTCCATCGCCATGGTATCGGTGATTTCGATGGCCGAGCGGATCAGCTCGCCCTCTTCCTCGGTAAACACGCCCTCTTCCTCGATGTTGTCCACCAGCTCCACCAGCTCCTCGGTGGTCATGTCGGGCGTATCCTCCTTGGGCGTCCACAGGTGCTCAAAGCGCCGCACGAGCTTTTCCACCACGTCCACGATGGGCTTGAACGCCGTCATGGCGATCTTCATGGGGCGGGCGAACAGCCGCGCCAGCGTATCGGGCATATTGGAGGCCACGATCTTGGGCAGCGTCTCGCCGAATATCAGCAGCAGCACTGTCATGACCACCGAAGCGATGGCCGCGCCGTCGGGCAGGTTCAGCGCCCGGGCAAACAGCATGGTGGCGGCCGAAGAGGAGGCGATATTGGCCAGGTTGTTGCCCACCAGGATGGCGGAAAGCGAGCGCGAATAATGGTCGATGATATGAAGCTCGAGCCCCGCGGTGCGGCTGCCCGCTTCCGCAGCCTTTTCCACCCGGTAGCGGTTCGCCTTGGCGTAGGTGATCTCAGCCGAGGAGAAAAAGGCCGAAAGCACGATGAATACGGCGATGAGCAGGCACAGGATCACGATGATCATTTGGCTGCGCCTCCCTTCGCGGGGGCCCTGGGCAGGCCGTCGTCCTCGTCGTATATTTCGCCCACGATTTCCTCCAGAATATCCTCCATCGTCAGCATGCCCAGCGTGCGGCCGGTTTCGTCCTGCACGATGGCCATATGCTGGCGGCGGCCGGACATGCCCTCGAACACCTCGCTGATCAGCATGTCGGGACGCACGAAATACGGCCTCGTGATGTATTCGCGCAGGTCGAAGGGCTTATCCCCCATCAGCCGCCACAGGCAGCGGACCGAACGGGCCACGCCGATCACGTGATCCGGCGTCCCGTCGTATATGGGGAAACGGGAATATTTGTATTCAAGCAGGCGTTTTTTCAGCGTTTCGCGGTCGATATTCACGGGGATCGCGACCATGTTTTCGCGCCGGGTCATGATCTCCCCCGCCACGATATCGCCGAAATCGATGGCGGATTTGATGATATCCGATTCCTCGTGGTCGATCACGCCCTCTTCCTCGGCGCCGGACACCATCGAAGCGAACTCGTCCTCGGTCACGCTGGGCTGGCTGGCGGCGTGGCGGCTCAGCCGATTTTTGACAAAATCACCCAGACCGGTCAGCACCGCGGCCGCCGGTTTCAGGATGATCATGAAAAACTGTATGGGCAGCGCGGACCACAGCATAAACGAATCGCTGTTCGCGCGCGCAATATTCTTGGGGATCGTTTCGCTGAAGAAGAACACCAGCAGCGTCATGACGACCGTGGCCGCCAGCGAGCCGGAATTGCCGATCAGTTCCACCGCCATCATCGTTGCGACGGAAGCCGCGATGATATGCAGCACGTTGATGGCGATCAGCAGCGTGACCACCGCCCGGTCAAACTGATCCAGTATCCACACCGTCCGCTGGGCGCGCTTGTCGCCCGCGTCGGCCAGCACCTGCATACGGATCCGGTTGCAGAAAGACAGGGCCGTTTCCGCACCGGAAAAGAAACCGCCCGCGACGATCAGAAAAATTAGCAGAAAACTTCGTGGGACCGCATCGTCCATAAAACGCATTCACTATCCTTCGGTCAGTATGTCGCATGTATCAGCGCCGTACTATTATGCCATAAATACGAAAGAATTGCAATACGGCGCTTTCGTAAACATGATGCCCGGGCGCTTTACCGTTCGCCCGCGCTTTCGTACGCCCGCTGCATTTCGCTGTAATACTCCAGTTTCCGGGTCACTTTGTCCAGGTATTCCCGCATTTCGTTCATCCGGGCGATCACGCTTTCGCGGTGCTCCCGCAGAAGCGCCACCCTTTCCTTCAGCGTCTTGTCGCCTTCCTGCGCCAGATGCACGAAACGCGCGATCTCCCGCAGGTTCATTCCGGTGTTTTTCAGGCAGCAGATCAGGCCCAGGGCTTCCAGATCCTCGTCGGTATACTGCCGGAACCCGCCGGGCGTGCGCTCCACGGAGGAAAGCAAGCCTTCCTTTTCATAATACCGCAGCGTATGGGCCGACAGCCCGGTCTTCTCGCTCACGTCCCGAATGGTATACATCAGGAATTCCTCCCGGAAAGGATTGACTTAGAGTAAACTTTAAGGTTTATGATTGGGTCACAGAAAAAACGTTGAATACTTACAGGAGGATTATGATATGCGAAAAGTCAGATGGGGCGTACTGGGAACAGCAGATATTGCCAGGGGACAGACAATACCGGGCATGCAGCTGGCGGAGCACTGCGAGCTGTATGCCATTGCGGGCAGAAAACTGGAAAAAGCAAAACTATATCAGGAAGAGTTTGGCTTTCAGAAGGCTTACGGCAGCTATGATGAACTGCTGGCAGATCCGGAGGTGGAAGCGGTTTATATTCCGCTGCCCAATGATATTCACTGTGAGTGGACGGTTAAAGCCCTGAAGGCAAAGAAACATGTGCTGTGTGAAAAGCCGCTGGCGGTTTCAGAAGCGCAGGCTAAAGAGATGTTCCAGGCA
>CACWVN010000154.1 GCA_902764285.1 uncultured Eubacteriales bacterium
TAAAGGGAGAACGCAATAAACGTATTCTATATCCAAAATGAATGAAGATGGAGGATCATACCATGATTTTCGAAATGAATCCACGGGCAAAGGAACTGAAAGTCGCATATATCGGCGGTGGCTCCCGCGGATGGGCCTGGGGCTTCATGATGGATTTGGCTATGGATGAGGCCATGTGCGGCACTGTTCGTCTCTATGATATTGACCGCCCGGCTGCGGAACGCAACAAAATCATTGGAAATAAAATCAGCGCACATCCTGATGCTGTTTCCCGGTGGGAATATGAGGTCAGCGACTCCTTGCAGGATGCGCTGACAGGTGCTGATTTTGTGGTGATTTCCATTCTGCCCGGCACCTTTGAAGAAATGCGCTCCGACGTGCATCTGCCTGAACGGGTTGGCGTATATCAGCCTGTGGGTGATACGGTTGGTGCAGGCGGCTTTATGCGGGCTATGCGCACCATTCCCATGTATGTAACGTTTGCCGAGGCGATCCGTGAAGCGCAGATGATCTTCATCCCGGGCGGCTTCTCGGGCGGCGACGAGCCCGACGGCAGCGGCAAGTTTATCACGGCCTTCTTCCGCAGCGCGGCGATCAAGGAAGGCGTGACCGACCTGCTCGACTGCCGCGACGGCCTGATGCTGGGCATCTGCAACGGCTTCCAGGCGCTGATCAAGCTGGGCCTGGTGCCCTACGGCAGGATCATCGATACCGATGAAAGCTGCCCGACCCTGACCTTCAACGCCATCGGACGCCACCAGAGCCGCATCGTGCACACGCGCGTAGCAAGCAACAAATCGCCCTGGCTGCGGCTGACCCGTCCCGGCGAGGTGTACAGCGTGCCGATCTCCCACGGCGAGGGCCGCTTCTACGCCGACGAAGCGCTGATCAAAAAGCTGGCCGAAAACGGACAGATCGCCACCCAGTATGTCGATCTCGCGGGCTGCGCCACCGGCGACGTGCGTTTCAACCCCAACGGCTCCATGGCCGCAATCGAGGGCATCACCAGCCCCGACGGCCGCGTGCTGGGCAAGATGGGGCACAGCGAGCGCTGGAACAGTGGCCTGTATAAAAACGTTCCCGGCAATTACGATATCCGCATCTTTGAGGCGGGCGTAAAGTATTTCAAATAAACTGTCTGCATAAAAAAGGAGGACGCTGCTATGGCTGCTTATCTGACTGACATCGAGATCGCCCAGGCCTGCGAGATGCGGCCCATCATGGAGATCGCGAAGAAAGCGCACATCGACGAAAAGTATATCGAGCAGTACGGCCGGTACAAGGCCAAGGTCGATCCTGCCCTGCTGAAGGAGACCGACCGCCCGGACGGCAGGCTGGTGCTGGTGACGGCCATCACGCCGACCCCGGCCGGCGAGGGCAAAACCACCACCACCATCGGTCTGGCCGACGGCCTCAAGCGCATCGGCAAGGACGTGACCGTCGCGCTGCGCGAGCCCTCCCTGGGCCCGGTGTTCGGCGTCAAGGGCGGCGCCGCCGGCGGCGGGTATGCGCAGGTGGTGCCCATGGAGGATATCAACCTGCACTTTACCGGCGATTTCCATGCCATCGGCGCGGCCAACAACCTGCTCGCCGCCATGCTGGACAACCACATTCAGCAGGGCAACGCGCTGAATATCGATCCGCGCAGGATCACCTGGAAGCGCTGCGTGGACATGAACGACCGCCAGCTGCGCTTCATCGTGGACGGCCTGGGCGGCAAGGTGAACGGCACGCCGCGCGAGGACGGCTTCGATATCACCGTGGCGAGCGAGATCATGGCGGTGTTCTGCCTGGCCTCCTCGATCACCGACCTCAAGGAGCGCCTGAGCCGCGTCATCGTGGGCTATACCTATGACGATAAGCCCGTGACCGCCGGCGATCTGAAGGCCGTGGGCGCTATGACCGCGCTGCTCAAGGACGCGCTCAAGCCTAATCTGGTGCAGACGCTGGAAGGCACGCCCGCTTTCGTGCACGGCGGCCCCTTCGCCAATATCGCGCACGGCTGCAACAGCGTGATGGCGACGCGCCTGGCCTTGAAAATGGGCGATTATACCGTGACCGAGGCCGGCTTCGGCGCCGATCTCGGCGCGGAAAAGTTCCTCGATATCAAGTGCCGCATGGCCGGGCTTGTCCCCGACGCCGTGGTGATCGTGGCTACCGTGCGCGCGCTTAAAATGCACGGCGGGCTGGATAAAAAACAGCTGGCGACCGAGGACCTGGCGGCGCTGGAAAAGGGCATCCCGAACCTGCTGCGCCATGTGTCCAATATCAAGAACGTGTATAAACTGCCCTGCGTCGTGGCGGTCAACCGTTTCCCCACCGATACCGACGCCGAGATCGATTTTATCATCGCCAAGTGCCGCGAACTGGGCGTGAACACCGTGCTGTCCACCGTTTGGGCCGAGGGCGGCAAGGGCGGCGAGGCGCTGGCGCGCGAGGTCGTGCGCCTGTGCGAGGAGGAAAAGGGCGATTTCACCTTCTCCTATGACCTGGACGGCAGCATCGAGGAGAAAATCACGGCCATCGTGCGCAAGATCTACGGCGGCAAGGATATCGCCGTGCTGCCCGCCGCCAAAAAGCAGATCGAAACGCTGACCAGGCTCGGCTTCGATAAGCTGCCCGTCTGCGTGGCCAAGACACAATACAGCTTCTCCGACGATCCTTCCCTGCTCGGCGCGCCCGAGAATTTCACCGTCACCATCAAGAACGTGAAGGTCTCCGCCGGCGCGGGCTTCATCGTCGTGCTCACCGGCGATATCATGACCATGCCCGGCTTGCCCCGCGTGCCCGCCGCCGAGAAGATCGACGTGGACGAAAACGGAAAGATCACGGGCCTGTTCTGATCGCAAACCCGGTTTCGCGCAATAAGGGGCTGTCTCAAAATCATCTAACAGATCATAAGAGGTGGCCCCTCTTCATTTGCCAAAGAAAAAGATATAGGACAATGATTTCAGGGCATAGCAAACACAGTGCTGTATTCAGTTAATTGTGGATAAGTCACGCTCCGAGAGTTACAAACCGGCCGGATATGACTGCGGAATCTTAAGCCCTGTTCCCAAGCGGCCTTTTTGTATTTTAAAGTGAAGTTTCAGAATGTTGATTGCCAGACTTAACAGGAGCCATTCTGCAGCGACTTTCTTTTTCCCCCGTGTAAGGAACCTGCGGAATTCCATGTCTTCTTTTGCAAAAGCGAATGTACCTTCTGCCTGAATGGAGCGGTTCACCCTGAGCAGGATCCCTTCATCGGTGGTGATCTTCTTTTCCATCTCTTCCCGCTGCCTGGCAAACCTTTTTGAAACATACAGGACCTTGTGCCTCTCTTCCAAAGGCTTTTTGCTTCCGCATGACCTGATGCATTTTTCTTTCATCGGGCAGCCGTCACAGTCTGCACACTCATATACTGTTGTGGTCAGTTCCAGACCGGATGCGGATCTGCTGTGCTTTTCATAAGACGCTTTTATTTGTTTCCCGCATGCGCATGTGTACGTGTCTGCTTCAGGATCATACTTCATATTTTCCCTGCGGCTGATGTCCGTACGGTACTTCTTTGTCTTCATGATCTCATGGTTTGAGGGCTTTACATACAGTTCCATTTCCGGATGTTGTTCAAACCAGCAGTAGTTCTCTTCACTTTCATACCCGGAATCAACAACCGTCTTCCCGATCACATGGCTGTCATAGGTCGTCGTGAGCTGCTCCATAAAAGGTATCAGTGTCTGCACATCACTGCGGTCCGGAGAGATATATGTCCCAATAATGAATTCATTGCTCGTTGCTACATTGACGTTATATCCCGGTTTTAGCTGTCCGTTGCGCATGTGGTCTTCCTTCATGTGCATGAACGTCGCGTCATGGTCTGTCCTGCTGTAACTGTTCCGGTCTCCGCAGATATGGATATCCGCAATATACTGCTTGTATTTCGCGATCCAGTCTTCTGTTTTCTCGGTAAGTTTCTGCAGAATGTCCTTGTGATTTCCTTTCCCGTATACGAAGCTGACGTCTCTTTCCCTGCACTTTGCTTTCAGCCGTTTCTTCAGCTTCTTCAGTTGCCGCAGCTGCACCGTCTCCCCAATATGAAATCGGATTCCCGCCTTCTTCAGCAGTTCCGGCAGTTCGGCCCGTATCCGCTCATTCAGCCTTGCCAGTTTTTTTACCTGACCCTTCCGCCAGACAAAGCTGTACTTGTTCGCGTTTGCTTCGATCTTCGTGCCGTCTATGAATACTGCTTTCAGGTCTATTAGCCCCGCCTCTGCCAGCATCTCTGTCAGCTGTCTGAGCAGTTCCTGTCCCGCTTCTCCCACAAGTATCTTCGACCTGAATCGGCTGATCGTATTATGATCCGGCGCTTTCTGTCCTTCCAGCAAATACATGAAACAGATGTTTTCCTTACATGCCTGCTCGATCTTCCGCGTTGATATGATCTTCCGCATATATCCATATACCAGGACCTTGGTGAGGATCTTCGGTGAGTACTCGATTCTCCCGTATCTGGAGTACGCCGCCATTATCTTCCTGTAATCTAACCTTTCCGCTACGGCGCTGAGCAGTCTCACCGGATCGTCCTCCGGAATGTTTACGCTGCAGTCCAATGGAATCCACAGTTGATATCCGTTCTCAATTGCGCTATAATTGGACTGCAGTTTGAGTGTTTTTTTCATCAACTACATTATACTGCAAATGCCCGGGACCTTTTAGGCCTCGGGTGTTTTTGGTTTGTTTTTCCTTTTTGGCTGGCTTTTTCGCATTTTAAAGGGCCATCTCTTAATGAGACAGCCCCTGAATCAGAACCCGGCGATGACGTCGGCGTTCAGCTCGCGCAGCACGGCGGCGGCCAGGCGCGCGGCGTTTTCGAGGTCGGCGCAGGAGGCGAAGCCGTACTGCGAATGAATATAGCGGACGGGCACGCCGATGACGATGCAGGGCACGCCCAGATTGGACAGATGGATGGGCGCGCCGTTGGTGGAGCCGCCGGAGCGCACGCCGCTCTGCACGGGAATGCCCAGCTTTTCGCCCAGATCGAGGGCGAAGCGCTGGAAGCGGGGATGCGTGATCATGCGCCTGTCGATGAAGCGCAGCATGGGTCCTTTGCGGATAGCGGTCTGCACCATATAGGAGGGAGCGCAGGTATCGTCGGCGGGGCAGCCCTCGAAGACGATGGCGATATCGGGCTTCACGCGGTTCGCGGTCACCTGCGCGCCGCGGGTGCCGACCTCCTCCTGGCAGGCCCACGCGCCGACCACG
>CACWVN010000155.1 GCA_902764285.1 uncultured Eubacteriales bacterium
GAGACGAACATGGCGGCGCTGGCGAACTGGGACAACGGGGTCGGCGTCGCGGCGGCGCTGTACGCGCTTTGGACGGTGATCGTGCTGGGTGCGTTTCGAGTGTACCGCATGACGCGCTTCAAAAAGATCAGCTGGGAGCTGCGCAACGTGGTGCTGGGCAACCTGCTGGCGCTGGTTTCGGCGGCGGCGCTGTTGTACCTGTTCCGCTTGCAGGAGTTTTCCCGAGGCGTGCTGGGCATCTACTATGTCGCCGTCGTCGCGGCGATGGTGGGCAAACGCGTGGTGGTGCGCACCGCGCTGAAGCGATACCGTGCGAAGGGGTATAACCAGAAGCACAACATCGTGGTGGGCAGCGGACACCTGGCGAAGCGCTACGCCGAGACCGTGGCGGAGGACAAGTCGCTGGGCGTGCAGCTGGCGGGGATCATTCCGCCCAGGGGGGACAACTGGGCGGAATGGCTGGAGGCGCAGCTGCACGGGGACGGCATCGACGAAGTGGTGCTGGCGCTGGAACCGGAGGAGCTGGGGGTGACGATACCGGTCATCCGGCTGTGCGAGAAGAGCGGCACGAAGGTCAGTGTGATCCCGTTCTATAACGACGTGATTCCCACGCGGGCGAATATCGACAACATCGGCTCGATCAAGCTGATCCAGCTGCGGACGACGCCGCTGGACGAGCCGTTCAACGCGGCGCTGAAGCGGGCGTTCGATATCGTGGCCAGCGCGCTGGCGCTGATACTGTTCAGCCCGCTGCTGCTGTTCATTGCGGCGGCGATCAAGCTGTCGAGTCCGGGGCCGGTGCTGTTCAAACAGGACCGGGTGGGGCTGAACAAGAAGCTGTTCACGATGCTGAAGTTCCGGAGCATGCGGATGAACGACGCGCAGGACACGGCGTGGACGACGAACGACGACCGGCGGCGGACGTGGATCGGGACGGTGTTGAGGAAGTTCAGCCTGGACGAGCTGCCGCAGCTGTGGAACGTGCTGAAGGGGGACATGAGCCTGGTGGGGCCGCGGCCGGAGATCCCGTATTTCGTGGAGCAGTTCCGGGAGACGGTGCCGCTGTACATGGTGAAGAACCAGGTGCGGCCGGGGATCACGGGCTGGGCGCAGGTGAACGGATACCGGGGCGATACCAGCATTCCCAAGCGGATCGAGCACGATATCTGGTATATTGAGAACTGGTCGTTCGGGCTGGACGTGAAGATCATCCTGAAGACCGTCTTCGGCGGCATGGTGAACAAGGAGATCGTGCACGCGGAGAAGCATGGGGGAAAGGACCGGGACGGGACCGAAGGTGAGGACCGGGAAAAGCGCGGAGAGGAATGACGCTTTCCGAACGGGAGGCTGCCGGGACGAAGGTTGCCGGCAATAGAATAATACTGTATGATCAATATGAACGATGAACGAATGAAGAAGGCCGGATGGGCGCTGGAGCAGCTGTATTTGGGGCTGGCCGGCGTCTATCTGGCTTTCTGCGCGCTGCAGCGGACGACGTATTACCTGCCGATACCGCCCTTCTTCCAGAAGGCGCTGCTGGCGGCGATGGCCGCGGCTGCGCTGCTGAAGCTGCCCTTTGCGGGGCTGAAAAAGGTGGAGACGTGGATCGGCCCGGCCATGGGCGTCGTCTATTTCATGATCTACCGCGCGGACGGCTACGCCTTTTTGCCGTTCATGGCGGTAATGACCATCGGCTGTACGGGGATCGACTATCGCAGGATATTGAAGGTCTGGCTGCTGGCGACGGGCAGCGTGCTGGCCGCGGCGGTGATCGCCGCGCTGGCGGGCGGGATCGACAACCTCGTCTACTACCGGGACGGGTTCCGCAGCAGCTGGGGGATCTGCTATCCTACGGATCTGGCCTCGTCGGCGCTGTTCTTCGCGATCCTCCTGTGGGCGGCGTGGGACGACCTGCCGGACTGGGCGGCGCTGGCGCTTGGCGCGGCGTCGGCGGCGCTGGCGCTGTTCATCGCGCAGAGTCGGAACAGCCTGATTTGCAGCGCGCTGTTCATCGCCGTCGTCCTCTACCGGATGATCGAGCGGCGGTACATCGACAGGGAAGGCGGACCGAAGTGGATCATGCGCGGCTGCGACGGGCTGTTGACGGCGGCGTTCGGGCTGTTCGCGGCGTTGTCGATATTTATGGTATGGCTGTATTCGCGGGAAACTGCGGCGGGCTATAGACTGAACGAATTCATGTCGAACCGGCTGGCCCACAGCTGGAAGGCGTACAGCGAATACGGGCTGACGGCGTTCGGCACGCCGCTGAACCAGATCGGCAACGGCTTTTCGGTGATCCCGCAGGCGGGCGCAAATTTCATCGACAGCTCCTACGTGCTGATGCTGCTGCGGTACGGCGGGGTGTACCTGCTGGCGATGTGCGTGCTGTGGACGTGGACGACGGTCAAGGCGATACGCGGCGGGAACCGGAAGCTCGCGCTGGCGATGGGCGTGATCGCGTTTCATTCCGTCATGGAGCATCACTTTACTGAGGTGAACTATAATATCCTCGCGGTGATGCCGCTGGCGGTCTACGCGGCGCAGGCCGGCGCGGGGCGCAAGAAGAGATGTGCCGCCTCCGGGAAAGCATGGGCGCGGCGGATCCGGGCGACCGTTTCGGCGGTGCTGGCCGCGGCGCTGACGGCGGCGGCGTGGCTGTGCCTGCCCGCGGCGCTCACATGGCTGCGAACGGTATTCGGCGCGCTGGGCTGGCACGGAGGCGACTGGAGCGGCGCGCTGGTGCTGCTGGCTTCGCTGCTGACGTCGGCGGCGCTGCTGGTCGGGCTGTGGGCGCTGCACGGCATACTGGGCGCGCTTCTGACCCTGCAAAGGCTGGCGCGGCGCGCGCTGGCGGTGCTGGCGGCCTGCGCGCTGCTGGCTGGCGGCGGCTGGCTGCTGGGGGAAGGCGTCATACGCGGGGCGTCGGAGCGGGAAGCCGCGGTGCTTGAGGCGGAAGCTCGGAGCGGGAAGCCGCGGTGCTTGAGGCGGAAGCGCCGGCGATCGAAGGGATCGTGAACGCGGCGACGGGCCGCGTCTACGTGAACGAGCTGCCGGAGGTGTACATGCGCCGGTTCGGCGGAATATCGCCGACGGCTTTGGCGGGGGACGACCTGGCGCGGAACGCGGGGACGACGGCTATCCTGGACGCGGGAGCGGAACACTACACGTTCTTCCGGAGCGGGTTCAAGTACGCACAGATCTCCCCGGCGCGCGCGGTGTATACCGATGACGCGGCGGTGGCGGAAGCGCTGGCCGCGGGCGGGTTTGAGGTGACGGATTATTATTCCACGGCCACAGAAATCGACCTGGAGCAGGCAGCGGCGCTGAACGATCTGGCGTTGGACGGACGCGGCCTGGC
>CACWVN010000156.1 GCA_902764285.1 uncultured Eubacteriales bacterium
GACCTCCGGCTGGTCGGCGCGCAGCGAGCAGATCTGCACGTGCCAGGGCGCGATGCTCATGGGCCAGATGGGGCCGTAATCGTCGCGGTGCGCTTCGCACACGCTGGCGGCGAGCCGGCCGACGCCGATGCCGTAGCAGCCCATGATCGGATGCTTCAACGAGCCGTCCTGGTCCACGTAGGTCATGTCCATGCTCTCCGTGTACTTGGTGCCCAGCTGGAAGATGTTGCCCACCTCAATGCCGCGGCTGGTGTAGATGTGGTTCTTTCCGCAGACGGGGCAGATGCCGCCGTCGAAGGCCTTGGCCACGTCCACGTATTCCACGTCGCCCACGTCGCGGGCGATGTTGAAGCCCACGTAGTGGGCGTCGTCCTCGCAGGCGCCGGTGGCGAACCACTCGATGCCCTTCAGGCTGCTGTCGTACACCACGGTCACACCCTCGGGCAGGCCAATGGGGCCGGTGAACCCGGCGTGGATGCCGCTGTCCTCGGTGACCACGGCGGGGTGCACCTCGGCCTTCAGGAAGTTGCGCAGCTTGGTTTCGTTCACGTCCAGGTCGCCGCGGATGAACACGATCACGAAGCTGTCGTCCATATTGCGCTGGTACATCACGGCCTTGCAGGTCTGCTGCGGCCGGATCTTCAGGAACGCGCACAGATCCTCGATGGTCTTGCAGTCGGGCGTCGGGACCTTCTCCAGCGGCGCGATCTCGCCGGGCTCATTGGTCAGCAGGCACGGCGCGGCCTCCATGTTGGCGCGGTAATCGCAGTCGCGGCACAGCACGATGGTGTCCTCGCCCACGTCGGTCAGCAGCATGTATTCGTGGCTGACCTTGCCGCCCATCATGCCGCTGTCGGACGCCACGGCCACGACCTCCGGCACGCCGCAGCGGGCGTAGACGCGGTTGTAGGCCTCATAGGCGCGGGCGTAGTAGGCTTCCAGGTCCTCCTGGCTGGTATGGAAGGAATAGGCGTCCTTCATCGTGAACTCGCGCACGCGGATCAGTCCGCCGCGGCAGCGCGGCTCGTCGCGGAACTTGGTCTGGATCTGGTAGATCATGAAGGGATACTGGGTGTAGGAATCGGCCACGTCGGTCATCAGCTGGACGGCGGCCTCCTCGTGGGTCATGCCCAGCACCATGTCCGCGCCGGAGCGGTCCTTGAAGCGCAGCAGCTCGGAGCCGATGGAATCGAACCGGCCGGACTTGCGCCACAGGTCGGCGGGCATCGTCACCGGGAACAGCACCTCCTGGCCGTCGATGCGGTTCATCTCCTCGCGGATGATGTTTTCGATCTTCGCCGTGATGCGCTTGGTGATGGGGAACAGCGTGAATATGCCGTTGCCCACGGGCTTGATGTAGCCGCCGCGCATCATCAGCGCCTGGGACGCGATGACGCAATCCGCCGGGGTCTCCTTGAATCGCTTGGAAACGAGATTTCTGACCTTCATGTTTTTTCCTCCCACCGTTCATGAAAAAGGCCCCGACCCGCGAGGGGCGAAGCCCTGTCAACTGCCCATCATTATAAAGGCACAGTGTTAATTGTACAAGTGGAAAACGCGCAAAACCTGTCGCTTACAGCTTTTTCAGGATTTCCGTGCCCAGCTCCAGCATGCGCAGGGCGTTGTCGCGGTTGCCGATGATCACATCGTAGATCAGATCCTCCGACAGCACGCCGCGGGGCAGGTCCTCCGGCAGCCGGCCTTCGGCGTCGGCGTCGCGGTCGGCGTGCCAGCTCTCGCTGCCGTAGTATTTCGACAGCTTCCGGATCTTCGCCTGCGCTTCGGCGTAATCCTCCAGCGCGTTGGCCAGCGCCTCCACGGCGTCACCGGTCTCGTTCAAAAGCGCTTCCATGGCCTCGATGCGTTCGATGCGGTTCATGGTTTTATCCTCCTTTACCACAGCGGTTTCCGGTATTCTTCTTCCAGCGCGGCCCATTTTTCCAGGAACGCGTCGCCCTCCGGGTCCCCGGCGACGATCCGCAGCGCGTCCCGCGCCGCCTTCACGAACGCCGGGTCCAGGCCCTTCAAGCCGTGCCGGGCCAGCGGGCACATCGCCCGGGCGCGCACGTCCATGCGCGCGGTCCACTTGCCGTTCGCGCCGCGCACCGGCGTCAGCGGGAAGATGCGGCAGCCCAGCGGCCGGGCGTCGCGGTCGCAGGTCCCCTCGCAGGTCATCACCGGCGCGAACGCCCCGGAGAGGATCGAACCGACCCAGTCCGCGTCCTTCAACAGCGCCCTTTCCCCGGGGAACAGGTGCACGCCGCCCTGGCCGTCCTCGTCGGGGCGGCAGCAGGCTGCGCCGCACAGTGCGCCGCAGTCGGTGAGCATCGGCGTCCGGTCGCCGATGGCCGCGTACGCCCGCAGGATGGTCTCCCGGTCCATGCGCATCCCTCCCTCCGGGGGAATAGTAGCACGCCCGGACGGCCGCTGTCAACCGCCGGCGCGCCTTCCGGGGGATTCCGGGTTTGATTTTTTTACTTACATATGATATGATGGTATTCGATAAAACGCGCGGAGGGCGGCACATGATTATACTGGGCATCGATCCCGGGCTGGCCACGCTGGGCTACGGCGTGATCGAGGCGGACAACCAAAAACGGCGGCTGATCCAGTTCGGCACGCTGACCACGCCCGCGGGGCAGCCCCTGCCCCAGCGGCTGCGGGCCATCTACCAGGGCATGAACCAGCTGCTGGACATCTACCAGCCCGACGAGGTGGCCTTCGAGGAGCTGTTCTTCGCCAAGAACGCCACCACCGGCATCGCCGTCAGCCACGCCCGCGGCGTGGCGCTGCTGGCCGTGGTGCAGCGCACCGACGCCCTCTATGAATACACGCCCATGCAGATCAAGCAGGCCGTGACGGGCTACGGCGGCGCGGACAAGCACCAGGTGCAGGCGATGGTGAAGATGCTCCTGAACATGAAGGAGATCGCCCGCCCGGACGACGCCGCCGA
>CACWVN010000157.1 GCA_902764285.1 uncultured Eubacteriales bacterium
CCCGACCACAGCCGGCTGATAAAGCCGCCCTTGTGCTCCACAAAGTTCGGCGCGATCAGCACGCCGCCGGGGCGCAGCACCCGGTCGATCTCCGAGAGCGCCTTTTCCGGCTCCGGCATCACGTGCAGCGCGTTGGCGATCAGCACGGCATCGAAGGATGCGCCCGCGTAGGGCAGCGCCGTGGCGTCCGCGACCTCGAAGGTCAGGTTGTCTGGGCGCTCGCCCTTCATCGCCTCGCGGACCATGCCGTCGGAGTAGTCCGTGGCGACCATGCGCCTGGCCGCCGGAGCGACGTGCTTCGCCAGCAGGCCCGGGCCGGTGGCGATCTCCAGCACCTCTTTGCCGCGGATGACCTGCGGGATGCGCCCGTACATGAATTCATAGATGTGCCGGTCCGCCCGCATCGCCTTTTCATAGATCGGCGCGTACAGATCCCAGATTCGCTTCTTCATACGCCCGCCCTCATTTCACGCATTTGAAGCAGCCGATGCCCTCGACGCGGCTCACTTTGACCTGGCTGTACATGCCCTCCAGCCGCTTGCGCAGACTGTCCTCGGTCTCATACGGCGGGGTGAAAAAGCCCTTCTTCTCGTAGAGATGCTTGATGAACCAGTCCGTCCGGGTGCAGCCGCCCCGGATGTAGAAGCAGCCGCAGAACGTCCCGCCCGGCTTCAGCACGCGGAAGGTCTCGCGGTAGGCCGCCGCCTTGTCCGGGAAGGCGTGGAAGCCGTTCAATGAAAGCACGATGTCGAACTGCCCGTCCTCAAACGGCAGCGCGCCCACGTCGCCCTGCAAAAAGCGCACGTTTTGAAGCCCCGCCGCACTGGCCTTCTGCTGCGCCGACGCCATCATGGCCTCGGAATAGTCCAGGCAGGTGACGTCCGCCTTCGGCAGCTCCCGGTAGACCGGCATCGTCAGCACGCCCGTGCCCACGGGCACCTCCAGCAGCTTGCCGGCGAAGCCCTCCGGCACGCCCGACAGCGCCCGCTCCAGGTAATCGAGGTTCTTCTCCCGGTCCATGTTCCACACGATCCGGCAGATGGCCTTGCCCAGGAAGGTCGAATAGGTCATCATGCCATCGTAAAAGCTGGCGTTCCCGCCGGTCAGTTTGTATGCGCTCCTGATCTGTTCCCGTCTCGTCATGGCGTCTCAGCTCCTGTTCATGCATTCGTCAATCATATCCGGCACCGGCTGCCTCCACTGGTCGTCGTAGAGCCAGACCTCGTGCTTCATGTCGAACTCGTGGATATCCGGGTTTCGGAAGTGCCGTCGTAGTTGACGGCGATGATGTGGCATTTCGCCGCGAGATCCTCCACCACTTTATTAAAATTCAGCTGCCACGTGCAGGCCGTGCCGGGGAGCAGCAGCGTCGTGCCGCTCTGATTCCCAAATCCCCTGAAATCCATGGGGTTTATCTCTCCTCTTTGCCCGCCAGCGCCATCGCCGCGCAGCCCAGCAGTATCCTTTGCCTGGATGTCCATTTCGACATCTTCGCCATCTCCGGAAAATTAGATTTCCCTAACTCTCTCCCAATAAAAAAGACTCTGAGTTAGTTATCCCTATCACTATTATAATCCTCACGGAAAATATTGCAAGTCAATTTTGTGTGAAGCATTGTTTCTGCGTTCTTTCCCCTGCGGTACCTCAATTCGGATCCCTGTGAAAACAGCGGCACTGTCGATCAACTGCGATACTGGGCCGGGAACCATTACGCCGGCCAAACAGAAGATTAATCATTCGCGCCGTTGACAAATACTCTATGGGGGTATATAATAGCCCTGCAAAACAAATACCCCCATGGGGTATAATCGGAGGAATCGGTCATGACAGATACCCATGCTCTTTCCGGCCGGAAAAAGAAACGGGATGAAAAGGAACACCGCGATCTGATGAATCGGCTGAAGCGGATCGAGGGACAGGTGCGCGGCCTGCAGCGGATGCTGGATGAGGACGCCTATTGCCCGGACATACTGACCCAGGCGTCCGCGGTCCAATCCGCGCTGAACAGCTTTTGCAGGGTGCTGCTGGCCAGTCACCTGCGCACCTGCGTGACGGAGGATATCCGCGCCGGGCGCGACGATGCGGTGGACGAACTGATGGATACGCTGCAGAAGCTGATGAAATAGGGCCGAGGTGATCTGTAATGAAACAGTATAACGTGACCGGCATGAGCTGCGCCGCGTGCTCCAGCCGGGTGGAAAAAGCGGTGTCCGGCGTGCCGGGCGTCACGTCCTGCGCCGTGAGCCTGCTGACGAACTCGATGGGCGTGGAGGGCACGGCTTCCGCCGAAGAGATCATCCGCGCCGTGGAGGCCGCCGGGTATGGCGCTTCGCTGAAGGGCGCGGCGCAAAAGACGGCGTCCGAAGGCTCGCCCTCCTGGGCGGACGCCGAGGCGCTGAAGGATCATGAGACGCCCAAATTGAAAAGGCGGCTTCTGTTCTCGGTGCCGATATTGCTGGTGCTGATGTATTTTTCGATGGGCCACGGCATGTGGGGCTGGCCCGCGCCCGCGGCGTTCGACAACCTGGTGTTCCTGGGGCTGTTTGAGCTGCTGCTGGCGGTGATCGTGATGATCATCAACCAGAAGTTCTTCACCTCCGGCTTTGCCTCCCTGTTCCACGGCGCGCCCAACATGGACACGCTGGTGGCGCTCGGCTCCAGCGCGTCGTTCCTCTATTCGCTGGCGGAGCTTTTCTTGATGATCCTCGCCCAGGGCGAGGGTGCGCACCATACGGTGATGAAGTACGGCATGAACCTGTACTTTGAATCGGCGGCCATGATCCCGACGCTGATCACCGTCGGCAAGATGCTGGAGGCGATGTCGAAGGGCCGCACGACGGACGCGTTGAAAGGCCTGATGAAGCTGGCGCCCAAGACCGCCGTGCTGCTGAGGGACGGCGTGGAGACGGAGGTCGGCATCGAAGAAGTCAACGCCGGGGATATCTTTGTGGAAGGGCATGACGGCGGTCAACGAATCGGCGCTGACCGGCGAGAGCATCCCGGTGGACAAGGCCGAGGGCGACGCGGTTTCCGCCGCGACGATGAACCAGCAGGGCTACATCGAGTGCCGCGCCACCCGCGTGGGCGAGGACACCACGCTGGCGCAGATCATCCGCACCGTTTCGGACGCCGCCGCCACCAAGGCGCCGCTGGCCCGGATCGCGGACAGGGTATCCGGGGTATTCGTGCCCACGGTGATCGCGCTGGCGCTATTGACGCTGGCCGGATGGCTGATCGCCGGGAAGCCCTTTTCCTTTGCCATCGCCCGGGGCATTTCCGTGCTGGTGATCAGCTGCCCCTGCGCGCTGGGCCTGGCGACGCCCGTCGCCATCATGGTGGGCAGCGGCGTCGGCGCGAAGACCGGCGTGCTGTACAAGACCGCCGCCGCGCTGGAGGGCGCGGGCCGGACGCAGGTGATCGCGCTGGACAAGACGGGCACCGTGACGGAGGGACAGCCGAAGGTGACGGACGTGATCCCCGTCGGCATCGAGAAAGAACAGCTGCTCGTCCTGGCCGCGTCGCTGGAGAGGAACAGCGAGCATCCGCTGGCCAGGGCCGTGACCGCCGAAGCGGAGGGCCTGGCGCTCTCGGAAGTCGGCGATTTTGAAGCCCTGCCCGGTCACGGCCTGCGCGCCCGGCTGGACGGGAAGGAGCTGCTGGGCGGGAGCCTGAAATTTCTGACCTCCAGAGGGCTGGCCGGCGAAGCCGTGACGGCGCGGGCCAACGCCCTTGCGGAAGAAGGCAAGACGCCGCTGCTGTTCGCGCTGGGCGGCGAGCTGATCGGGCTCATCGCGGTGGCGGATCCCATCAAGCAGGATTCCGCGCAGGCCATCCGCGAGCTGCGCAATATGGGCATACAGACCGTGATGCTGACCGGCGACAACGCGCGCACCGCGCAGGCGATCAGCCGGCAGGCCGGCGTGGACCAGGTCGTGGCGGGCGTGCTGCCGGAGGGCAAGGCGGAGGTCATCCGCCAATTGAAGCCCCTGGGGAAGGTCGCCATGGTCGGCGACGGCATCAACGACGCGCCGGCGCTGACGGTGGCGGACAACGGCGTCGCCATCGGCGCGGGCACGGACGTGGCCATCGACGCGGCGGACATCGTGGTGATGAAGAGCCGCCTGACCGACGTGACCGCGGCGATCCGGCTGAGCCGGGCCACGATCCGGAACATCCATCAGAACCTGTTCTGGGCGTTCTTCTACAATGCCATCTGCATCCCGCTGGCCATGGGCCTGTACGGCATTGAGATGAAACCCATGTACGGCGCGGCGGCCATGGCGCTGTCCAGCTTCTTCGTGTGCATGAACGCGCTGCGGCTGAACCTGGTCAACCCCCACGACGCCGGACGCGACAGGAAGGGCAAGTCAATCTCCGCGGAAGCGCTCGATGAGATCGTCGCCGCGGCAACAGCAAAGGAGGATACAACCATGAAGAAGACTTTGAAGGTGGAAGGCATGATGTGCGGACACTGCGAGGCCCGCGTGAAGAAGGCGCTGGAAGCGGTTCCCGGCGTGGAGAGCGCCGCCGCGGACCACAACAGCGGCACCGCCGTGGTGACCCTGAGCGCGCCCGTCGCCGACGACGCGCTGCGCGCCGCGGTGGAAGCCCAGGATTACAAGGTGCTGGGAGTGGAATAAGGCAGAGGTAAACGCGACACGGCGGCCGGGAGATGTATTTTTCATGGAGCCCTTCGCGGGCAGCTGCCACCTTCGGGAGCCGCCGCCGGGAAAGCAGACGAT
Organism: uncultured Eubacteriales bacterium; assembly: GCA_902764285.1. GTDB lineage: Bacteria > Bacillota > Clostridia > Christensenellales > Aristaeellaceae > UBA2862. The sequence continues at coordinate 4,743 of CACWVN010000157.1, forward strand.
CGCCCGGTCCGGGCGGCTTCCCACATACTTTCCGATGATATGGCATCCGCCCAGCGGTTCGTTCCGGAATTCATACGGCTTGAACGCTTTGTAGCTCTCTTCCCGGTGAAGAGAGCTTCTCTTGACGACTTTTCGGACGATGGGCTTCAAGGCGCTGTACAGCAGGCTCCTTTTCTATCCCTCGGCTTTATCCTTCAGCGCGGCGATGCGGCCCGCCATCGGAAGCTGGCCCTCCCTGTAATACCGATAATCCGTAAAGCGGTCGATCTCTGCCGGTTTCAACAAGCCGATCTCATCGTAGTGGCGGAGCATCCTGACGCTGACCCTGGACGGCTTTGAAAACTCTCCGATCTTTATATTAGATATAGCTAACTTACGTCCAGAAAAAACGGCGTCTGCCATCTCAACCTGCGGATCGTTGTTCCGGTCCGGCATGCCGCTAAGTTAGTTATATCTATCTATATTATAAGCCTCACGGGGAATAATGCAA
>CACWVN010000158.1 GCA_902764285.1 uncultured Eubacteriales bacterium
CGCTCCCGCCGCCGCGCCCGCCGGCGCCGAGGCCATCAAGGCGCCCATGCCCGGCAACATCAACGATGTGAAGGTCTCCCAGGGCCAGTCCGTCAAGAAGGGCGACGTGCTGCTGGTGCTGGAGGCCATGAAGATGGAAAACGAGATCATGGCGCCCCGCGACGGCGTCGTCGCCTCCGTGAACGTGACCAAGGGCGCGACCGTCAATACCGGCGATATGCTGCTTTCGCTCAACTGATCTTCATTGGTTGATCTGAAAGCGGTAAGGAGGGTTTGACGAATGTCCAAATTGAAAAAGGTAAGCCCCAAGCGCGCCCTGGCGTGCCTGCTGGCGCTGTTCGCCCTGCTGACCGTGTTTGCGGCATTGGCCGAAACCAAAGCCGACACCGAGCCCGTCGAGGCGACCGAGGTCGCGGAGACGGTGGAGGAGACCGCGGAGGAGACCGCGGCTGCGGAGGAGAACACCGATCCCGATATCAACTTTGGCCTTGGATTGAGCAACATCGCCAATTCCACCGGCGTCGCGAAGAGCATCGACGGCACCGGCGGCGACTGGCGCAATTATGTGATGATCGCCGTGGCCTGCTTCCTGCTGTACCTGGCGATTGTCAAGCAGTTTGAGCCGCTGCTGCTGCTGCCCATCGCGTTCGGCATGCTGCTGGCCAACCTGCCCGCCGCGGGCATGATGGCCCACCCGAGCTTCACCTTCTACGCCAGCCAGTCGGAAGCGCTGGCCGCGGCGAAGAACCTGGGCAAGGACGTCACCGACGTGATGATGCGCCTGAACCCCGCCACCGGCGAGATGGGCTACGCGCTTCAAACCGCCAACGGCGGTCTGCTGCACTATCTGTACATGGGCGTCAAGCTGGGCATCTACCCGCCGCTGATCTTCATGGGCGTGGGCGCGATGACCGACTTCGGCCCGCTGATCGCCAACCCGAAGAGCCTGCTGCTGGGCGCCGCCGCGCAGCTGGGCATCTTCCTGACGTTCCTGGGCGCGAAGCTGCTGGGCTTCACCGCGGCCGAGGCCGGTTCCATCGGCATCATCGGCGGCGCGGACGGCCCGACCGCCATCTTCGTCACCACGAAGCTGGCGCCGCACCTGCTGGGCCCGATCGCCGTGGCGGCCTACAGCTACATGGCGCTGGTGCCCGTCATCCAGCCGCCCATCATGAGGGCGCTCACCACCAAGAAGGAGCGCACCATCCGCATGGGCCAGCTGCGGCAAGTCTCCAAGACCGAGATGATCATCTTCCCGATCGCCGTCACCATCATCGTCTCCCTGCTGCTGCCCGACGCGGCCACGCTGATCGGCATGCTGATGCTGGGCAACCTGATGCGCGTTTGCGGCGTGGTGGAGCGCATCAACAAGACCGCCCAGAACGAGCTGATCAACATCGTCACCATCTTCCTGGGGCTGACGGTCGGTGCCACCACCCAGGGCAGCACGTTCCTGACCATGCAGACCATCTACATCGTCGTGCTGGGCGTCGTGGCCTTCGGCTTCGGCACCGCCGGCGGCGTGCTGCTGGCCAAGCTGATGAACATCCTCTCCGGCGGCCAGATCAACCCGCTGATCGGCTCCGCGGGCGTGTCCGCCGTGCCGATGGCGGCCCGCGTTTCCCAGAAGGTGGGCCAGGAGGAGGATCCCGGCAACTTCCTGCTGATGCACGCCATGGGCCCGAACGTGGCCGGCGTCATCGGCTCCGCGGTGGCCGCGGGCGTGTTCATCGCGCTGTTTGCCCACTAAATCGATTCGGAGGAGATTAAAATGGCGAAGAAAGTAATGATTACCGAGACCATCCTTCGCGATGCGCACCAGTCCCAGGCCGCGACCCGCATGCGCCTGGAGGACATGCTGCCCGCCTGCGACACGCTGGACAAGGTCGGCTATTATTCTCTGGAGTGCTGGGGCGGCGCCACGTTTGACAGCTGCCTGCGCTTCTTGAACGAGGATCCCTGGGAGCGGCTGCGCCAGCTGAAAAAGGCGCTGCCCAACACCAAGCTGCAGATGCTGTTCCGCGGCCAGAACATCCTGGGCTACCGCCACTACGCCGACGACGTGGTGGACGAGTTCACCCGCCTGTCCATCAAGAACGGCATCGACGTCATCCGCATCTTCGACGCCCTGAACGATCCCCGCAACCTTGAGCCGGCCATCAAGGCCACCAAGAAGTACGGCGGCATCTGCGAAGTGGCGATGAGCTATACCATCAGCCCCGTCCACACCGAGGAATACTTCGTGAACCTGGCGCTGGAGCTGGAGAAGATGGGCGCGGACAACATCTGCATCAAGGACATGGCGAACCTGCTGCTGCCCTACAAGGCCTATTCGCTGGTGAAGAAGCTGAAGGAAGCGCTGAAGCCCACCACCCTGGTGCACCTGCACACCCACAACACCGCCGGCATCGGCGATATGACCAACCTGAAGGCCATCGAAGCGGGCGTGGACATCGTGGACTGCGCGCTGTCCTCCCTGGGCAACGGCACGTCCCAGCCCGCCACCGAGCCGCTGGTGGCCACCCTGGCCGGCACCGAGTATGACACCGGCCTGGACCTGCACACCATCACCCAGGCCACCGAGCACTTCCGCGGCGTGGCCCAGAAGCTGCAGGAGCAGGGCGTGCTGGATCCCAAGGTGCTGCGCGTGGACGTGAACACCCTGAAGTACCAGGTGCCCGGCGGCATGCTGTCCAACCTGATCAACCAGCTGAAGCAGGCCGGCCAGTCCGACAAGCTGTACGAGGTGCTGGCGGAGGTGCCGCGCGTGCGCGAGGACTTCGGCTATCCGCCGCTGGTGACGCCCACCAGCCAGATCGTCGGCACCCAGGCCGTGATGAACGTGCTGACCGGCGAGCGCTACAAGATGTGCCCGAAGGAGAGCCAGGGCCTGATGCGCGGC
>CACWVN010000159.1 GCA_902764285.1 uncultured Eubacteriales bacterium
TGAACAATTCATGAACAGTTCTGCAGAGGATTATTCAGATCAGAATCGATTTATTCAAAACCAGCTGGCCGAATGGTTTCAAGAGCGCTTTTGTGTATTGTTAGCTGATGCTGCTGCAGTGTCCGCTTATTCCTCCGCACTACCGTCATCCGATCCATGTCGCCGTGCTGAATCGCGTGTCAAGGGCGGCGGTGGTCCTGTCCTTCCGGCCCAGGAAGTTATGCCCTGTCAGAGCATTTCCATTCCCGAAAAAGATCTCAGGCCTTCCCTGTCCCTGATGTGATAGCCCTGGGGCGTCTTCTCAAGAATGCCGCGATCCGCCATATCCGCCAGCACATAGAGATAGTGCCGGTACGTCACGCCCAGATAGGCGGCGGCCTCTGTGTGTTTTTCCCGATAGACGCCGTCCGGCGCGGTCTGGAGGATGAACCGCGCCAGTCGCGCCTTCAGCGGATAGGACTGGCTCTGCGCCGACTTCTCCGCGTTCTGCACAAAGCGCCTGCCCTGCATGACGCACAGCTTCCTCAGAAACGTGGCGTCGTTCAGGATCCGTTCCCGGCACCCGCCGCCGTCGATCCGCCAGCACGCGCAAGGCAGCACCGCCGTCACGCCGTTGGTCAGCTCCCGCGCGCCCAGAAATTCCAATTCTCCCAGGAAGGCCGGCGCGTCGATGAAGCTGACGATCAACACCTTTCCGTTGGGCTGGGTCGCGCTGACCTTCACCCTGCCCTTCTCAAGGAAGAACAGAGCATCGTTCGCCTCGCCCTCCGACAGGATGATGTCGCCCGCCTCAAACCGCACCGACGCCGCAAAGGGACGAATGTCGAAGCCAAAGTAATCCTCCAATGGGAAGCGCGCGTCCGCCATGCCATCACCGCCAGATATGTGAGATTTCTCATATCCATCATACCCGGATTCATGCTAAAATGCAAGCAGAACAGAAACCTTCAGGGAGGAATATGAATATGTTTTACGATGAAGTCATGAACGCCGTTCATTACATCCAGGCGTGCGTCGCCTGCCGCCCGCAGATCGCGGTCATCCTCGGCAGCGGCCTGGGCAGCATCGCCGACCGGCTGGAGAACCGGGAATTGCTGAGCTATGCCGACATCCCCGGCTTTCCGAAGTCGGATGTCAGCGGACACGCCGCGCGGTTCGTGTTCGGCACGCTGAACGGCCGGCCCATCGTCGCCATGCAGGGACGCTTTCACTACTACGAGGGGCTGTCCATGCGGCAGCTCAGCTTCCCGATCTACGTGCTCAGACAGCTGGGCGTGGAGGAAATCGTCGTGACCAACGCCTGCGGCGGCATCAATCCGGACTTCAACCCCGGCGACCTGATGCTCATCACCGACCACATCAACTTTGCGGGCAACAACCCGCTGATCGGCGCCAACGACGAGCGCTTCGGCCCCCGCTTCCCGGACATGACGGCGGTCTACGACCACGCTCTGAACGACCTGGCGCGCCGGGTGGCCGCGTCGCTGTCCATTCCGTTGCGGGAGGGCGTCTACGCCTTCTTCACCGGTCCCTGCTACGAGACCGCGGCGGAGATTCGCGCCTATCACATCCTCGGCGCGGATGCCATCGGCATGTCCACCGTGCCGGAAACCACCGTGGCCAACTACCTGGGCATGCGGGTGCTGGGGATCGCCTGCATCACCAACATGGCCACCGGCATCGCCAGGACGCCCCATTCCCACGAGGAGGTGCTGGCCATCGCCAACGCCTCCAGCCGGACGTTCTGCCGGCTTCTGGAGCGCGTGCTCTCTGAAATGCCTGTAAAAGGCGGTGAACCTGCGTGAAGCAATACGATATTCTCATTATCGGCGCAGGACCGGGCGGTATCTTTTCCGCTTTCGAACTCGTTCACAGAAATCCTTCGCTGCGGGTTGCGGTTTTTGAGGCGGGCAAGGTGCTTGAAAAGCGCAGATGTCCCATCGACGGAAAGCACGTCAAGGAATGCATCCACTGTCCGACATGTTCCATCATGACGGGATTCGGAGGGGCAGGCGCGTTTTCTGATGGCAAGTATAACATTACAACCGCCTTCGGCGGCACGCTGCACAGGTACATTGGCAGGGAAAAGGCCCTTGAGCTGATGCACCAGGTGGATTCGCTGAACGTTCGCTTTGGCGGTGAAAACACCCGGCTGTACTCGACCGCGGATGCCTCGTTGTCTACGTTGTGCTTGCAAAACAACCTGCACCTGTTGGATGCTTCCGTGCGGCACCTGGGTACCGACATCAATTACAGGGTACTGACCGCCCTCTTCGATGTGCTGAAGGATCGGGTGGATTTCTATTTCAATTGTCCCGTGGGGGATATTCGCACGACGCCAGACGGCTTTATCATCACCACACCTGAAGGAGAATTCAGCGGCCGCGCCTGCGTTGCGTCCGTGGGACGCAGCGGCAGCAGTTGGATGGAGCGTGTTTGCAGGACGCTTGGCATACCGACACGATCAAATCGCGTGGACATCGGCGTGCGCGTGGAGCTGCCCGCGGCGGTATTCAGCCACATCACCGATAAGGTGTATGAAAGCAAGATCGTCTATAAGACCGAGAAGTACCAGGATCTGGTGCGAACCTTCTGCATGAATCCACGCGGGGCCGTGGTCAATGAAAACACCAATGGCATCGTGACGGTGAACGGCCACTCCTATGAAGACCCCGCGAAGCAGACGGACAACACGAATTTCGCGCTGCTGGTCTCGAAACACTTCACTGAGCCCTTCAAGGACAGCAACGGCTATGGCGAAAGCATCGCGCGTCTGTCCAATATGCTGGGCGGCGGCGTCATCATCCAGCGTTTCGGGGATTTAATCCGCGG
>CACWVN010000160.1 GCA_902764285.1 uncultured Eubacteriales bacterium
CCGGGTTGACGACGAGCTGTATGTGAAGATTCTGAATGGTGCGATCAAGTGTGATTTGTCCCCCAGCGAGTTTTTCCGGCAGTTGCTCAAAAAGCGGCGGCCGATCAGCTGGCAAAAGATTGCCGTGGTACCGCCGGAACTGCCTGGGCTCATCGACAAGTATCGCGAGGTCGGAAGTGAGTTCAATTCTCTGGCCCACTGCTTCAACGCCGGAGGCACGTTGGATGTGAACAGTGGCAACCGCCTGACAAGGGCGCTGGAACAGTTGAAATCCTTGAGTGAAGAGGTACGAGCCATGACGCGGAATTTCCGGGAGAAGGGCCATACCTATCAGAGTAAGAACCCATAGAAAGAGAGCCGGGGACGGTACGCGCGTCGTATCGTCCTTGGCGCATCCATTTTTGGCGTCAGTCGTAGATCAGATCGTGAAGTACGGCTTCTTCCGCCATGGCGGTCAAGCTATTCATATGCCCAACATAGGCGAGAAAGTCCACATCCCTGTCCGGCGCGGGATACTGCTTGAGCAGGCGCTTGACCGTCAGATCCACCTGTGCCTGGGCTGTCTCGTCCACTTCCAGCAGATGCTTGGCTAGCGTGCCTTCGACATACATTCCCCAATACATGGCTTCGCGATGCTCCCGAAGATAGCGCCGCCGCATCTGGCCATACTTCCCGAGTTCCACATCATCTGCGGGATCGAGGGCGAGATTGGGATAGAGATAGTCGCCTTTTCGCGTGTAAGTGATTTCCATGACATTTCCTCCTTTGGCTGTACGCTTTAGCATGGTAAAGCGATTATAGCGACGCAAATGCCAAAAGTCAAGAGGGAACGAATATAAAACATCGCGCTTTGTGACGCGATGCTGATCGGTATTCATTATGAAATTGAAGCTACTCACACGACGACTTGATTATTCTTCTAAAAACTATATCACTTCAGGCACCCTTGCAGCTATGCAATACTTCAATATTGTTTTAAGTTTCGCGTGGATAATGATTGCATCGAAAGGGGAAAGTTCCCAAGGAGGCGGATTACTATGAAGCGCATTTTGGCGGTTGTTTTATCTTTGGTTCTTATTGTGAGCCTGTGTATGTCGGGCCTCGCCGAGGGCGGCCCGGGCATGGGCCAGCCGCCGCAGGGCGGGCCAGGCGGAGGGTCTGCCCCCGGCGGACAGATGGGCAATCCGCCCGACGGCATGGGCGGCCCCGGCAGCATGGCGGAAGGCGATGTCGCCGGCACGGGCAACGCCACGAACACGAGCGGCCTGATCGCTGTGGCAGGCGAGACTGTCACAGCGGACGACAGCCTGGCCGGAGCGATCGAAGACGCGGATGGCACGATCGCGATCTCCGGGATTTCCTATGAGAGCGGCGATTACGGCGATACTCTGCTGAGCGCCAGCGATATGAATGTGGCGCTGATAGGCGCGAACATCCGCCTGGACGTGGATGAAGCCGTCTCCGGCAATGAATCCGCCGGGACCGCCGCTTATGTGGACTCCGGCACGCTGACGATCTCCGATTCCACCATCGAGGTGGACGGCGCGGGACGCTACACCGTGGCGGCCACGGGCACGGCCACGATGGTGGTGGAGGATTCCGTGATCGTCGCGGGCGGCGACGCCGGGGCGAGCGGCAATACCGCCGCCGTCAGCGAGCCCGCCTCCAACGCGGGGCTGCTGATCTCCGGCAACTCCCGGGCCAATTTCTCCGTGGGCCAGACCCACACGTTCTACTACGATTCGCTGTGTGTGGCTGACGGCTGGGCCGCGCTGTCCACCGACTCCGCCACCGGCAGCGGGCTGGAATTCGTGGGCGTGAACACCGAGGCGATTGCGCTGCACGGCGGCTATGGCATCTACGCGGACACCAACTGCCGGGATTACCTGTACGGCGCGACGCTTGTCTCCGCGGAGGTCGGCGCGATCATTTCCAACAACGGCGCGATCACCGTCGGTTCTTCCGGGGACGCAGAGGCGGCGACGACGCAGGACGGATATGGCGCGCTGGAATATGGCGGCGAGATCGGCGAGGATATGCGCACGACCATCATCGCGGGCCGCAACGACTTCCAGCTGCATTCTCCCGACATGATGGGCGAGGGCAATTCGGACTACACCGCAAGCCTGTCCCTGAGTCACGCCACCCTCATCATCGACGATGCCATCAACAACGAAGGGTATGCATATATCTCAAATGTGAACGGCGAGACCTATACCGTTCAGGCTACCGAGAATTATACCGACAAATACGGCGACGCAGTGGGGGCGTACATCGACTATGTGACCGGCGCGGCGATCCTGGTGAAATCCACCTCCGCGGACATCGCCCTCAATGATGTGGAGATCCAGTCCTCTACGGGCGTGGCGCTGCTGACGGCGCTGAACTCCGATTCCATGTCCCGGTATCTCAAGCAGGACGTCGGCAGCGGGGTGAACGTCACCGTCACGGATTCCACCATCGACGGCGATTTCATCCACGACGATTACCAGCGGGATATGACCGTCACCCTGAATAATGCTACGCTGAACGGCGATATCATCTTCTCCACCGCAGACGAATGGAATAAAAAGTGGTCTGGATATGCTGACGACGAGAGCGCCTGCTGGGTGAACCTGGACGCCAACACCTACATTACCAATACCCATGCCACCGCGCTGACGCTAACGAACGGTTCGGTGTGGAACGTCAAAGAGACATCCGAACTGACCACGCTGACGGTTTCCGCCGATTCCGTGGTGAACGGCAGCATTGAAGCCGAAACGACTGAAACGCTGGACGACGGCACGGTCGCGCTGGATCTGGAATTC
>CACWVN010000161.1 GCA_902764285.1 uncultured Eubacteriales bacterium
TGGCCGACGAATTCAACATTGGCAAGCTCACGCCCCTGAACATAGAAGATGAACTAAAAAAATCCTTCATCTCCTACGCCATGGCGGTCATCGTGACCCGGGCGCTGCCGGACGTGCGCGACGGCCTGAAGCCGGTGCACCGGCGCATCCTGTATTCGATGAACGAAATGGGCATCACGCCCGACAAGCCCTACCGCAAATCCGCGCGCATCGTGGGCGACGTGCTGGGCAAATACCACCCGCACGGCGACAGCTCCGTCTACGACGCCATGGTGCGCCTGGCCCAGGATTTCTCCATCCGCTACACGCTGGTGGAGGGCCAGGGCAACTTCGGCTCCGTGGACGGCGACGGCGCCGCCGCCATGCGTTATACCGAGGCGCGGCTCTCGAAGCTGTCGATGGAAATGGTGCGCGACATCGAAAAGGAGACCGTCGATTTCTATCCGAACTTCGACGAGACGCTGATGCAGCCCGCCGTGATGCCCAGCCGCTTCCCGAACCTGCTGGTGAACGGCTCCAGCGGCATCGCCGTGGGCATGGCCACGAACATCCCGCCCCATAACCTGGGCGAGGTGATCGACGCCTGCGTGCATTTCATCGATAACCCCGAATGCACCGTGGACGACCTGATGCAGTTCGTCAAGGGCCCGGATTTCCCCACCGGCGGCGTCATTCTGGGCAAGCGCGGCATCTACGACGCCTACCACGAGGGCCGCGGCCGCATCATCGTGCGCGCCAAGAGCGAGATCGAGGAGATGCCCGGCAACCGCCAGCGCATCGTCGTCACCGAGATCCCCTACATGGTCAACAAGGCCAAGCTGATCGAAAAAATCGCCGAGATGGTCCACGAAAAGACCATCGAGGGCATCTCCGATATCCGCGACGAATCCGACCGCGAGGGCATGCGCATCGTCATCGAGCTCAAGCGCGACGTGAACGCCAACGTGGTGCTGAACACGCTGTACAAGCACACCCAGCTGCAGGACACCTTCGGCGCCATCATGCTGGCGCTGGTGGACGGCACGCCGGCCGCCGCACCCAGTACGACCTGAACAAGGCCGAGGCCCGCAGCCACATCCTGGAGGGCCTGATCATCGCGCTGGACAACATCGACGAGGTCATCGCGCTGATCCGCGGCAGCCGCACCGCCCAGGAGGCGAAGGAGGGGCTGATGACCCGCTTCGGCCTGTCCGAGCGCCAGGCCCAGGCGATCCTGGACATGCGCCTGCAGCGCCTGACCGGCCTGGAGCGCGACAAGATCGAGGCCGAGTACGCCGAGCTGCAGAAGCTGATCGCCTATTACAAGGCGGTGCTGGCGGACGAGGGCATGGTGCTGGGCATCATCAAGGACGAGATGCTGGAGATCAAGCGCAAGTACGCCGACGAGCGCCGCACCGAGATCTCCGCCCTGGACGGCGAGATCGACATGCTGGACCTGATCGCCGAGGAGGACATGGTGGTCACGCTGACCCACTACGGCTACGTGAAGCGCCTGCCCAAGGCCACCTACCGCGCCCAGAAGCGCGGCGGCAAGGGCGTGGTCGGCGCCACTACCCGCGAGGAGGACTTCGTGGAGCAGATGTACGTGGTGTCCACCCACGACGTATTGATGTTCTTCACCAACCGCGGCCGGGTGTACCAGCTGAACTGCTACCAGATCCCCGAGGCCGGGCGCACCGCCCGCGGCACGGCGATGGTGAACCTGCTGCAGCTGGACGCCGGCGAGAAGGTGACGGCGATGCTGCCGGTGCCGGAGGAGAAGGTGGCCGGGCACTACCTGATCATGGCCACGAAGAACGGCGTCATCAAGCGCACCGAGCTGTCCGAGTTCACGAACGTGCGCCGGTCCGGCCTGATCGCGCTGGTGCTGCGGGAGGACGACGAGCTGATCGGCGTGGCGCTGACCGACGGCAGCTATGAGCTGCTGCTGGGCACCCGCGACGGCATGGCCATCCGCTTCCCGGAGACCGACATGCGGCCCATCGGGCGCGCGGCCATGGGCGTGAAATCCATCGACCTGGCCAAGGGCGACGAGGTGGTGGACATGTGCCCCGTGTTCCCCGATATGAAGGTCCTTTCGATCACCGACAACGGCTTCGGCAAGCTGACCGAGATCGACGAATACCGCGTGCAGAGCCGCGGCGGCAAGGGCATCAAGGCCATGAACCTGACGCAGAAGACCGGCAAGCTGACCTGCCAGCTGCTGGCCGACGAGGCGGAGGACATCCTGCTGATCACCGACGACGGCACCATCATCCGCACGCCCGTAGATTCCATCTCCACGCTGGGCCGCAACACCCAGGGCGTGCGCCTGATGCGCGTGGCCGAGGGCAGCAAGGTGGTCTGCGTGGCCCGCGCCGAGGCCGAGGAGGAATCCGACGACGCCGAGGAAGAGAACGGCGACGAGGAGATTTGAGTTAGGGAACAGGCAACAGGGAACAGGGAACAGGAATGGTCGGCTATTCCTGTTCCCTGTTTCCTGTTCCCTAATCCCTGCTCCCTAACCGTTCCTCCACGTCCCTCCGGGTCCATGTGCCGGCGTTGGCGCCCACGTGCTCCACGCACAGGGACGCGGCGGCGTTGGCGAGGCGCCCGCAGTCGGCGAAGGACCGGCCCTCCAGCAGCCCGGCGATAAACGCCGCGGCGAAGGTGTCGCCCGCGCCGGTGGTGTCCACGCACTTTGCTCCAGGGAAGGCGGGGATGAGATGGCGCTCGTCCCGGCCCTTCAGCAGGCAGCCCCGCGCGCCCAGCTTGATCGCCACGCGGCTCACGCCGCAGCCCAGCAGCGCGTCCGCGGCGTCGTCGGGGTCGTCCGTGCCGGTCAGCAGCGCGGCCTCCTCCAGGTTCGGGAAGAAGTAATCCAGCCGGGACAGCATCGCGCCGGCTTCCTTCAGCGTCTCGCCGTGCTTGCGGCGGGTGGCGTCGGCGCACAGCAGCTTGCCCTTCGCCCGGATGGCGTCGAACAGCGCCGTCATGTCCGGGATCGTCAGCGCCTCCGATACGAACAGGCTGGCCAGGCAGGCGACCTTCACCCCGGCGAAGGCCGGCGTTTCCAGCGCGGGCAGTATGTCGGACAGGCACAATCTGCGCAGGCTGCCGCTGCGGCTGGTGATGAAGCCGCGTTCGCCGTCCCCGCGCACCATCACGACATTGACGCCGGTGTCCAGCCCCGGCCGGCGGACGACGCAGCCGCGGTCCACGCCGGCCTCGTCCAGCGCCCGCAGCACGATGTCGCCGGCGGCGTCCTCGCCGATCACGCTGACCAGCATCGCCGGATGGCCCAGCCGCGTCAGCAGGATCGCCTCGTTCAGCGCGTCGCCGCCCACGCCCAGCGCGATGCGCTCCAGCGACTGGGAGCCCGTTCCCTCGAACATCTCCCGGCGGACCGGAACCAGCGGGATATCCACGATGCCCGCGCCGATCAGCGCGGCCTCCGGCAGTCTTGCGGTCATGGCCGATCCCTCCTTCTGAGGATATTGTAGCACTTCCGGGCATAGGATTCAATCGTTTGACGGGCGCGGCCCGGGATGGTATAATGATTAGGAAAACGGAACGTTTTCCGGGTCGGCGGGCAGTGGAGCGTCCGGCAAAGCCGGACTGAGGATGCAAGCGCAGTCACGAAGGGACAAGACGCATCCGAAACCCGCGCTTGCCGTCAGGCAGCAGCGCGGGGCGAGCACGCCGACAATCATGGTATAATGATTAGGAAAACGGAACGTTTTCCGGGTCGGCGGGCCCCGAAGGGCAGCACGCCGACAATCATGGTATAATGATCAGGAAAACGGAACGTTTTCCGGTGGTATAATAGACAACCGGCAAAGGAGCGTGACCCCATGAAGGTTCTGCTGATCAACGGCAGCCCCCGGGCGAAGGGCAACACGGCCCTGGCGCTTTCGGAGATGGCGAAGGTGTTCGCGGCCGAGGGCATCGAGACCGAGCTGATCCACGTGGGCAACAAGCCCATCCGCGGCAAAGGGGCGCTGTGTGTTCGACGACCTGGTGAACGAGACCGCGCCGAAATTCGAGGCCGCCGACGGCATCGTGGTGGGCAGCCCGGTGTACTACGCCGGCCCCAACGCCACGGTGCAGGCCTTCCTGGACCGGCTGTTCTATTCCGCCCATTTCGATAAATCCATGAAGGTGGGCGCGGCGGCGGTGGCGTGCCGCCGGGGCGGCGCTTCGGCGACGTTCGACCGGCTGAACAAGTATTTCACCATCTGCGGCATGCCGGTGGCCTCCAGCCAGTACTGGAACAGCGTGCACGGCGGCGCGCCGGGCGAGGCCGCGCAGGACGAAGAGGGCATGCAGACCATGCGCGCGCTGGCGCGGAACATGGCCTTCCTGATGAAGAGCATCGCGCTGGGGAAGGAAAAGTACGGCCTGCCGGAGAACGAGCCGCACACGTACACAAATTTCATTCGCTGATTGGAGAGACTATGTACAACGAACTGACCGAGGTCGATATCCGCAAGATGCAGGAGGAGATCGACTACCGCATGCGGGTGGTGCGTCCGAAGTGCATCGAGGACCTGCAGACCGCCCGCGGCTTCGGCGACCTGAGCGAGAACTACGAATACAAGGCCGCCAAACAGGAGCTGCGCCGCTGCGACAGCCGCCTGCGCTATTTGAAGCGGATGATCGCCACCGCGAAGGTCGTCAAGGCCGACGCCCGCGAGGGCGTTGTGAGCCTGTTCGACCGGGTGGAGATCTACTACGAGGACGACGACGAGACCGAGACCATTACCCTGATGACCACGCTGCGCGAGGACGCCGTCAACGGCATCATCAGCAAGGAATCGCCGCTGGGCCGGGCCGTGATGGGCCGCCGCGTGGGCGACCGCGTGGTGGTGAAGGTGAACGACGAGATCAGCTATCCCGTCGTCATCCGCTCCATCCGCAAGGGC
>CACWVN010000162.1 GCA_902764285.1 uncultured Eubacteriales bacterium
AAAACTCCGGCCGGCAAATCCGCAAGGAAGGAATTTGTCCTTCGGGAAATGGGATTTCCCTGCAAACAAATTCCAACGGTTCCGGCGCATGTCGCCGGAACCGATCGAAAGTGAAAAGGAGAGTAAACCATGGCGCTTCTTGAACTGAAAAACATTTCCAAGATCTACGGCGAATTGAAAGCGCTGGACAACGTCAGCATCCACGTGGACAAGGGCGAATGGGTGGCCATCATGGGCCCGTCCGGCTCCGGCAAATCCACGATGATGAACATCATCGGCTGCATGGACAAGCCCACCAAGGGCGAAGTGCTGCTGGACGGCGTGGATATTTCGAAGCTGCCGGGCAAGAAGCTCACCGACATCCGGCGCGACAAGATCGGCCTGATCTTCCAGCAGTTCCACATGGTCACCTATCTGACCGCCGTGGAGAACGTGATGGTTTCGCAGTACTACCACTCCATGCCCGACGAGGCCGAAGCGCTGGAGGCGCTGGGGCGCGTGGGCCTGCGCGAGCGCGCGAAGCACCTGCCCAGCCAGCTCTCCGGCGGCGAACAGCAGCGCGTGTGCGTGGCGCGGGCGCTGATCAACCACCCGGAGCTGATCCTCGCCGACGAACCCACCGGCAACCTGGACGAGGCCAACGAGAACATCGTGCTGGACCTGTTCCGCCAGCTGCACCGCGAGGGCACCACGCTGATCGTCGTGACCCACGACCCCGAGGTCGCCGACGCCGCCCAGCGCACCATCGTGCTGGAGCACGGCAAGGTGGCGCGGGAGGTCATCAACGAGAACTTCGTGGAATGAGCAGCGGAACAGATGAGGTTTTGAAGATCAGAGTTGGGAGTTTAGATTAATTGCATTATGATCTCAACTCTAAACTCTGATCTCTATACGCTATACGCACACGACTAAAGGAGAAAAACATGAAAAAAACGATGTATCCGGCTGTCGCCATCCTCATCCTCTCCCTCCTCGCCGCCGTCGGCAGCCAGACCTTCCTGGGCGCGTGCGTCCACGACGACGGCAGCTTCGGCGCGTGCCACTGGGCGTGCCGGGCGATCCTCGGCGAAGGCGCGCTGCTGGCGGCGCTGTCGCTGCTGGCGCTGGCGATGAAGCGGGAGCGCGCGGGGCTGTACCTGGCGATGCTCCCGGCGTCTCTGCTGGGGCTGCTGACGCCCGGCGCGCTGATCGCGCTGTGCAAGATGCCCACGATGCGCTGCCGCATGCTGACGTGGCCCGCGATGATGATCCTGTTCGGCGCGATGCTGCTGGCGGCGCTCGTCGGCTGGCTGCTGTCGCGCAGGAGGGAGAAGTGACCCATGGGAACCGGTCATCTGCCGCTTAAAAACCTGCTCCGGCGGCCCGGGCGCACGGCGGCGCTGATCCTGCTGACGGCGCTGCTGGCGGCGTCGGTGTTCGGCGGTTCGGTGGTGGTCGGCTCGCTGCGCAGCGGCTTGCAGAGCCTGGAGGCGCGGCTCGGCGCGGACATCATCGTGATGCCGTCCTCCGCCGAGAGCAAGGTCAGCTTCAAGAACCTCTTGCTGCAGGGCACGACCGGCGCGTTCTACATGGACGCCTCGGTGCTGGACGAGGTGCGCGGTGCGCAGGGCGTGGAGCTCGCCGCGCCGCAGACGTTCCTGGCCTCGCTGAAGGCCGACTGCTGCGCCATCAAGGTGCAGATCATCGGCATCGATCCCGGCGCGGATTTCACCGTGAAGCCGTGGATCGAAGAGAGCTATTCCCAAACCCTCGGCGACATGGAGGTGGCCGTGGGCTGCAACGTGACGGCGAACGTGGGCGAAACGCTGAAGATCTACGAGCAGTATACCCATGTGGTGGCGAAGCTGGCCGAGACCGGCACGGGCCTGGACACGGCGGTCTACTGCAACATGGAGACCATGAAAAGGCTGCTGGCCGCCGCGGAGGCGAAGGGCGTCAGCCACAAAATCACCAGCGGTTCCGACGTGATCTCCGCGGTGTATGTGAAGGTGAAGGACGGGTACGACGTGGGTCAGGTGAACAGCTGGCTGAACGGGCACATCCGCAAGGTCACCGCCGTGCGCGCCCGCAGCATGTTCACCGACGTGTCCGACAGCCTCTCCGGTATCGCCCGCGCGGCCCGGGCGCTGATCGGTGCGGTGTGGGCGCTGGCGCTGGTGATCCTGCTGGTAGCCTTCGCCATGATGATCCACGAACGGCGCCGGGAGTTCGCCGTGCTGCGATTGCTGGGCGTGTCCCGGCGCGGCCTGCGCGGGGAGATCCTGACGGAGACCGCGCTGTGCGGCCTCGCGGGGGCGCTCGTCGGCGTGGGCGTCGCGGCGCTGGGCGTGTTCCCGTTTACGACGCTGATCGAATCGCAGATGGGGCTGCCGTACCTGACGCCCTCCGTCGGCACGCTCCTGAAGCTGGCGGGCGGATCGATCCTGGCCACGCTGCTGGTCGGGCTGCTGGCGGGTGCCTGGGCGGCGGCGCGCCTGAGCCGCACCGACCCCGGCACGACGCTGAGAGAGGGGGCTTGAGGCATGCTTCGGGCTGAAAACCTGTCCATGCGATACTTCCGAAAGACCGGGCAGGCCAATCATTTCTTCGCGGTACAAAACGCGAATCTGACGCTGTGCCCCGGCGAGGTTGCGCTGCTCACGGGTCGCTCCGGCTCCGGCAAGACGACGCTTTTGCACGCGCTGGCGGGCCTGCTGACGCCCACCGAGGGCAGGGTCTGGCTGGATGAAACGGATTTGTACGCCCTGCCGGACGCCGATCTTTCGCGC
>CACWVN010000163.1 GCA_902764285.1 uncultured Eubacteriales bacterium
GGCGGCGTTGCCAATTACGGAACGATGGTCCTTGCGGGCGGCAGCGTGACGGGCAACGCGGCCCTGCGGGAGGGCGGCGAGGTCTTTAACGATGCGAAGGGGCATCTGACGGTGAGCGGCGAGATGGTCGTCGGCGACGGTGAATCGAAGCGCGGCAGCATTCGCAATGAAGGCACGCTGACGGTCATCGGCGCTCAGGACGGCGAAGCCCACATCGAGGATATGCCGCTTTTCAAGCGCTTCATAGAGCGGCTGTCGGCCATTCCCGTCGCCGTGCTGCTGGTCGCCCTGCTGCTGACCGTGTGGCTGGACGCCTACCTGAGCGCCGAGCGCAAGCGGGTGATGCTGGTCATCGTCATGCTTGTATTCAGCCTGATCCTCCAGAATTATTGGGACAACCGGCTGTCCCTCGCCCAGGAATACAACGCGCTGCGAATCCCGGTGTCCATCTACGGTTATGCCATTCGCCCGGTCATACTGGTGATGTTCCTTTACATCGTGAAGCCCCGCGGGCGCTATCGCGCCGCGTGGGCGATGGTCGGCGTCAACGCCGCCGTCTACCTGACGGCCTTCTTCTCGAACATAGCCTTTTATTTTTCGTCGAACGGTCATTTCCACGCGGGCCCGCTGCGCCATACCTGCACCCTGATCAGCGCGGTATTGTATGCCTGGCTGTTTTGGCTGACGATGCGGCAGTTTCGACCGCATCAGCGCAGGGAGTCCTGGATCCCCATACTGGTGACGGCGCTCATCGGCGGAGCGGCGATCATGGACTTCACCGTCGCCTTCAGTGAACAGCCGGTTTCCTACCTGACCATGGCCATCGCGATCAGCTGCGTGTTCTATTACATCTGGCTGCACTTGCAGTTCGTGCGCGAGCACGAGGACGCGCTGGTGACCGGGCAGAGGGTACAGCAGATGCTCAGCCAGATCAAGCCCCATTTTCTGCACAACGCGCTGACATTGATCATCGATCTGTGCGACACGGCCCCCCAGAAGGCCAAGGAGGCCACGGTGGAGTTCTCCAGGTATCTGCGCGGGAACATGGAATCCATCGACAGGACCGGCCCGATCCCCTTCGAGAAGGAACTGGAACACACGAAGCTCTATCTGAACATCGAGCAGATGCGCTTTGCGGGCGATTTACAGGTGCGTTACGACATTGCCTGCACAGGCTTCAGCCTTCCGGCGCTGACGGTGGAGCCGCTGGCGGAAAACGCGGTGCGCCACGGCGTTCGCGAAAAGCCTGACGGCAGGGGCACGGTGGTCATCGCCAGCCGCGAAACGCCGGATGGCTATGAGATCACCGTGACGGACGACGGGCCGGGCTTCGATCCCGACCGGTTGCCGGAGGACGGACAAATGCACGTGGGCATCGCCAACGTGCGGGAAAGGCTTCGCCAGACCGTCGATGGCTCGCTGGAATACCGCTCCGCGCCCGGCGAAGGCACTACCGCGATCATACGCATACCAAAGCAATAGGAGGATGGCCCCATGCTGATTTTCGCGATCGACGATGAAAAGAGCGCCCTGCGGGTGCTGCACAACGCCATCGCCCAGGCGGCGCCTCAGGCCGGGATCGACGATTTCTCCCTCGGCACCGACGCGCTTCGGGCCATGGAGGAGGAGCAGAAGCGCCCGGACGTGGTTTTCTGTGACATTCGCATGCCGCGGCTGGACGGGCTGGCGCTGGCGGCGAGGATCAGGACGGCTTCGCCGGGGACGAAGGTGGTGTTCGTCACCGCCTATTCCGAGTATGCCTACGACGCGATCCAACTGCGCGCCAGCGGATATGTGATGAAGCCCGTGACCGCGGAGAATATCCGGGTGGAGTTGGACAACATCGCGCCGCCACCCCGGATGCCGGACGGGCTGTGGGTGCGCTGCTTCGGCAGCTTCGAGGTGTTTTGGGAGCGACAGCCGCTGCGCTTTGCCCGCCGCCAGACCAAAGAGCTACTGGCCTACCTGATCGACCGCGAGGGGGCGCTGTGCACCACGGAGGAGATCATCGGGGTGCTGTGGGAGGATGAGCTTGACATGACCGCCGCGAAAAACCGGCTGCGCCAGCTCATCATGGACCTGAAAAGGACGCTGTCCGCCATCGGCATGGAGGAGATACTGGTGCGCAGGAACAAGCAGCTGGCCGTGCTGACGGATCGGATCCCCTGTGATTATTACCGGATGCTGGCCGGGGATATGCAATCAGTGAACGCGTGGTGCGGCGAATACATGACCCAGTACAGCTGGGCGGAGATGACGGGGGGACGACTTCACTTTCGCAAGTAGGCGAAAGAAAAATGTTAAGATTATATGAAGAAGGGATCAAACCCTTCTTTTTTTGTAGAGAAGGGATTGGTTTGTTACGCCTTTGTACGCCCCGTGCCCTATAATGTTCAAATAGGATAATGGGTGTTTTATAACCATCAGGAGGTACTTATGATGAATAACATGAAAAAATTGATGGTTGTTCTGCTGACCGTGGCCCTGCTGCTGATGGCGATACCGGTGCTGGCCGAGGAGGCGGCCCCGGAGGTGCAGAGCTCTATCGTCGATACCCAGAAGCTGGACGCCAGCTATACCCTGGCGCTGAACGCCATCAACGCCGAGGATTACGAGACGGCAAAGGAATACCTGAACGTGTGCTTCGCCTTCTGCGACCCGGTGGGAAACCCCACCATGTACGCCGACCTGCTTTTGAAGCGGGCCTGCATCGACGTGATCGAGGAAAAGAACGACATGGCGCT
>CACWVN010000164.1 GCA_902764285.1 uncultured Eubacteriales bacterium
CCCGCGATGTCCGGCGATCTGGACATGGTGGACGGCGGCAGCGGCACCTGGAATATCGACGATCAGGGCACGCTGACGATCACCGGTTCGGGCGCGATGGTGGATTACGCTTCAGTGACGGATGCGCCCTGGGGCAATTTTCAGGTACGCAAATCTTTGATCAAGAAGCTGATCATCACCGATACCGACGAGGGCGGCCTGACCCGCCTGTCGCAAAACATGATGACCCGCGCCTTCGGAATGACGGAGGTCGACGCGCACGACTGCGTGGCGCTGGAAAGCCTGGGAGCCAGTCTGTTCAAGATGACGCCATTCGACGATGAAAAACCCAATAATACATCGCTGACGACGGTGAATTTCTCCGGCTGCGTCAACCTGACGACCATCGATAAGGACTCGAAAGGGGACGGAAACGCGTTCGCCAACTGCGTAAAGCTGGAAACCATTGATTTCTCCGGCTGCGAAAGCCTGACCACGATCGCCAAGCAGTCGTTCCTCAACTGCGGCAAGGATGGGAGCGGGACCGTGATCAACCTGTCCGGCTGTTCCAGCCTGAGCAATGCCGGGATTGCCGACTCCGCGTTCAATGGTTGCTCAAAGGTTTACGAGCTGAACCTGTCCGGCACGCAGATCGCCGATCTGGAGCGTTTCAAGGCCACCAAGCCCTCCCTGCGGATCGTGCATCTGCCCAAGGCCCTGAAGAACAAAGCGGATCTCAGCAGCTGGACCGCGCTGACGGATATTTATTTCGACGGCACGCGGGACGAATGGGATGCGCTGCAGATAAAGGTTCCCGCCGGACTTGATGATGACCACATCCACTGCGCCGCCCCGACCATGGCCGTGACCATCGACACGGCCTGGGTGGACGCGGAAGGAAACCCCATCGCGGCGGAAGTGCCGGATACGGCGTTCGCGAAGATGAAGCTGATGCGCAAGAGCAGCGGCGGGGAAAGCCAGCAGCCCGACCCGGCGGCCGAGACGGTGGACGTATGGGTCCATATCGGTTATAATCCGACGTTCAAGGAGTACAACAACACCGGCATTGAGATCACGGTTCCCAAGGGCTCGAAGGTGACGTTTACCTATCATGACTATGCGCCGCCCGGGTGGGGCTCGTCGCTTAACCCCCAGTTCTACGCGAATACCTTTATCGGCTATAATACCTGGCAGCTGCTTCAGCAGGGCGGCGTGGGCACGCACGAGATTACTGCCGACAGCGACATCTGCCTTCAGATCGCCGCCGGAGACAACTATGTGAGTAATCTGATTGAGGAAGGCATCACCCTCGAAGGCGCCTCCTCCGGCGCCAATCCGGCGGACGTCAAGGTCGCCGACATCACCCTCAGCAACGAAAACAGCTGGACGTGGACTTCGTCCGATCTGCCGCTGTCTGACGACCAGAACAATCCCTATACCTATTACATCGTGCGCGACAGCGAAAGCGTGCCGGGCTTCACGACGACCTATGATGACGCGGAACTGCCCGCCGAGGGCACGCATCCCCACACGGGCAAGCTTTGGGTGACGAACACCCGGAAGGCGGAGCCCGAAACCGACACCGCGGAGCTGACCGCCGTCAAGGCCTGGCGGGACGTGCCGGGCCGGCCGCTGAGCGAAAGCGCTTATCCGGACAAGACCGTGCAGATGGAGCTGTGGCGGGTGGAAAACGTCGGCGGCCAGTCGACGACGAACGGAAACGTTGGAATCACTTGCAATAATAGCCCGCAGATTGGCTCGGCCGACATCGGCGATACGGTCAACCTGACGGTGGTCGTGCCTTTTGCCAGCCAGGAGGCGCTGGAGCAATATGTGAACGCGCGGCTGAACCGCGATGGAAACACGGCCACGATCAAGGATAACAACGTTCGGATCATAACCCATTACTACTATCTGAATCAGGATGGCAGTACCGGGAACGACCCGGACAAAACCGCCAATATCGACAGTATTGTCATTGACGACAACGCGTTTACGGTCACCTATTTCGCTTCTTTCGTGGTTCAGAATATGGGTTCCGGAACCACTTCCATCACCCTTGAGCCGGGTGCGATGGACAACGCGACCGTCACCTGCGGCGCTTCGGCGTCGGAGCCCGCGATGGAGGTCTCCACGGCGAACTACGATGCTCTGATCGCGGAGACCAACAAGGACTCTTCCGACAAGGTGTCGCGCATCGCTTCCTTCACGCTGCCCGTCAACGGCAAATGGCAGAAGCTGTTCACCGGTCTCGACAAGCGCTACACCTATTTCATCAAGGAGGTTTCCGTGTCGGGGGACGGCCAGACCGAGACGGATCTGACGACCTACGACCCGCAGTATACCGTCGGGTCCGGGAGGGTGACGGTCAGCAACAAGCAGCCCGACCCGCCCGTCGCCCGCGTTTCCCTGGACGGCGGCCAGACGTATCTGACCCAGAATTATTTCCCGGCGCTGGTGACCGACGGCGATTACGCCGGCGCGTTCGACTTCGCCAATGCGCAGACCGGCGCGGACGTCGTCATCGAACTGCTGTACGAAAATCACGAACGGTATACCCTGGCCGAGGGCTTTGCCTTCAGGGGCATGAAGAGCCTCGTCATTCAAGCGCGGCGCCGCCGGCAGCGTTTCCCTGCTGAATATCGACGTTTCCGGCGCAGTGACCGTGGAAAGGCTGATACTGGACGGGCAGAACAACGCGTGCACGAACAACGGCAGCGGGCTGCATGTGAAGGGCAGCCAGGTGACGGTCAGCCATGTGGACATCAAAAACTGCAAATCCACCAACGCGCATTACGGCGGCGGCGCGTATCTCGAGGCCCCGGCGACAGTCAAGGACTGCGCGTTCGATAATTGCCATCTGCAGTTATCCAAATACACCAACCAGTACGAGGGCGGCGGCGGATTGAACTGTGCGAAGGCCGCGACGGTGCTGCGCACGACCTTCACCGACTGCACCTGTACCTACAACGGCGGCGGCGCGAACTTCCAGGTGAACAACGGCACGACGATCAACGATATTACCTTTACGCGCTGCAAAACCACAGCGACGGCAAACTGCAGCGGCGGCGGCGCGTTTTTCGCCGAAGGCGGCACCGCCAACGGCGTGACCGCCATAGACTGCCAGGCGAACGGCGACAAGGGCGGCGGCCTGTATTTCTTCAGAGGAACCGGGGTGGTGGGCTGCACCTATACGGACGAGAATGGGAATACGGTCACCAAGCAGAGCCTGTTCCAGAACTGTACCGCCAAGCGCGGCGGCGGCATGCAATTCTACTGGGCCGGCGAGATCCGCGGCACAGCAGAAGCTCCCGTCCGCTTTGAGGAGTGCAAAGCGCTCAATGAATGGGGCGGCGGCGTGGCGTTCTTTGACAATGCCAACCAATCGATTGGTACCGTGACCTATGCGGAATTTGTCCGCTGCGAAGCCAAGAGCAACGGCGGCGCCATCGGCTATAACGCCGGGAAGCAGGGCACCATTTCCAACGTGACGATCACCGGCTGCACGGCGAACAGCAACGGCGGCGGCATCGCCTATTGCGGCGGCGGCGAGGGCAGCGTCTCCAACGTGACGATCACCGGCTGCACGGCGAACAGCAACGGCGGCGGCATTTTCGTCCTGGAGAAGAAAAAACTGAAGATCGAAGGCACAGTCGCTGACGACGGCACGCCCACGACCCTCATCACCGGCTGCACGGCGAAGAACAACGGCGGCGGCGTGTACGTGGAGAAGAGCGCCACGCTGACCATCACCGGCGGCAGCATCGGCACGGCGGACGCCGGCAACACCGCCAAGAGCGGCGGCGGCGTGTACGTGGGGGACAGCGCCAAGCTGAACATGTCCGGCGGCACGATCACCGGCAACCATGCAACCGCTAACAACGGCGCGGGCGGTATCGCCGCGGGCAGCGCGAACACGACGCTGACTTTCTCCGGCCTGGTGACCGTCAAGGACAACTACCGGGGCACGGGCACGGGCACGCCCTGCAACGTCCTGCTGGACTACGACAGCAACACCGTCATCAAGACTTCCGGGCTGAATGAAGACGCCTGGATCGGCGTGTTTGTCAGCAGTACCAAATTCACCAAGGATGGAGTGTCCACCTCCATTTACGCCGAGCACGGCGCGTCGGGCATGCCCTTCGGCACCATCACCGGCAACAGCACGAATCTGAACCTGGCCTGCTTCCACAACGATATCGACACGTATCTGTACGGCGTGAAGGACCGCAGCCTGGTGCGCTGGAATACCGTCATCGCCCGCGTGAAGGCCGGCGACGGGGATTGGACATACTTCGAAGCGCTGCTGGACGACGGGGATCTCCCCGGCGCGTTCAACTATGCCAACACGCTGTCCGGCGCCGTGACCATCGAAACGCTGCTGGAGACCCACGACCGGTACACGCTGGCGAGCGGCTTCACGTTCAACGGAGACGGGCTGACCGGCCTGACGATCCAGACCACCGGCGATCTCGTGACCGCCGGGAAGCGCTCCACGATCGTCTCCCAGGGCAACAGCGGCGACGGCCTGATCGTGCTCAACAAATGCGGCGCGACCGTTTCCGACCTGATCTTTGACGGCGGCAGCAAAAAAGGCTCCGCCACCCGGCGCGCGATCCACGCCAATCTGACCGCATCGGACACTCTGACGATCCGCAATTCTTCGTTCAGCAACTTCAACGCTTCCGGGGACGGCGGCGCGATCTACGCGGACAAGGCTTCCGTCACGCTGACCTGTGGCGCGAACCGTGAGATGGTTTTCACGAACTGCCACGCCACCTCGAACGGCGGCGCGGTGCGGGCGACCGGCGCGCTGACCGTCACCAACAGCGGCACGATGCGCTTTGAAAACTGCTC
>CACWVN010000165.1 GCA_902764285.1 uncultured Eubacteriales bacterium
CATAGATAGGTCTCGTAGGCGAAGCCCGGCTTTTCGTGCAGCTTCGTCTCCTGGTACTGGGTGTATTCCGACAGATCCACGGGCAGGCCCCCTTCGGAGAGAGTGGAGAGCAGCATGCCGAGCCAATCAATCTCAACTCTGAACTCCAAACTCTGAACTCTGATCTTTGATCCCCGTCTACGATGATAGTATTATACTATAATGTGCGTCTATACTGCAAGCATTTTCCAAATAAAAAGAATATAATGCAAGCACAGGGCCGGGCAGACCCGGCCGCGCATGGGAGGAAAACGAGCATGAAGCTGATCGATTACACCGGCAAGCCCCTGAACCAGTGCACCCGACTGGAGCTGTTCAGCCGCGGCGGCCCGCGGCTACAACGAGGGCAAGAAGAAGCTGTACTACATCTCCGCCGAGTTTTTGATCGGCAAGCTGCTGAGCAACAACCTGATCAACCTGGGCCTGTACGACGCCGTGCGCGACGAGCTGGCGGCCGAGGGGCTGTCCCTGTCCGAGCTGGAGGAGTTCGAGCTGGAGCCCTCGCTGGGCAACGGCGGCCTGGGCCGGCTGGCGGCCTGCTTCCTGGACAGCCTGGCCACGCTGGGCCTGCCGGCGGACGGCGTGGGCCTGGCCTATCACTGCGGGCTGTTCCGCCAGCGCTTCATGGCCGGCAAGCAGCATGAGACGCCGGACGGCTGGCTGAAATGGGGCCAGGAGAGCTGGATGCACCGCACGGACGTGCATTACGACGTGGAATTCGGCGGCCTGACGGTGAAATCCACGATGTACGAGATCGACGTGACCGGCTACGGCGGCAAGTGCGGCCGGCTGCGCCTGTTCGACGTGGACACCGTCGACGAGCGGCTGATCAAGGGCGGCATCGCCTTCGATCCCGCGGACATCGAAAAGAACCTGACGCTGTTCCTGTATCCCGACGACAGCACCGAGGCCGGGCGCCTGCTGCGCGTGTACCAGGAGTACTTCATGGTGGCCAACGCCGCGCGGCTGATCCTGGACGAGTGCGTCCGGCGGGGCAGCGACCTGCACGACCTGGCCGATTACGCCGCCATCCAGATCAACGACACCCATCCCACGATGGTCATCCCCGAGCTGATCCGCCTGCTGGGCGAAAAGGGCATCGGCGAGGACGAGGCCGTGGCCATCGTGCGCGACGTCTGCGGCTACACCAACCACACCATCCTGGCCGAGGCGCTGGAAAAGTGGCCGAAGGCATACCTGCAGCGCGCCGTGCCGCAGCTGATGCCGGTGATCGAGCGGCTGGACGCGCGGGTGCGCGCCGAGTACGACGAGCCCTTCGTGCAGATCATCGACGAGAACGGCGCCGTGCACATGGCGAACCTGGACATCCACTTCAGCCATTCCGTGAACGGCGTGGCCCGGCTGCACACCGAGATACTGAAGAATTCCGAGCTGGCGCCCTTCTACGCCATCTACCCGGAGAAGTTCAACAACAAGACCAACGGCATCACTTTCCGCCGCTGGCTGATGAGCTGCAACCCCGACCTGGCCGCCCTGATCGACGAGACCATCGGCACGGGCTGGCGCCGGGACGCGGACGCGCTGGAGAAGCTGCTGGACCACGCGGACGATCCGGAGCTGCTGGAGCGGCTGACGGCGGTGAAGCGCGTGAACAAGCAGCGCTTCGCGGACTGGCTGTTCGCCCACCAGGGCGACGTGATCGACCCGGATTCCGTGTTCGACGTGCAGTCGAAGCGCCTGCATGAGTACAAGCGCCAGCAGCTGAACCTGCTGTGGCTGATCCGCGAATACGGCCGCATCCGCGCGGGCATCCTGCCCGAGCGGCCCGTCACCGCCATCTTCGGCGCCAAGGCGGCCCCGGCCTACACCATCGCCAAGGACATCATCCATGCGATCCTGTGCCTGTCGAAGGTGATCGCCGCCGATCCCGAGGTCTCGAAGCACCTGCGCGTGGTGATGGTGGAGAACTACAACGTCTCCGCCGCCGAAAAGCTGATCCCCGCCTGCGACATCTCCGAACAGATCTCCCTGGCCAGCAAGGAGGCCAGCGGCACCGGCAACATGAAGTTCATGCTCAACGGCGCCGTCACGCTGGGCACCATGGACGGCGCGAACGTGGAGATCGCCGAGCTGGTGGGCGCGGACAACATCTACACCTTCGGCCTGTCCTCCGACGAGGTGATCGCCAGCTATGCCCGCGGCGATTACGACCCGCAGCAGTACCTGGACGCCGATGAGGAGCTGGCCGCCGCAGTGGCGTTCCTCACCGGCGAGGAGATGCTCGCCGCCGGCGACGCCGAGAGCCTGGGCCGCCTGCAGCGCGAGCTCTCCGGCAAGGACTGGTTCATGACTTTCCCCGATTTCAGCGATTACTGCCGTGCCAAGGCCGAAGCGCTCTCCGCCGTGGCCGACGGCCGCGCCTGGAGCAAGAAGGCGCTGACCAACATCGCGAAGGCGGGCTGGTTCTCCTCCGACCGCACCATCGCGCAGTACAACGACGACATCTGGCAGCTGAAGGCGTAACTGCCCGCCAGGCGCCTCCGCAGCAAAAAATTCCGGGGAAACCGCGTTCCCGCGGCAATTCTCCCCGGAGTTTGACGACCCTGTAAAATGTGGCCTTTCCGCGAATTTGGGCTTGACATCCCCATTCGGATTTGATATAATAGCCTGCGTCAGGAAAAAACCGGACATGCCTTAGTAGCTCAATGGCAGAGCATTCGGCTGTTAACCGAAGGGTTGTAGGTTCGAGTCCTACCTGAGGCGCCAA
>CACWVN010000166.1 GCA_902764285.1 uncultured Eubacteriales bacterium
TTGGGACCGGTGGGGGGAACTTTTTCCACCTGCGCGGGTTTTTTGGCAAAAGGGGGTCGCCGAGGATGGGGGACGGCATGAATTTGGGATTCAATCTGCCAGAAGAGGCGCTGTCCTTCAAAATGCCAGATGAAGCGCTGACATTCAAGCAGCCTGGGATGGAAACTCAACCACCGGAGCAGCCAGAAGCCGAGGAACACGACGAGGCTGAAAAGCAGACGATTCGCGTCAGCCACCGCTACGGCCACCGGCACCTCACGCGCAAGGCGACGAGTGAGGAAGCGCTCTCCAACGCGCTCGATTGGCACTTCCGAGAGGGCGACTGCTATCACTGCTTTTCCTGGGGCGACGTGGACGCACTGACATTCTTCAAACATGTTCTGCGACAACAGCGCGTGCTCTACCTGGCGCTGTCCACATGGTGCATGGCCGGAGAGGACGTCGACGACCTTCGCCAGTGGCATCGGCGCGGGATGCTCGGCCGCGTGGATTTCTTCGTGGGCGAGATCTTTCCGGGGAGCTATTCCGAGGTTTACGCCGCTGTGATGGATTTCTGCCACGAGTGCGCCGGGCGCGTGGCGGTGTTTCGCAACCACAGCAAGGTAATGGTGATCGTGGGCGAGCGCTTCGACTGCCTGATCGAGTCGAGCGCGAACGTGAATACAAATCCGCGCTGCGAGAACACGGTCATCACCGTCGACCGGCAACTGGTGGCCGACTATGTGGAGCTGTTCAACGGGATCCACTCGTTCGACGACGCGACCAACGACGTGCCGGGCTATGTGATCCCGGCGAGGAGATGAAAACGTGACGAGGGATGGATGGAGAGAGCGGATCCGGGCGAGCTGCGATGCGGCGGGCACTTATCGAACATGGTTTGACGATGTGATCGACACGCTGGCTGACATCCTGGAGCGGCGCGATCAGACGCGGGAGGCGTTCATCAAATCCGGCGGCAACGTTGTGATCAATCACACCAACAAGGCCGGCGCAACGAACACCGAGCAAAATCCATATGTGCGCCTGCTGAACGACCTGAACCGTGACGCACTGGCCTATTGGCGGGATCTGGGCCTCACCCCGGCGGGGCTCAAGCGCATTGACGAACAGAGCATGAAGCAGCGCAAGAAATCCGCGCTGGCCGAGGCGCTAAAGGGTATTGGCTAAGCGCGCCAAGCGGTTCAAAAAAGTCGCCGTCGCCTACGCCCGCGCCGTCGTCGCCGGGGAGATCGTCGTCGGTGCGGAAGTGGTTGCGGCAGCTAAACGCTTTCTGGCCGATCTGGAGCGTCCGGATCTGACGCTGCGCACCAGGGATGCGGATTTCGTCTGCAACATTGTCGAACGTCTCATGGTTCACCACAAGGGCCAGACGTTGGACGGAAAGCCACTGACCAACACGCCACTGATCCTGTTGCCGTGGCAGGTGTTCATCATCTACAACCTGCTGGGGTTTTACTATAAGGGCAGGCGTGAACGCCGATACAAAGAGGCGTTCATATACGTGCCGCGGAAGAACGGAAAGACGATGTTTGCGGCCGCGCTGGCGCTGGCCATCGCGCTACTGGAGCGCCGAAGCGGCGTCACGGTGTATATCGTCGCAGCGTCGCTCAAGCAGGCACGCGAGTCGTTCAACGACATTCTGTATTCGATTCGCTATCGGGGCATGGCGGACGAATTCCGCATTCTGGACAACAATTCGGAGCACTCCGTCCACTGCGACTTTCTGGACGAAGACGGCCGGCCATGTGGATTCATCCACATTGAGGCGCTGGCATCGAACCCGGACGCGCAGGATTCCTTCAATGCGCCGGTGTCCATCGCCGACGAGATGCAGGCCATGAAGCGGGCGTCGCAGTACAACCGATTCAAAGAGGCTGGCAAGGCCTACACCAATAAATTGATGATCGGCATCACCACCGCCGGCGACAACGTGAACAGCTTCTGCTATCGCCGCGTGGTGTACGCCGAGAAGGTGGTCACGGGCCAGGTGAAGGACGACAGCCTGTTTGTGTTCATGGCGCGGGCCGAACAGGACAAGAAGGGCAACGTGGACTACACCAGCGCCATCCAGCATCAAAAGGCAAACCCGTCCTATGGCGTGACGATCCGCCCGTCGGACATCATGCAGGACGCAATTCAGGCGCAAAACGATCCGCAGCAGCGCAAGGATTTCCTGTCTCGTCAACTGAACATCTACACGACCGCGCTGAACGCTTACTTCGACCTGGGCGAGTTCGTAGCTTCAGACGCTCAGTACGACTGGACGCTGGAGCAGCTGGCGAAGCTGCCCATCGACTGGTATGGCGGAGCAGATCTATCCAGGCTGCACGACCTGACCGCCGCGGCGCTCTACGGCATTTACAACGGCGTGAACATCGTGATCACGCACGGATTCTTCCCGCGCACCGAAGCGGCGCGCAAGGCCGACGAGGATGATATCCCGCTGTTCGGCTGGGAGCTGAATCCCATGTTCGGGGCGGCAGCCATGAGCCTGTCAAGTTTCTGCGTTGTGTCCAATGCCCTGCGTCT
>CACWVN010000167.1 GCA_902764285.1 uncultured Eubacteriales bacterium
TCTGCAAGGAGCTTGGCAAGCCGGAGAGCCTGATCACGTTCGTCACCGACCGCAAGGGCCATGACATGCGTTACGCCATCGACCCGACGAAGATCCACAACGAACTGGGTTGGCTGCCGGAGACGAAGTTTGCAGACGGCATCAAAAAGACGATCCGGTGGTACCTGGACAACCGGGAGTGGTGGGAAACCATCGTCAGCGGGGAATACCAGAACTACTACGAGAAGATGTACGGCAACAGGACGTAAACTGCTATGAAGATATTTGTCACCGGTGTCGGAGGCCAGTTGGGCCATGACGTGATGAACGAACTGGCGAAGCGTAACCACGAAGGTGTGGGCAGCGGTATCGCTCATGCCTATAGCGGTTTGCAGGATGGCAGCGCGGTATGCGGCATGCCATATATCCAGTTGGATATCACCGATGGCGCGGCGGTTGGCCAGGTGCTGAACAAGGTCAGACCGGATGCAGTGATTCATTGTGCGGCCTGGACGTCGGTGGATGCGGCTGAGGATGAGGAAAACAAGCCAAAGGTAAAGGCAATCAATGAAGACGGCACGCGGCACATCGCCGAGGCCTGCAAAACATTGGCGTGCAAGATGATGTACATCAGCACAGACTACGTTTTCAATGGCCAGGGAACCGCGCCCTGGAAGCCGGATTGCGAGAATACCGCCCCGCTGAACGTATACGGTTTGACGAAGCTGGGCGGCGAACTGGCGGCAAAGGAGCTGTCAGATAAGCTTTTCATTGTGCGCATTTCCGGGGCTTTCGGGTTGAATGGCATTAATTTCGTTAAGACAATGCTGCGGGTCGGACAAATCCACGACACGCTGCGGGTGGTGGACGATCAGATCGGCACGCCTACCTATACGCTGGACTTGGCGCGCCTGCTGGTGGACATGATTGAGACAGAGAAATACGGCATCTATCATGCCACCAACGAAGGCGGCTACATCAGCTGGGCAAGCTTCGCGAAGGAAATCTTTTATCAGGCTGGCATGAAAGTGAACGTTATGCCGGTGACTACTGCAGAATATGGCCTTTCCAGGGCGATGAGACCCCTCAACAGCCGTCTGGACAGGGAAAAGCTGGTTAAAAACGGATTTGAGACCTTGCCCGACTGGAAGGACGCGCTCAGACGTTATCTAAAGGAACTACAAGGGAGTTCAGCTTTATAAATATTTATGATTCGACGCAATCAAAAACAACTGAATCAACTGAATATACTCACGGACGCGATGCTGGTATTCGCGTCGTATGTGTTCGCTTCATGGCTGTGGCTGGGCGTCATCAAGCATGACGCGAACATGGCGGCGCTGGCGAACTGGGACAACGGGGTCGGCATCGCGGCGGCGCTGTATGCGCTGTGGACCGTGATCGTGCTGGGCTCGCTGCGGGTATACCGGGTGGACCGTTTCAAACGGCTGTCGCGGGAACTTCGCAATGTTGTGTTCGGCAACCTCGTCGCGCTCGTCACGGCGGCTGCCGCGCTGTACCTGTTCCGTTTGCAGGATTTCTCCCGAGGCGTGCTGGGCGTGTACTATGTCGCTGTGGTTGCCGGAATGGTCGGCAAGCGGCTGGTCGTGCGCTATTCGCTGCGGTATATCCGTGCGAAGGGGTATAACCAGAAGCACAACATCGTGGTGGGTGGCGGCCACCTGGCGAAGCGCTACGCCGAGACCGTGGCGGAGGACAAATCGCTGGGCGTGCAACTGGCGGGAATCATTCCGCCCAGGGGCGACAACTGGGCGGATTGGCTGGAGGCGCAGCTGCATGGGGACGGCATCGACGAAGTGGTGCTGGCGCTGGAACCGGAGGAGCTGGGGGTGACGATACCGGTCATCCGGCTGTGCGAAAAGAGCGGCACGAAGGTCAGTGTGATCCCGTTCTATAACGACGTGATTCCCACGCGGGCGAACATCGACAACATCGGCTCCATCAAGCTGATCCAGCTGCGGACGACGCCGCTGGACGAGCCGTTCAACGCGGCGCTGAAGCGCGGGTTCGACATGGTGTCGAGCCTGCTGGCGCTGGTGCTGCTCAGCCCGCTGCTGCTGCTCATCGCGGCCGCGATCAAGCTGTCGAGCCCGGGACCGGTGCTGTTCAAACAGGACCGGGTAGGACTGAACAAGAAGCTGTTCACGATGCTGAAGTTCCGGAGCATGCGGATGAACGACGCGCAGGACACGGCATGGACGACGAACGATGACCGTCGACGGACGTGGATCGGAACGGTATTGAGGAAATTCAGCCTGGACGAGCTGCCGCAGCTGTGGAACGTGCTGAAAGGGGACATGAGCCTGGTGGGGCCGCGGCCGGAGATCCCGTATTTCGTGGAGCAGTTCCGGGAGACGGTGCCGCTGTACATGGTGAAGAACCAAGTGCGGCCGGGGATCACGGGCTGGGCGCAGGTGAACGGATACCGGGGCGATACCAGCAGTCCCAAGCGGATCGAACACGATATCTGGTATATCGAGAATTGGTCGCTC
>CACWVN010000168.1 GCA_902764285.1 uncultured Eubacteriales bacterium
ATCATCAGCAGCATGCGCCCCTGATAGCTGGGCAGCAGGAAACCCTGCACGCTGCCGCTGGCGAAATACACCGCGCTGTTGCCCTGCTCAAAGCCCAGGCTGTTTTCGAAGCCGACGTTCGTCAGCGCCGCCTGCCAGTCGGCCAGGAACACCGCGATGTCCGCGGGCAGTCCGTATTCGTAGGCATCGTAATTGACGCCGTTATAGGGATAGCCCGCCTGGAAAAGCTTGGCTTCCGTCCCGGAATAGGCGCCGGGATCGGGGAACTGGCTGGCGTCCACGCTCGGTCCAAAGACCGGCAGGGCATCGGCCAGGGCCGCGCCGCAAAGGATCATCGCCGCGGCCAGCAGTATCGCAAGCAGCTTCTTCATATGAATAATCCGCCTTTCTGAAGTACTCTCATTTATCATACCATAATCGGCGCCGTTCGTCCAGAGCAATTTGTCGCCCGCGGGTCGAACCACCGGCCGCGAAAGCGCGCTTTCCCTTGTTATTCCACAAAATTAACATGATATACAAGAGGAAAAAAGGGCTGAATGTCGAAGAAAAAGAACTTGGGATTCGTTGGGTTTTCTTTTATTTTTGCGGACATGCGCGCCGGCAGAAACCAGACGCAGTGGACGCGCGAATCCGCATTTGATACTGCATGGAGGGATTGAGATGAAAGTGGAACAGAACCTGCCCGTCGTACGCGAGCGCAAGCTGGCGATACTGAAGGGTGACCCGGATCTCTGCGCCGAGCAGAAGAAGGCCGGGAAGCTGCTGGCCCGCGAACGCGTCGCGCTGCTGATGGATGCCGCCAGCTTTGTGGAGCTGGACGTGCTGAACGCGGATGCCGGCGTGGTGACGGGCTACGGCCTGATCGACGGCAACCCCGCCTACGTCTACGCCCAGGATTTCACGGTGAAGGGCGGCTCCGTGGGCATGGCGCACGCGCGCAAGGTGCTGAAGGTGATGGAGCTGGCCGAGAAGACCGGCGCCCCCCTGTTCGCGCTGCTGGATACCGCCGGCGCGCGCCTGGACGAGGGCGTGGACGCCATGAACGCCTATGCGCTGATGGCCGGCAAGACCAGCGCGCTGTCCGGCGTGGTGCCGCAGATCGCGGTGGTGCTGGGCCAGTGCGGCGGCATCGCCTCCGCCATCGCCGGCATGAGCGATATCACCATTATGAGCAAAAACGGCGCGCTGTTCGTGAACGGCCCGCAGGTGGTGTCCGCCGCGGCGGGCAAGGATGTGGACATGGAAACCCTGGCCCACGCCGAGGCCTCCATGCGCAGCGGCGTCGCGCAGCTGACCGCCGATTCCGATGAAGACGCCATCGCCCTGGCCCGCAGGCTGGCCTCCATGCTGCCCGCCAACAACCTGGACGAGGTGATCGGCGATACCCCCGACGACGTCAACCGCGAGCTGGGCGACCTGAACGCCATCGACGCCGTCGGCGATGTGCGCGACGTCATCCGCCGCGTGGCCGATATGAACGATATCATCGAGCTGAGCGAGGGCTTCGCGCCCTCCATGGTCACCGCGCTGGGCAAGATCGGCGGCAGCACCGTGGGCTTCATCGCCAACCAGCCCTCCAAGGACGAGGGCCGCATCACGGTCTACGGCGCCAAGAAGGCGTCCCGCTTCGCCGCCTTCTGCGACTGCTTCTCCATCCCGGTGATCACCCTCGTGGATTCCATGGGCATGAAGATCAGCACCGCGCCCCAGGGCGAGCTGGCCCGCGCCGGCGCGCAGCTGATGTACGCCATGACGGAATGCTCCAGCGTGCGCATCGCGCTGGTGACCGGCAACGCCGTGGGCATGGCCTACGCCGCGATGGCTTCCCGCGCCTCTTCTGATATGGTCTACGCCTGGCCGGGCGCCGTCATCAGCGCCGTCACCCCGAAGATCGCCGTGCAGCTGGGCTGCGCCGACGAGCTGAAGAGCGCCGATGATCCCGTCGCCAAGCGCGCCGAGCTGGAAGAAAAGTACATGGCCGACGTGGCCGACGGCGTCAACGCCGCCAAGGCCGGCTATGTGGACGACGTGATCGAGCCCGCCCAGACCCGTCAGATCCTGGCCGCGGCGCTGGAGATGCTCTCCGGCAAGCGCGAAGTGAAGCCCGCCAAGAAGCACGGCAACATGCCGCTGTAAGGAGGCGTGACCATGAGCGTATTAGGAAAGATACTCTACGGCCTGCAGGTGGCGGCCATCGGCCTGGTGGTCGTGTTCCTGGGCCTGGCGATCCTGATCGGCTTCATCACCCTGATGGCGCAGGTCTTCAAGGCGCTGGATGCCAGGAAGGCCGCGAAGGCCAGGGAACTGGCCGAGGCGAAGGCCGCCGAGGAAGCCGCCGCCGCGAAGGCCGCGGCCGAAGCGCCCGCCGCCGCGCCGG
>CACWVN010000169.1 GCA_902764285.1 uncultured Eubacteriales bacterium
CGGAGCATGGTAGATCGTCTTCAGGTCGTTGGCAAACGCCTTCTTGTCCTTGTCTGCCACATATTTCAACGTGTTGCGTACCACATGCACGATGCACCGCTGGTATTCCGCCAGGGGATACGCCGCCGCGATGGCGTCCTTGATGCCGCTCAAGCCGTCCGCGCAGATCACGAAAATGTCCTGTACACCCCTCTGTGGCTTCAATATATATCAAGTAATGGGGTTATTGTCAACACCAGAGTGTGTTTCTAAACGTCAATTGCCCGTTGCCCATTGCTTTTCCGTGTGATATAATGTGCCCAAGCATACGGAGTGTAACAAGGCACATGGGTTATGTGAGGTTAAAGCATATGAAACTGCTGTCACAGATCAAGAAACTGCTGTTATACAGCACCACTATCATTGATGACGATGGAAAGATTCGCCGGGAAATTCTGGAAGAAAACAGGCGCTTTGCCATCGTCTGGTCTTTGGTTGAAATCGCCTATTGGATATACAGCATCGTAATGTCGTTCAGGGCTGCCGCATACACCCGCTGTCGTGCGGTCTATATCGCGAGCCTGGTTATTTGCCTTGCGACGCTGGTCGGGTCGACGGTATTCGCGAAAAAGAAACCGGGACTGATTCACCCGATCATGCTGATCATGCATGCCGCATTGTTGGGGGCAGGCTTTGGTATTGCGCTGGCGCAATATGACGTCCGAACAATCATGCTGTTTGCGACTCCCCTGATCGTTCCGGTCATGTTTGTGGATGATGATCTGTGGACGGTGTTGATCGCGCTGGCGGAGATCGTCCTCTACGCGTTTCTGGGGGCGCGTCACATAGAGCCGGAGGTATACAGATGGAGCCTTGGGAATCTGGTAATCTTCTCTACAATGGGGATCGCGATGGGGCATTTTGTCGATAAGGAGCGGTTTGAACGCCATGTGTTCGCGCAGTCGGCGGTCAAGCTGGCGGAATTGCAGACCAGGTATGCCTATTACGATCAACTGACCGGGTTAAAGAACCGGCGCGCTTATGAGGAAGAAGTGGAGCGGCTCACGAAAGAGGTGCCGGAAGAATGCTGTATCGTTATGGTGGACATCAACGGCTTAAAAGAGGCAAACGATACCCGGGGGCACGCCGTGGGAGACGAATTGATCTTCGGCGCAGCAGAATGCCTCCGCCAGGGCTTTGAGAGTGTGGACTCCATATACCGCATTGGCGGCGATGAGTTCTGCGTGATCATGGAATGTGCCGAGGGTGACGTCGAGCGCAGTTTGGAAAAAACGAACAGAATATGTGCCGGATGGAGAGGAAAGAATATCCAGGGCATCTCAATCTCCCATGGCTTCGCATCCGTTAAAGAATACCCGGATATTGATTCCGCCATGAAAGCAGCGGATCAAAGGATGTATCAGCACAAGCAAGATTATTACGTCTCATCCGGGAAAGACAGGAGAAGAAGATAGAAACCAATTATTCGTTTCGAATTGTCACTCCCTGGGCAAACACCCGTGCGAAATCGGCGTAGTCAAAGTCCGCTGGAAAGTCTGTGGAGAAACTGACGAAGGATGAGATGATCAAGGTTTTCCGCGCCGGTATAACTCTTGACGAGATCGAGGCCGAGCGAGAGGCATCTCGCAAGGCGTTCCTGCTTGGCGTACTTATCAGTTGAACTGAGCCCGCGCTATTCATATTTGCTGTTTCTTCCTCTTCTGCAAAGGGAAGCTCCGCCTGATCCAGATTCCCTGATCAGTCGTGAGCTCCTCCCCGTCAGACCTGGAAGATCAGACCCTTGCAGAGTCAAATTCCAGTCTGTCGTCAGCTTCCTCTACAGAGTCGCCTGATACTATTATACCTATTTCCCTCGCAGATGTAAGCATCTGCTATTTTGTTTGCTCTTTTTGCTCTTTTCCCCCTATAAGTTAAAGACTGGCTGACTCTTGTGTCAACCAGTTTCTCTGTTCCCCTCTCGCAGTGTCATTATCTAAATGACATTGGCCGGTGTGGGCATTTTTGTTAAATTTCATATCTTTCATGTTTCGCGCCTTTACCGGTCCATATCCGCCGCAGTATAGCCCGGAGGTATTCCGGAAGGTAATGGAGCAGGTGGAGAATTTTGAGGAAAATGCTTGATGATTCGTTGCAAACGTTGATTCCCGGTGCACATTTCCGAACCGATTCTTGCAAAAATGCCCGGCGGCATCTCCCAAATGGATGCAACTATCCTGCAACCGAATCTGTCACCCCTTGTCCGTCTGAGACAAAAAAGCGAGGGAAAAGCCCGCCTTTTCCTGTCTGGAGATGACAAAAAAGAACATATGTTCGGATTTCGGGACCAAAAGGTCGCAGGTCACCTCGACCACAAGGCCGATCCTGAGATGATTCAGGATCGGCCTTTTCATGTCGTTTTGCAGGTCAACAGAGTTTTTCAACGCAGTATCGCGTCATTCTTCCGTCTGCGCGGATGTCAGGGGAATGATGGCGGTCAGTCCGTCTGCAGCGCGTCGTAGCCCTCTTCGCCGGTGCGCACGCGCACGACGTTCTCCACGTCGGTGACGAAGATCTTGCCGTCGCCGATGTGCCCGGTGTGCAGCGCGGCCTTGGCGGTCTCGATCACCTGGCGCACGGGCACCTTGCTGACTACGATATCCACCTGTACCTTGGGCAGCAGCGTGACGTCCACGGGCGTGCCGCGGTAGTATTCCGGCTTGCCCTTCTGCGCGCCGTAGCCCATCACGTTCGTGACGGTCATGCCGGTGATGCCGATGCGGTTCATGGCGGTCTTCAGCGTCTCCAGGCTGGCCGGGCGGCAGACGATCCGCACGCTGGTGTACACCGGCGCGCCGGGCGCTTTCTCCTTTTCCTTCTTCGCCGGCGCTTCGTAAGCCTCAGCCGCCGCCGGCGCGGGCGCCGCGACCTCCTCGAAGACGCTGTCGCCCATGATGGTGAAGCCGGAATAGGCGGTGTGCAGGCCGTGCTCCGAGCGATCCAGGCCCATCAGTTCGTCCGCGGCTTCCGCCCGCAGACCGATGGTCTTTTTGATGATCGCGAAGACGATCGCGATGACGATGGCGGTCCAGGCGATGGTCGCGCCGACGCCCAGCAGCTGCACGCCGAAGAACTTGAAGCCGCCGCCGTAGAACACGCCCTTCATCGTGGAGACGCCGGTGGCGAACAGGCCGGTCAGGATCGTGCCCAGCGCGCCGCACACGCCGTGAACGGAGATCGCGCCGACGGGATCGTCGATTTTGACCACCTTGTCAAAGAATTCCACCGACAGCACCACCGCGAAGCCGCAGCACAGGCCGATGATCGCCGCGCCGAACGGGTTGACGGCGTCGCAGCCCGCCGTGATGCCCACCAGGCCCGCCAGCGAAGCGTTGAACGTCATGGACACGTCCGGCTTGCCGTAGCGCAGCCAGGTGAACAGCATCGTGGTCAGCGTGGCCACCGCGGCGGCCAGGTTGGTGTTGAAGAATACCAGGGAAGCCGAGCCGATCAGCGCGTCGCTGTCCATGCCCACGGTGCTGGCGCCGTTGAAGCCGAACCAGCAGAACCACAGGATGAACACGCCCAGCGCCGCGATGGACAGGTTATGGCCCAGGATGGCTTTGGGCTTGCCGTCCTTACCGTACTTGCCGATGCGCGGGCCCAGCATCTTTGCGCCGATCAGCGCGCAGACGCCGCCAACCATGTGCACCGCCGTGGAGCCGGCGAAATCGTGGAAGCCCATCTCCGCCAGCCAGCCGCCGCCCCAGATCCAATGGCCGGACACCGGGTAGATGAACAGCGAGATCGCCGCGGAATAGACGCAATAGGCGGAGAACTTCGTGCGCTCGGCCATCGACCCGGACACGATGGTGGCCGACGTGGCGCAGAACACCGTCTGGAAGATGGCGAAGGCCCAGATCGGCACGCCCGCGGGCAGCGCGTGGGCGTAGTCCTTCATGATGAAGGGGTCGATCCAGCCGAAGGCCGCCGTGCCCGCGCCGAACATGATGCCGAAGCCGAACAGCCAGTACAGCGGCGTGCCGATGCAGAAGTCCATCAGGTTCTTCATCAGGATATTGCCGGTGTTCTTGGCCCGGGTGAAGCCCGCTTCACACATCGCGAAGCCGGCCTGCATGAAGAATACCAGCGCCGCGCCCAGCAGCACCCAAATCGTGTTCACAGCGGAAAATGTCATTGAGATCAACCTCCTTTGTTCTCGGCCGGACCGGCGCAAACCGTCGCGACCGTGTGTTCCAAACAAAAAGCGCAAGGGCGGCGGCGAGATCGCTCTCGCTGCGCACCCTTGCGCCTGTTCTGGAATTGCGGTTATTTTATTCCGGCACCGCCGGGTTGTCAAGAAAACAATTTGTTAAACGCCGCTGGCCCCGTAGTTCGACAGCACGCGCGCCGACGGGTCGTCCACGTCGCAGCCGGGCCAAGTCCTGTTGGGCATCCAGAAATCCGCGATCATCCGCGCCTGGCCGGGGTAGAAGCGCTCGAACAGCTCGCGGTACATGAGGCTCTCCTTCGTGAACGGCCGGCAGTAATCATATTTCGACGCTTTTTCCTCAAATTCCTGCTCAGTATAGGTCCGCTCCGCCAGCGCCTTCAGGTCGCCGACCATCGAATGGCCCACCGCGTCGGAGAA
>CACWVN010000170.1 GCA_902764285.1 uncultured Eubacteriales bacterium
ATGCCCACCTTGGAGCCCGTGGTGCCGCTGGAGCTGGTGTATGAGCCGGTGGACGAGGATACCGAGGTCAGCGGCGTGAAGGCCAGCGACAAGCTGCCCATGGAAGAGGCTTTGGCCATCGTGGGCGAGAGCCTGGACGCCGAGGAAGTGACCGTGGAGATCCCGGGCATCGAAAAGGTGCTGAACGAGGAAGAAATGGCCAAGTTCAACCAGCTGACCGTGCAGGAGCGCCTGATGGTGGCCCTGAACGCGCTGGGCTTCGGCGACATCCTGAAGACGGCCATGGCCGACAATCCCGACCTGCTGGGCGAAGACGCGAAGGCGCTGGTGGACGACATCGACGCGCGCATGGCGGCCATGACCCAGGAGGAGAAGGACGCGCTGATGCAGCTGCTGGCGGAGCAGTTCGCCAAGGAGACGATCGTCATCGACGGCGAGGAGTACACCTGCTTCTGCATCGACCTGGTGATCACCCGCGACGGTGAAAAGACCTACCAGCGCTACGCCTTCCGCCAGGATGACGAGGGCAAGTGGATCCTGTGCCAGATCGATATCGGCGAATACAAACCCGTGGAGAATTGATCCGATTCTCCATGACGACAGCCCCTGCCAGACGGCAGGGGCTGTTCTTTGGGGAAAAGCGGCTTGTCGGTTATTCCCCGATGGTGGCCTTGATGCGGCGCACGCCGGCGGAGGAAGCCTCTTCCTTCTTGATCTTGAAGGATTTCAGGTCGCCGGTATTGCTGGCGTGGGGACCGCCGCAGATCTCCTTGCTGAACGGGCCCATGGTGTACACCTTCACGCGCTCGCCGTACTTCGATTCGAACAGGCCGATGGCGCCCTGGGCCTTGGCCTCGGCCACGGTCATCTCCTCGCAGGTGATGGGCGCGGCCGCCTGGATGTACTCGTTCACCAGGCGCTCCACCTCGGCCTTCTCCTCGTCGGTCATCTTGCGGCCGAAGGAGAAATCGAAGCGCAGGCGCTCGGGCGTGATGTTGCTGCCCTTCTGGGCCACCTCGGGCCCGAGGACCTTGCGCAGCGCGGCGTGCAGCAGGTGGGTGGCGGTGTGCAGCTTGGTGGTCTGCTCGCTGTGGTCCTGCAGGCCGCCCTTGAAGCGCTGCTCGGCGCCGGCGTGGCTGTTCTCCTGGTGCTTCTTGAAGCGCTCCTGGAAGCCGTCCACGTCCACGTCGATGCCCTTCTCCGCGGCCATTTCGCAGGTGATCTCCACCGGGAAGCCGTAGGTGTCGTACAGCTTGAAGGCGCTGCGGCCGTCCATCTTCCCGCAGGAAGCCAGCAGGGCGTCGATGGTCGCGTCATCGATGGTGCCGTCCTTCACCTTTTCGATGATCGGCAGGTTGTCCGGGCTGGGCGGCAGCTGGCGCAGCGCCGCGGCCACGGCGTCGGGATTGGTTTTGTCGGCCTTCAGCGCGGTGAACGCGTCCTTTTTGCGCATCATGTTGCCGTAGACCTTTTCGAACTCGGCCATGCCCTTCTTCAGCGTGCGCTGGAAGCGCTCCTCCTCCAGCTTCAACTGCTCCAGCGTGTGCGCGCCGTTGCGCTCCAGCTCGGGATAGACGTCCTTGTACTGGTCGATGATGACCTGGGCGATCTCGCAGGTGAAGCCCGCGGGCATGCCCAGCTTCATGCCGTGGCGCACGGCGCGGCGGATCAGCCGGCGCAGTACGTAGCCCTGGTCCACGTTGGAGGGCGTGACGCCGCGGTCGTCGCCGATGATGAAGGTGGCGGTGCGCATGTGGTCGGAGATGATGCGGATGGCGCGGGTGGTCTCCTCGTCCTGGCCGTACTTCGCGCCGGACAGCTCTTCGATCTTGCCGATGATGCGGGCGAAGATCTCGGTCTCATAGACGGT
Source organism: uncultured Eubacteriales bacterium (assembly GCA_902764285.1). Classification (GTDB taxonomy): domain Bacteria; phylum Bacillota; class Clostridia; order Christensenellales; family Aristaeellaceae; genus UBA2862. The sequence goes on from CACWVN010000170.1 coordinate 1,871, forward strand.
CTTGACGCCCTTGAGCACGCAGAACGTGCGCTCCAGGCCCATGCCGGTATCGACGTTCTTCTGCTTCAGCGGGATGAACGTGCCGTCGGCCTGCTTTTCATATTGCATGAACACGTCGTTCCAGATCTCCAGATAGCGGCCGCAGCTGCACGCCGGGGAGCAGTCCGGGCCGCAGGGCGGGCGATCGGTGATGATGAACATCTCGGTGTCCGGGCCGCAGGGGCCGGTGATACCCGCCGGGCCCCACCAGTTGTGCTTCTTGGGCAGGTAGAACAGGTGGTCGTCCTTCACGCCCTGGGCGCGCCACAGGTTGGCGGCCTCTTCGTCGCGGGGGCAGTCGGAATCGCCTTCGAACACGGTGAAGGCCAGCTTCTCCGGGTCCAGGCCCAGCCA
>CACWVN010000171.1 GCA_902764285.1 uncultured Eubacteriales bacterium
ATGAAGCCGGCCACGAACTTGTTGGCGGGATAGTCGTAGTTGTTCTGGGGCGTATCCACCTGCTGGATGAAGCCGTCCTTCATGATGACGATGCGGGAGCCCATGGTCATGGCCTCGGTCTGGTCATGGGTAACGTAGATGAAGGTGGTCTGCAGGCGCTGATGCAGCTTGGTGATTTCGGTACGCATCTGCACGCGCAGCTTGGCGTCCAGGTTGGACAGAGGTTCGTCCATCAGGAAGACCTTGGGTTCGCGGACGATGGCGCGGCCCAGGGCGACGCGCTGACGCTGGCCGCCGGACAGAGCCTTCGGCTTACGGTTGAGCAGGTAATCGATGCCCAGGATCTTGGCGGCTTCTTCCACGCGGGCCTTGATCTGATCCTTGGGAACCTTGCGCAGCTTCAGGCCGAACGCCATGTTGTCAAACACGGTCATATGCGGATACAGGGCGTAGTTCTGGAACACCATGGCGATGTCGCGATCCTTGGGAGCCACGTCGTTGACCAGCTTGTCGCCGATATACAGTTCGCCTTCGGAAATTTCTTCCAGACCGGCGACCATGCGCAGGGTGGTGGATTTGCCGCAGCCGGAGGGGCCGACCAGCACGATAAATTCCTTATCCGCGATCTCCAGGCAGAAATCGCTTACAGCGGTGACGCCGCCAGAATAGATCTTGTAAATGTGTTTCAGAGACAAACTAGCCATGCAAAAAATCCTCCTTTGCGTGATCGCATATTTTCGGCCGTTGAAACGGCTGATCATTGTGCTTATATTATACGAAAAGCGCTTTTAAAAAACCAGTCACAAAGTATCCAAACATTAGCCCGCGCATTTGTGCAATTGTTGTAACAACAGGCGCAAACGGCACCACATACGGCATAGTTTGGTAAAACTGCACAAAAAACATCGCGCACAAAGCCCGCGGAAAGCCCCGCGCGGGACGGCGGCAAAAATCTTTTTGTAATTTTCCCATATATTACATATTGTATATTGTCTTTTTTCTGTTTGTATTATATAATGTCAATACCGGGCAAAAAGCCCTGAAAAAAAAGGAGGACCCATAGTATGAAAAAGTTTGTCGCCATCCTTCTGGCCGCGCTGCTGGCCCTGTCCGCCGTTTCCGCTTTCGCCGAGACCGCGGCCGAAGAGCCCCTCCCCATCAAGCTGGGCCAGGTCGTGACCTATCTGCACGGACATGGCTTCGCCGTGGTCACCGCCGTGGTGCAGGGCGAAACCATCCAGCTCGCCAAGATCGACGAGTTCCAGTTCATGGGCGATCGTGAAGACGTGGCCGCCGTTGGCGTTCCCGTGGGCGAAGAGACCATCAGCCAGACCAACGCCGAAACCGGCGCCGTCTCCGTGCTGGGCTCCAAGCGCGTGAACAGCGACCTGTACAGCCTGAACATGCAGCGCGCCGGCTCCAAGGTGCAGATCGCCGCGAACTATGACGCCATCGAAGCGTTCGTTGTCGGCAAGACCATCGAGCAGCTGGAAAAGGCCGTTGAAATCGAAGGCTTCGCCGATACCGTGACCGGCGCCACCCTGAAGGATACCCCCAACTACGTCAAGGGCATCATCGCCGCCGCGAAGGCCGCCCATGCCCAGTATGCCGGCACCCATGGCGGCAATACCGGCACCTACACCCTGTGGAACACCACCGGTGAAGACATCGTCGGCATCTACCTGACCGACCTGGACAGCGGCTGGCAGAGCGTCAACTATGCCAGCGCTCCCCTGCACACCCTGGGTTCCGAGAACGACAACAACCCCTACATCATCACCCGCACCGTCTCCGAAGAGGAAATCGACAATCATATGCGCATCTGGGCTGAGACCGAGAGCGGCAAGATCATCGAATTCCCCGGCGAGTCCACCCATACCGGCCTGTCCATCGAGACCACCAATATCGAATTCATGAGCCCCGATGCCGTGACCGGCGCCACCCAGATCGACTGGTTCGCTCCCCAGAAGTAATCCCATCGTTACCAAAAAGCTCCCCCGCAGCGCGGGGGAGCTTTTATACTATTCTCAATCTAAAATCTTATCATCTTTGGGTGTCTTTTCCGTCTTGGCGTTGCTTCATTCCGGTCAACGTAGCGCTGCTACGCCTCCCT
>CACWVN010000172.1 GCA_902764285.1 uncultured Eubacteriales bacterium
CGACGGCGGTGCCCGCGCCCGTTGAGCCGGAGCCGACCGCGCCCATCCCGGAGCGCATCGACGCCGAGGGCGCCGTCCCGGACGCGCCGGAAGCGGAACCCACGGCCCGGCCGGAGGTGACGGAGGCGTATTTCGACCACACGCTTTTCATCGGCGATTCCAAGGTGGACGGCATGCGCATGTGGGCGCGTTTGGGCGGCGCGCACTACTTCTGCGGGACGAACTACAGCGTGTACAACCTGCTGGACAGGCGCGCTTCGGACGAAGCGTTCAAGGACGCGAAGCTGAGCAGCGTACTGAAGAAATTCCGGTACGACCAGATCTACATCGTGCTGGGCTACAACGAGGCCGGCTATCCCTACGAAAACCTGATGAAGCAGTTCCAGTACGTGATCAGCCTGGTGCACAAGGCCCAGCCGCAGGCGCGCATCATACTGCACGGCGTCATGCACGCCAGCGAGCGCGTGGCGAACAAATACGATTACTACACGCCCCAGACGCTGGAGCGCATCAACAGCGGCCTGCGCGCGCTGGCGGACGAATGGGACGGGCTGTATTACGTCGACTGCAACGCGCCCTTCTGCGATGAAAACGGGTATCTGCTGTCCAGCGTCTCCAACGACGGCGAGCATCTGACGCCGGAATACACCGCCCAGTGGGCGCAGGAGATCATGAACCAGGCGGTCGTGCCCTGACCGCGCCGCCGAACGCAAAGCCCCCCTGCCGGTACGGAAACCGGCGGGGGGCTTTTTTTGGGTTCTTCACGGAAAGCCGCGGCTCACTCTCCTTCATCCGTCACCTGCGGCAGTCTGCCCGACGGGCAAACCGATGAACCCGTTCGGTCCGTCGCCTCGGTGACAGCTTCCCCAAGGGGAAGCCTTCCCATGTTGAACCTTTGTTTTTGTTACCAAGACATGAAGTGGGCGGCCAATGGCCGCCCACCTTTACGGATGCTGGTCGTCGGGAAACGGGCTTTCGCGTCGTCAGTTCCCCGTCTCCGCGGTCGCGCTCTGCTGGCCGACGGGCGTGGGCTTTTCAGCCATGCCCTCGTACAGCTTCTGCTGGAAGGCGTTGTCGGCGATGCCGGTGACCTCCATGCCGAAGGCCTCCTGCGCCTCCTTGACGGCGGCCTCGGTGCCCTTGCCGAAATCGCCGTCGGCCTTGCCCTTCAGATAGCCCAGCTCGATCAGGCGCTCCTGCATGTTCTTCACGTCTTCGCTCTTCAGGCCCTTCTGCATCATGGGATAGACGATCTCCGGCTCCGGCGGCTCTTCGCCCTCCAGCTCGAACAGGATGATCTCCTGGCGGCCGTCGTTATAGGTGGTGACCACCAGATAATTCATCTCTTCGCCCAGGTTGGAATAGGCGTAGCGCTTGAACAGCGTCTTGGGCGTGCCGGATTCCACGGAGACATCGTAATTGCCGCCGATGGCCTTGTCCATCAGCTGGTAGCCGCGCTCCACGGTATTGCCGGTGGCGCTGCAGAAGCCCACGTCGATCACCCGCTGCGGGACGATGACGGAGGTGCCCACATAATCGTTCAGCACCAGTTCGAAGCCCGCGCCGGCCTCGTCGCCCTGCAGGCGGTATTCGGTGGAATAGCGGTTGGCAAAATCGGAAGGCTTCAGGTATTCCTTCATCGTCTGGGTGAAATTCAGCGTCTCATACGGTTCGGCGTCGGCCTCCAGGCGGGCGGTGCCGTCCAGCTTCACCTGGGTGGTGAAGGTATAGCTCTCGCCAAAGGGCACGATGGCGACGACCTGCGGGCCCGCAGGCTCCGCGGCGGGTTCGCCCTCGGCGGGCGCCTCCGGCTGCGGGGGATTGGCCAGCGTCTCCTGGTCCATCGTGTATTCCACGGGCACTTCGTCCTCTTCGGGGTTAAACTCCTGCACCTCTTCGGGTTCCCCGGCGGGTTCGCCCTCGGCGGCAGGCTCGCCCTCTATGGCGGGCAGGCCGTCTGCGGGCGCGGCCTCTACGGCGGGTTCGCCCTCGGCCGGCGCGGCTTCCACGGCGGGTTCGCCCTCGGCGGGCGCGGCCTCCACGGCGGGTTCGCCCTCGGCCGGCGCGGCCTCCACGGCGGGTTCGCCCTCGGCCGGCGCGGCTTCCACG
>CACWVN010000173.1 GCA_902764285.1 uncultured Eubacteriales bacterium
GCGGCGATCCCGGCGATCAGCAGCGCTTTATTGAAGGCGCGGCTCTCCGAAGGCGAGCGGCGGAAGGGCGTCCTGCACAGCTCGTAGAGCGTCAGCCCCGCGAAGAACGGAAGGGCGAAGCGATCGGGTTTGAAGAAAAAGTAGAAAGCGGCCGCCGCCGCGGGATACAGCGACGTCTGCAGGGCGGCGCTGGGCGCGCAGCGGATGAGCTCGCCGTTTATTTTTCCCCGCGCGCCGTCGCCCAGCGTCAGGCTGATCACGAACGCCACCAGCGCGGAAAGGGCCGCCGCGCCCACCAGGAAGGGCCGAAAAGCGCCGGTTTCCGGGCTTTCGAGCATCATACCCGCCGCGATAAACAGGGTGGACAATCCGCGGCTGAGCGTCGCGCTGCGGCGATCCCCTATTGCATACATGTATTCATAGAATATATGTTCGATATTCATCAGGCAGCCCGCGGCGACCAGCGGCAGCGCGGCGGCCGCCGGCCAGCGTCAGCAGCAGCGAGCACTTTACGCTTCCCCTCACGCGGCGGATCGCCGGCTGTCGGGCAAAGGCGATGCGCAGCCCGCGGCTGGCGAACAGGGAAAAGAGCGCGACCGCGAACCAGGCGGCGAAAAGCAGGAGCGGAAAATCCGCCGGAAAGCGAACGACGGAATCCGGCAGCGCCGAGACAACCATCATCGCTGCCGGCAGGAAGGCGTCGGATATGCGCGTCAAACGCCTATTAGGTGATTTTCTCATATTTAATTTCTCCATAAGAATTATTTATAATAATATACATGCGGTTCTGCCTGAGAATATGCCTCATTCAAAACCCGCGGAGACGCTGAACATGCCGGTGTTTCCGTCGCGATTGGCTACGTACAGGGCTGCGTCCGCGTTCGGATCGATGCCGGATTGGCGCAGAATCAGTTCACAGCTGCGGAGAGCGAGCTCGGGAAAGTTGTTTTCCTTGCTCAGATGCCCCAATATGATCTGCCGCGTGCCGTTGCGGATCAGCTCGGCGGCGACGGTTCCCGCGTCGTCGTTGGAAAGATGCCCCTTGCGGGACCGGATGCGCTTCTTCAATTCATAGGGATAGCGCCCGGCCTGCAGCATGTCGGGATCGTAGTTGGATTCCAGGATCACCGCGGCCGAGCCCAGCACGTGGTTCAGCCATCCGTCGCGGATACAGCCGATGTCGGTGGCGATGGCCAGCTTCGCGCCGTCCACCTCGAAGGTGTATCCCACCGGTTCAGCGGCGTCATGGGGCGTTGAAAACGGCGTGATGTTGATCGAACCCAGGAAAAAATCCTGATCCGGTTCGAATATGACGCGGTTTTTTTCGGCAATCGCGCCCAGTTTATCGTACATCCCGGCCCAGGTGCCCTCCGTGGCGTAGACCGGAAGGTCGTACTTTCTAGAGAGTATGCCGATGCCGCGGATATGGTCCGCGTGTTCGTGCGTCACCAGTATGGCGTTCAGCTGCGAGGGATCCACGCCGATGCACGCCAGCTCCTGGCATACGCGCGCGCCGGACAGCCCGGCGTCCACCAGAATGTGGGCGTCGTCGCAGCCCACGTAGGTCGCGTTTCCGCTCGAACCGCTGAAAAGCGGCGAGAAGCGCAGTTCCATGGGTTTTTTCCTCCGTAAAAGCCCGTCAAATCTGTTTTTTGACCCCGGTGAGGTCGAAAGACGGGATGTATTTCTCGTCCGACGCGGATAATTCCTGCACAAATCCATCTTCCAGGCCCAGCGCCAGCAGATGCTCCACCACCGCGTCGTATTCCTCCTGGGTCAGACGCCTTTCCAGCTGGTCCAGGCCGCGGACGTCCCCGAAGGGCAGGTACTGGGCCATCAGGCTGACCCACGCGCCGGGCAGGTTTTCGGCGATCCAGTCCAGAATGCGCATCGATTCCTCCGCGCAGCCGGGCAGGATCAGGTGGCGGACGATGGTTCCGCGGCGGATCAGGCCGTCCGCGTCCAGCTCCACCGGGCCGGTCTGCCGCAGCATTTCCTTCAGCGCGGGCCCGGCATAATCAAAATAATCCCGCGCCGACGAGTATTTCCGGCCTGATTCCGGGTCGATATACTTCAGATCCGGCAGATACACCTGGATTTTCCCGTCAAAACGGCGCAGCGTCTCCGCTTTTTCGTAGCCGCCGCTGTTCCAGACAACCGGCACCGGCAGGCCGTCCTCCAGGGATTCCAGGATCGCCGCGGCGAAATGGGTAGGGTTGACCAGGTTGATGTTGTGCGCACCCTGTCCGATCAGCTCGAAGTAGATCTCGCGCAGGCGCGCCACATCGATCTTTTCGCCGAACTGATCGTGGGAGATGGGGTAATTCTGGCAGAAGCGGCACCGAAGCGCGCACCCTGAGAAGAAAACCGCGCCGGAGCCCCGCGTGCCGCTGACGACCGGCTCTTCATCGAAATGCAGGGCGGCGCGCGCCAGCACCGGCTCCGCGCCCATGCGGCAGAATCCCGCGCCGGTTTCAGCGCGAAGCGCGCCGCAATTGCGCGGGCAATCGCTGCAGAT
>CACWVN010000174.1:0-1816 GCA_902764285.1 uncultured Eubacteriales bacterium
CAGCAGGGCGATGAAGCAGGTGCGGTTGGGATCGTACTCAATCGCCTTCACGATGGCGGGGATGCCGTCCTTCTGGCGCTTGAAGTCGATGATGCGGTACTTCCGGCGCGCGCCGCCGCCCTGGTGGCGGACGGTGATCTTGCCCTGGTTGTTGCGGCCGGCCTTATGGCGCAGATCCGTGACCAGAGAGCGCTCGGGCGTCTTCTTGGTGACCTCTTCGAAGGTCAGAACCGACATGAAGCGCCGCGCGGGCGAAGTCGGCTTGTACACTCGAATTGCCATGGTGTTTTTTACTCCCTTTCTTGTTTTGACCCTTTTTCGGCGGGCCTGACCATTGTGGAAGCCGCGGCCTCATCGCCGGGCTTCAAGGGGTTTCCCCCGCCGGGCGCTTACGCGTCCGCTTCCTCGGCCATGCCCTCGAAGAACGGAATCGGCTTGGAATCCGGCTTCAGGGTGACGATGGCCTTCTTGATCTCGGGGGTGCGTCCGGAGAAGCGGCCCTGGCGCTTGATCTTGCCGATCGTGCGCATGGTGTTCACGGACTGGACCTTCACGCCTTCGAAGATGCTCTCGATGGCCTGCTTGATCTCGGTCTTGTTGGCGCCCACGGCCACCTGGAAGGTGTACTTCTTTTCGGCCATGTCGGCGTAGGATTTTTCGGTCAGAACCGGCTTGATGATGATGTCATATGCGGTCTTCATTCTGCATAAACCTCCTCAACCAGCTTCACGGCGTCCTGGGAAATGATGAACTTGTCGCAGTTCAGGATGTCCACCACGTTCAGACTGCCCACGAAAGTGGTCTTGACGCCCTGAATGTTGTTGGCGGCGCGCACGACCATGGGCTCCACGTCCTTGGTCACGATCAGCGCCTTCTTGTCTGCGCCCAGGGCCTTGAGCATCTTCACGATGTTCTTGGTCTTGGCATCGGCCTCGGCCAGGGTGATGTTGTCCACCACGATGATCTCCTGCTCGTTGACCTTGCTGGTCAGCGCGCTGCGCATCGCCAGGCGGCGCACCTTGCGCGGCACCGAGATGCGATAGGAGCGGGGCTTCGGGGCGAACACCACGCCGCCGTGGGTGAACTGGGGCGCCCTGCGGCCGTGATGGCGCGCGTTGCCGGTGCCCTTCTGGCGGTAGATCTTCCGGCCGCCGCCGCGCACTTCGGTGCGGGTGCGGGCCGACTGGGTGCCCTGGCGCTGCGCGTTCATATAGGCGCGCACCACGGCGTGCATAGCGCTTACGTGCACTTCCGCGCCGAAGATTTCGTCGTTCAGCTCAATCTGACCGACCTCGGCGCCCTGCATATTGAATACCTTTACGTTTGCCATGATTGCGTCCTCCTATTAACCCTTGACCGCGTCGCGGACCATCACCAGGCTGCCGTTGGCGCCCGGGATCGCGCCCTTGATCATGAGCAGGTTGCGCTCGGCGTCCACCTTGACGACTTCAAGGTTCTGCACCGTCACGCGATCTCCGCCGTACTGGCCGGGCATGTGCTTGTTCTTGAACACGCGGGACGGATCGGAGTTCGCGCCCATGGAGCCCACGCCGCGATGGTACTTGGAGCCGTGCGCCATGGGGCCGGTGTGCTGGTTCCAGCGCTGGATGACGCCGCTGTAGCCGTGGCCCTTGCTGGTGCCGATCACGTCGATCTTGTCGCCTTCGGCGAACACGTCGCACTTGATGGTATCGCCCACGGAGTAGCCGGAGATATCCTCAAACCGGAACTCGCGCAGGTGCCGGGCGGGCTTGACGCCGGCCTTGGCAAAGTGACCTTGCTCGGGCTTGTTGAGCAGTTTCTTGGCCCGCTGTTC
>CACWVN010000174.1:1837-3765 GCA_902764285.1 uncultured Eubacteriales bacterium
CCCGCTTCCACGACGGTGACCGGCACCAGGCGACCGTCAGATACGAAAATCTGGGTCATGCCGATCTTCTTGCCGAGAATTGCCTTTTTCATGGATGGTAACACCTCTCTACTTATTAACAAACCGCTCTGCAGTTTGCTTCGGGGCTTTTAAGCCCCTGATAAGCCGTATCGCTTCGGGATTTCAGCCGGACGATGCTTCGGGCCGGTTACGCAGGAGGCCGCCCTCGCAGCGCGTCCGTAGATCCATCCGCTTTACAGCTTGATCTCGATTTCAACGCCCGCCGGCAGGTCCAGCTTGGTCAGAGCGTCCACCGTCTGGGGCGTGGGCTGCAGGATGTCGATGAGCCGCTTGTGGGTCCTCATCTCGAACTGCTCGCGGGAATCCTTGTGCTTGTGGGGGGAACGCAGGATGGTCACGATCTCCTTTTCCGTGGGCAGCGGGATCGGGCCGGAAATCCTGGAGCCGGTGCGCTTCGCGGTTTCCACGATGCGCGCGGCGCTCTGGTCGATGATGGAATGCTCATAGGCCTTGAGCTTGATGCGAATCTTCTGGTTTGCCATGATAGAACCTCCTGTTGAACTCATGCACACGCTGCCGGGCGTGTTCTATTGTTTTTTCCCGGCAACCGCCCTCTGGCGGCTGCCGCGCGACGGACATGAGCTCCGTCGTCCGATTGTCGGACATAGTCCCCGGAAATTACCGGCGTCATCGGTTGAAATCTGCCGCAACCTTCCGGTTCATCCCATTTTCCCTGCGCCCGGGTCTGCGTCAGCCCCGCGTTTCCGGCAAAAACGCGCATAGGTCTCCCGGCACACAGCTTTATTATTATAGCCTATCCGCCGCCGATAATCAAATTAAATGTGTGATTTCAATGTAATTTTTTTGCAAAACCACGCCCTGCATCGAAAAATCCGGCCCTGCATATCCCGATGCGAAAACGTTCACAATTTGTTCATCGCCAGATTAGCACTCACCTCTTGACAGTGCTAACAAAACGAGTATAATATCAGGTGAACGAAGGGGAAGGGATTCCGAAGGGAATAGCCCCCGGGTTCATTGGTAACAACATAAGGCGAGAAGGCCCGACGGGCCGAACGTCAAAGGAGGTATGAGTTATGTTGATGCCGAGTCTGTTTGCTGAAAATCTGTTTGATGAGTTCTTTGATGATTTCCCGATGCCCCGCGAGTTCCGCAACGTCGACCGCCGGCTGTACGGCAAGAACGCCGCCCGGGAAATGAAGACCGACGTGCACGAGCACGAGGATCACTACGAAGTGGACATCGACCTGCCGGGCTTTAAGAAGGAAGAGATCACGCTGAGCCTGGAGAACGGCTATCTGACGGTGAACGCCGCCAAGGGCCTGGACAAGGACGAAAAGAACAAGAAGGGCAAGGTCATCCGCCAGGAGCGCTACGCCGGCTCGCTGCAGCGCAGCTTCTACGTGGGCGATACCCTGACCGAAAAGGACATCACCGCGAAATTTGAAAACGGCGTGCTGAGCCTGTGCGTGCCCAAGGCCGAGGCCAAAATCCCCGAAAAGAAAGTCATCATGATCGAAGGCTAAACCCCCGGCGGGCGGTGCCCGCTCCCAATTGCTGCCGCGCTTTCTATCCATCCGCCCGCCCCGTACAGAATGGGGCGGGCGTCTGCGTCCCCGGCGGGGCCAAACAGAGTTAGAAGAGTGAAGAGTTTAGAGTTGAAATTGATTTGCCCAGGCGACGGTTCGCGCCCTCTCCTCCGTAGGGGCGCCGATGCGAAGGATTCCGCCTTCCGCGCGGCAGCAGCCAACTCATACTCCTCACTCCTCATTCCTCATCCGTTTGGTCTCTCCATCTCTACCGAAATTTTACTGCAATCTCCCCGAAAATGTGCTATACTGTCCGTAGGAAATCGAAACTACGGAGGGACGGCTATGGATCCGATC
>CACWVN010000175.1 GCA_902764285.1 uncultured Eubacteriales bacterium
GTGCCGTCGCTGGTACACCGGTACACCGAAGGCGTGCCCGTGATCTGCGGCGGCGCGTAGGCCTGCACGGTGATCGTCGCCGTGCGCGTTGCGGTGCGCCCGCGGCTGTCGGTCACGACGGCCGTGATCGTCACCGTCCCGGCGGCGCTCAGCAGCCCGGTGGTCAGGCTCGCCGCCGCGGCGCCGCCATAATCCGGGCTGGTCGTCAGGCTGTACGCCGCGATGCTCGCGCCGCTGCCCGCGCTGACGCCGCCCATGGCCGCGCTGGCCCGCGTCCTGTCCTGGATGAACAGCCCCCAGCCCGCCGCGGTGCTCGAAGCGCCCGCGTTCACCGGGCTGACCGTCAGGCTGCCGATGGCCGGAACCACGCCCGCCGGCACCGTCACCGGGAACGAATACACGTTGCTGCCCAAAGACGTGCCGCCGTTCAGCGTCTCCAGCTCCGCCGTCGCCGTGCCGGAAACCGCGTTCGGCAGCGCCGAGTGCGGGATCTGGCAGCTGGCCGAAGCCGTGCCCGCGGCCACGTCCTGCGTCGCGCTCCAGTCGCCCAGCCGCCACGTCACCCTGTGGCTGTAGGCGCTGTTGTAGGCCGTGATGGCCATCGTGGCGCTGCCGCCCGTCTGCGCCGCGCCCACGCTGCCCTCCGATTTCAGGTATTCGTAGGTGATCTCCAGCGTCATGCCCGTCAGCGACAGGTAGTCGTAATCGAAGTCCTTCCCGTCCTGCTTGCCGCGGGTGCCGCTGGTGCCGATGCCGATCGTGGTCCCGCCGCCGAGGATGTAATCCCGCAGCACAGCGAAGCCCGCGGCGTTGCTCCCGGCGCTGAACGCCAACGACCGCGTGGTGTTATACAACTGCGTGAATTTGTAACTGCCCGCGCCGGCGCCGTTGTAGCCGTTCACGTGCAGGTACAGGTATTTCGTGTACGATCCGCCCACGGCGCCCACGCTGAACGTCATCCGGATGGCGGAGATCGATATGTTCGCCAGGTTCCCCAGCGCGGAAAAATCAAACAGCAGATAGCCGCCGCAGTCCCCGCCCTTGTACTGGCCCTGCCAGCATTCGCCCCACGTCCAGCTCTTGTCCGGCCGGAACCCGCGCCGCGCGGTATTGGTAAACGTTGCGGTTGGCACTTGTTTTCGCTCCTTTCAGTCGCGTGACAGTGAGGAGTAAGAAAGTGAGAAGTATAGATACCTGTTCGGCGATAGTTCTACTCCTAACTCCTCCAAAGAAATCCCACGCCCGTGGCCGTGGTCACGATGTCCAGATAGCCGTTCTGCGCCGTGCCGACGGACAGCCGCTGGATGGCCTCGACGTTGGTCACGTACAGCTTGTTGTCGCTGAAATAGGCCACTTCCGATCCGCGGAACAGAAACGACAGCCGGCTGTTCGTCAATTCCATCTTCATCGCGGAATCCGTCGAGCCCAGGATCAGCTTCGGGTTGCCCGGATCGCTGCCGTCGAAGCGGAAATAGTTGTTCACGTTCCGCACCGTGCCGTCCACGTCGTTTTGCACGTGGGTGACGACGCTCTCCAGGCCCGTGCGCGTCACCTCCAGCCGCGACCGCAGGTCGGCCAGCTCCGCCTCGGCGTCCGCCTGCGATTTCGTCCAGTCCGTGGCGAAGGTGCCCGCCTCCAGCTTCATCCGCGTCACCGCCACCGTCACGCCGTTGGTCGCGCCCTTCACGCCCGCGTACAGCCGCAGCTCGTAGGCGCCGTCGTCCTCGGCCGTGGCGAACGTGTGCCGCTGCTTCCCGCCGGAAAAATCCAGCTGCCTGGTGAACAGCACCGTCCCGTCCGATGCCCGCGCCGCCTCCAGCGTCATGCCCGCCGCGCTCGACGCCAGCACGCGGTACGACTGCGCCGCCACGTCCGTGCCCGTGATCGTCACGTTCGCGCTGCCGTTCACCAGGTTCACACCGCCCACGGCCAGCCCGCGCACCGCGCCCATGGCCGCCTCCGCCTGCGCCTGCACCGTGTCCAGGTTCTCGCCCAGCTCGCCCACGCCCGCCGCCACCGCGTCGATACTGTCGTCCACGTCCTCCGGCGCCGGCCGCCAGTCGCTCGCCGCCGCGCCCTGCTCCAGCTGCGCCATGCAGAACAGCACCGGCGTCTCGCCCAGCGGCCGGATCAGCACGCTCTGTCCCTCCGGCTCCGCCACCGATACCGTCACCCGGTCCCATGTCGTGCCCACCGTTTTCCGTACCCGCTGGCCCAGCACGATCAATTCGACCTCCGCCGCCTGCGCAGCCCTACACCACGCGCTGAACGTCATCCCGCGGCCCGCGGGGAACGGCTGGGCGTCGATCTGGACCAGCGTCCCACCCGCCGTCACCTGCATAACTTCCATATCCACGCCCGCGGGCCCGGCGACCGTCACATAGCTCACGCTCATGTCCGTCCTCCGATCAATTGTCGCTTGAGTGCATAATTGCGAAAACAACGAAACCTAAGATCGCGCCGACCATGACAGCCGGTGCGAGAAGCCATCCTGAAATCATGCTGCCTCACCTCATTCCACGGGTATTACCATAGATATATTCATGTAGCTGTTTGCCGGCACGGACGCCTTTGACACAATTATGTTTTTTGTGCCTCCTTCGATGTAGGCCATTCCGCTGCCACCCAGTGCGTTTGATGAGCCGTCCGCGTACACGATCGGCACAAACACTCGGCACTTTGCATTTGTCGGCAGGACCGCGAGTATATCACCACTCACAGCGCCATTTGAAGCCAGCGTCATCTGTATCATCACCGTATGGTTTTGGTAGAGCGCGATGTTTGAGACAAAGGTTTTGTTCCACGTAACATTACTAAGTGTCTCCCAGCCGCTTGTTGAGCCGTTTAACGTTACATTGTTGTTCTGGTCAACGTTCAATGCCGCTTTGCCAGTGCCGCCCGCGTTCTTTACCCAAATTCCGCGCTGACCGTTACTGTCCGAATCCGAAAAAAGGAATATTTCACCTTTATTATTGCGAACGCCCATATTTGCGTCAGTTGTTCGGGGACTGTTCCCGGCCCAAATGTTGCCACCAGAGGTTTCCAAATTGCCCGTCATCGTGTCGCCGGACTTGCAAACCGCGCCGTCGATGCCGTCCTCGATATGGTTCATCCGCGCGGCGCTCACCGGAGTGCCCTCTGCGGTGACCGTCCCCGGCGCCGGAATCAACGTCACTGTGCCGTCCTGATTCTCCACCATCGTGTAGGTCCGCGGGTTTTCCACGTTCCTGTCCGTCCACGTCTGTTTCTGGTAAGCCATGCTCTCGCTCCTTTCCTCCCGATGCCGCCCGCGCCGCGCTTACGGCAAATGCGGATCCGCCCCGCAGATGAACGAGCCGCAATATATCGTCTGCGGGTTCCATACCCGCGCTTTCTTCATGTTCCTTCCGTCTGGCATATAGTTCCGGCTGCCGGGCATCGCGCCCGCCACGGCCTCCGGCACGGCCGCGCTCACGGCGCTGCCCACCGCGATGTTCACGCTCTGGTTCGCGCTCAGGTCCAGCGTGTTCCCGATCGCCTGGATCGACGTCGCGTACAGCTGCGGAATCGTCGCCGAAGAG
>CACWVN010000176.1 GCA_902764285.1 uncultured Eubacteriales bacterium
CTGATCCTGGCGGACATCGAAACCGTCACCAAGCGGGCCGAGAAGGCCGCCGCCATGCTGAAGAAGGGCGAAAAGAAGTTCGCGGTGGAGGCCGAGGCGGGGAAGGTGCTGCTGGACCACCTGAACGCGGGCAACCCCGCGCGCACTGCGCCGCTGGACGACGACCAGTGCGCCGCCGTCCGCGACTGGTTCCTGCTGACGAGCAAGAAGGTCATTTACGCCGCGAACATCGGCGAAGAGGATCTGGGCAAAGATGAATCCGAGCTGCCGCTGGTGAAGCCCGTGCGGGAAATCGCCGACCGGGAGGGCGCCGAGGTGCTGGTGATCTGCGCCTCCGCCGAGGAGGAGATCAGCCAGATGGAGCCGGACGAGAAGGCCATGTTCCTGGAGGATATGGGCATCGGCGAATCCGGCCTGGACCGGCTGGTGGTGCTGGGCTATCGGCTGCTGGGGCTGATTTCGTTTTTGACCGCCGGGCCGAAGGAGGTCCGCGCCTGGACGATTACCGACGGCACCAAGGCGCCCCAGGCCGCCGGCAAGATCCACACCGACTTCGAGCGCGGCTTCATCCGCGCCGAGATCGTGGCCTACGACGACCTGATCCGCGAGGGCAGCATGCTGGCCTGCAAGGAGAAGGGCCTGGTGCGCAGCGAGGGCAAGGATTACGTGATGAAGGACGGCGACGTGACGCTGTTCCGGTTTAACGTATAACGATCTTCGCCGTAGCCCTGCGGACTCCGGCGAACCGGCCGACCGCGCTTCGCGCCGGTCGCCTGATCGTGCCGATAGCGATCTTCACCGAAACGGACCGACCGAGCCCGTCCGGCTCAAAGCGCCCTATGCAAGATCCCGTCTACAGTGAAATCATGGACCGGCCGAGGCCGGGCATCTTCGCGACGAGCGGCCTGACGCTGCTGGCCGCCGCCGGGCTGTGGGTTTCGGCGCTGGCGACCTTCGCTTTCGGCGCGGAGACCGGGCTCGCGGCCGTCAAGCCGCTGGTGCCGACGCTGGCGGTGATCCTGCTGGGGCTTCTGTCGGTGTACGCCGCCAGCGCGCTGGCCGCCCTGTGGCAGCTGCTGACGGACGCGCTGGGACTGCCCGCCATCGGCGAGGCACCGGTGATCCGCAACCCGCGGGAGCTGACGCTGGCCATCGTCATGATGGCGGCGCTGCCCGCCGCGTGCGAAGAGCTGCTGTTCCGCGGGCTGGTGATGTCCGCCTGGGAGAGCCGCGGCACGTATTTCGC
Source organism: uncultured Eubacteriales bacterium (assembly GCA_902764285.1). Taxonomy (GTDB): domain Bacteria; phylum Bacillota; class Clostridia; order Christensenellales; family Aristaeellaceae; genus UBA2862. The sequence goes on from CACWVN010000176.1 coordinate 1,247, forward strand.
CATCGGCGTCTCCGGCGCGATGTTCGCGCTGCTGCACGGCAACATCACCGGGCTGCCCGCGTACCTGCTGGTGGGCGCGGTGTCCGGATACCTGGTGTTCGCGCTGGATACGCTCTACGCGGGCATCGTCTATCATACGGTGTACAACGCCGCGTGCCTGGTCATCCCTTATCTGGCCTCAAACCAGACGCAGCCGGAGACGGCGCCGGAGGCGGCCCTGCTGGCGTCGATGCTGTGGCAGACGCTGCTGGTATTCGGCATGATGGCGATGCTGCTGGTTTCGCTGCGGTCGCGGGCGCGGCAGGAAAACCGGATCGTCATCCCGCGCATCCGGCGGCCGGTGGAGGGCCGGGACCGGATTATGCTGCTGGCGGCGGTGCTGGCGATGGCGGCGAGCACGGTCGTCGTGGCGGCGCTTTCCATGCGGATGGGAGGTTCGGCATGAACGGCGTGATACTGTGCGTGGGCCGGCTGAAGGAGAAGTGGCAGCAGGAGGGCTGCGCGGAATACCTGAAGCGGCTGTCCCGGTACGGGAAATACGAGATCATCGCCGTGGACGACGAGCGCGAGCCCGACCGGCCCAGCGAGGCGCAGATCCGGCAGATCAAGGACAGGGAAGGCGTCGCGCTGCTGCGGCATGTGCGCCCCGGCGACCGGGTGACCGCGCTGTGCATCGTGGCCGACGCCCCGGATTCGGTGGCGCTGGCGAGGAAGCTGGCGGCGTGGTCCGGCGACGGGCGGCGGAACGTGTTCGTCATCGGCGGCAGCAACGGCCTGTCCGACGCGGTGCTGGCCCGGGCGGACGAGAAACTGTCCTTTTCCCGGCTGACGTTTCCCCACGGGCTGATGCGGGTCATCCTGCTGGAACAGCTGTACCGCGCCGAGCGCATCCGCACCGGGGAACCGTATCACAAGTGAATCCCTTCGGGCGTCCCGCGCAAAGGGGCGCTTTTTTTGCGTCATTTCATCAAATTGCAGCCCCTCGGTGTTAAAACTTCCGAAATTCGCGGTTTGTTTCATTGACAGCCCGAAAAACTGCATTTATAATGTTTCATATAATTCATTTTGCTTTAGCATGGCAAGATGGAGATGCGGCGTGCCCGCCGGGCGCGCTTCGACAGGAGGGAAACCCTATGAAGAAACTGACCGGCCTGCTGCTGGCGCTGATTATGCTGTTCAGCCTGACCGTCCTCGCGCCCGTCGCGCTGGCGGACGCCGCGGAGACCGCGGAAGCCGTTGCGGAAACCGCCGAGACCGCGGAAACGGCCGCCGAGACGGGCGCCGAAAGCCATCGCGGAGGCGGAGGAAGCCTCGGGCGGGTTCCTGGACAGCGTGGCGAAGATCAACGACACCGTGAACGGCGTGGTTTGGGGCGTCCCGGCGCTGATCCTGCTGGCCTTCGTGGGCATCCTGATGACGGCGCTGACCAAGGTGTTCCAGGTCAGCCACCTGAAGCACTGGTTCCGCCAGACCATCGGCGCGGTGTTCAAGGACAAGCACGTCACCGGCCACACTGCGGACAAGAGCATTTCCCAGTTCCAGTCGCTGTGCACGGCGCTGGCGGCCACGGTGGGCACCGGCAACATCGTGGGCGTGGCGGGCGCGATCATCTTCGGCGGCCCGGGCGCGGTGTTCTGGATGTGGGCGATGGCCTTCATCGGCATGATGACCAACTACTCCGAAAACGTGCTGGGCATCTACTACCGCCGCAAGAACAGCCACGGCGAATGGTCCGGCGGCGCGATGTACTACCTGCGCGACGGTTTGGGCAGCTTCAAGGGCTGCAAGTGGATCGGCGCGGCGCTGGCGACGCTGTTCAGCGCGTTCTGCCTGCTGGCCTCCTTCGGCATCGGCAACATGACCCAGGTCAATTCCATCGCCGGCAACATGGACACCGTATTCGGCATCCCCTCATGGGTGACCGGCGCGATAGTGATGATCCTGGTGGGCCTGGTGGTGGTGGGCGGCCTGAAGCGCATCGCCGCCGTCACCGAAAAGATCGTGCCCTTCATGGTCATCCTGTACATGGTGGGCTCCGTCGCCATCTTCATTACCAACATCCACCAGGTGGGCGCGGTGTTCAGCGCGATCTTCAAGGGCGCGTTCGCCGCGAAGGCCGCGGCGGGCGGCGTCGTGGGCTACGGCATCAAGCTGGCCATCGAATGGGGCATGAAGCGCGGCGTGTTCTCCAACGAAGCCGGCCTCGGCTCCTCGGTCATGGTCCACTCCAACTCCAACGTGAAGGAGCCCGTGAAGCAGGGCATGTGGGGCATCTTCGAGGTGTTCGCCGACACCATCGTGGTCTGCACGCTGACGGCGTTCTCGGTGCTGTCCTCGGGACTGGTGAACCTGGAGACCGGCCGCACGCTGGCAGAATACAACGGCGTGGCGCTGACGAAGGCCAACCTGGTCTCCACGGTGTTCTCCATCCGCTTCGGCTGGATCGGCTCGGCGTTCATCGCCGTCTCCATCGCGCTGTTCGCGTTCTCCACCGTGCTGGGCTGGAGCCACTACGGCACCAAGGCCGCCGAGTACCTGCTGGGTGAAAAGCGCACCATCCCGTATCGCATCCTGTTCGTGCTGCTGGTGTTCGGCGGCGCGGTGATGGGCGATAACCTGGCCTGGGACCTGGCCGACACCTTCAACGGCATGATGATGATCCCCAACCTGATCGGCGTGATCGCGCTGTCGGGCGTGGTGATGAAGATCACGAAGAACTACGTGAACCGGACCTTCCGCGGATCAAAGGAAAAGCCGATGTACTCCGCCTTCCCGGATGTGCAGGCGGAACAGGAGAGCAGCCCGGACGTGGGCGAATGAAATCCGGCAGAACCATGACAAAAGCACCCCCGCGCCAAATGGCGCGGGTTTTGTAGTCGCGAAAAAGCCGTCCCGGATCGGGACGGCTTTTGAATGGCCGGCATTACGCGGTCGCCGTGGCCGGCTGGGCCTTTTCCATTTCCTCCTCCAGCTGGCGGTAG